>JANWXJ010000038.1 GCA_025055335.1 Acetobacteraceae bacterium
CGCCGCGGCGGCGATCGGCGTCGCGCTGGCGCTCGGCGAGGTCGCGCCCGCCGCGGCGCGGGCGGAGGCGCTGCTCTCCGACTTTTCGCTGTGGAGCCCGCGCGCCTCCGTCTCCTCCGGCATCGAGGTGACGTGCAACGAGGTGGTGGTGCTGGGCCACGCCGAGGGATGGGCCGACGGCATCGCGCTCGGCGTCGCGCCGATGGCCGACCTGCTGGACCTGCCGGGCATCGTCGCCGCGTTCCGCGCCGCCGGGCTCGCCGCCGATCCCTGCGTGCCGGAGCAGGAGCGCCACCGCATCCTCGGCGTGATCGCCAAGGGGGAACCCTCGCGCGACGGGCTGATCCGCGGGCATCGCCACACCATGCTGGGCGACACCGATCTCGATCCGCAGCGGCACCTGCGCGGCGCGCTGGGCGCGCTGGTGGCGGCGGTGGCAGGCGACGGGCGGGTGTTCGTCTCGGGCGGGGCGGAACATCAGGGCCCGCCGGGCGGCGGGCTCGTCGCGGTGCTGGCGGCGAAGCGCTGAGCGAGCGCAAGCAGCGCCTCGTCGCCGCCGGGTGCCGCCATCAGCGCGACGCCGACGGGCAGCCCCTCAACCCGCGCCCCGGGCGCGACGAGCACCGGCGCGCCGAGCAGCCCCGCGACGGCCGTGAGCGTGACGATGCGCATCCTGAGCGGCCAGGACCGCGACAGCGGCAGCCCGGCGGGCGGCGGCGGGAAAGGCATTGCGGGGAAGGCGAACACCGCCGCGCCGCCGGCGAAGAAGCGCGGCGTCTCGGCGCGCAGCGCGTCGCGCAGTGCCGCCGCCTCCGCGAGGCGTTCGGGAGGGATGTCGCGGCCGGCGGCGAAGCTTGCCGCGACCTCGAAGGTGAAGCGCGGATTCGCCGCGTCGATCCATCCGGCGAAACTTCGCCAAGCCTCGGCCGATTGCAGCGGGGCCTGCGCGCGCAGGAAGCGCTCCGGCCCAGCCGGGTCGAAGCGCGCCGCCTCCAGCGGGCCGAGCGCGGCCTCGGCGGCGCGACGCACCGGGGCGATCACCTCGGCGTCGCACAGGGCAGCAAGATCCTCCGCCCACACGATGCGCGCGGGCTGAGCGGGCGGCGCGCGCCACGGATCGAGCAGCACGGCCCCAACGCGCGCCAGCACCGCCGCATCGCACGCGAGCCAGCCCACCGTGTCGAAGGAGGGCGCCTGGGCGATCACGCCCGCGAAGGGCACGCGGCCGTGCGTGGGCCGCAGCCCGAACAGGCCGCAGAAGGAGGCGGGCGCGCGCACCGACCCGCCGGTGTCGGTCCCGAGCGCGAAATCCGCGAGGCCGGATGCGACGGCAACGGCCGACCCCGAGGACGATCCGCCGGGAACCCGGCCGGGCACAAGCGGGTTGCGCGGTCGGCCGTGCTGGCTCGTCTCGCCGAAGATGCCTCGCGAAAGTTCGTCGGTATGGGTCTTGCCGGCGAACTGCGCGCCTGCGTCGAGGCAGCGGCGGACCGACTCGGCGTGGGCGGCGGCCGGAGCGCGGCCCGCCGCCCAGTCCGGGTTGCCGGCGCGGGTGACGAAGCCCGCGACATCCAGGAGATCCTTCACCGCGAAGGAGAGGCCGGCGAGCGGGCCGGAGGCTGCGTGCGGCACGGCGGGGCCGTCCGCGGCGCGGGCGACGAAGGCACCGAAGGGGTCGGCGTCATGCTGCGGGCTGCCGCTGTCGCTGGCGGCGCTAGCCATGGCTTGTCTCCGTCAGGCGGCGCCGGTCAGGGGATCACCGGGGCGTAGCTTGCCATCTTCCCGGGGTTCAGCAGCCCGTGCGGGTCCACCTTCGCTTTGAAACCGAGCTGGTCGCCCGGCACGCGCTTGTGGCGGCTGCCTGCCTCCACCGTGTTCACATGCGGGTTGGCGACCGGGATGCCGGCCGCCTCGTGCGCGGCGATGATCTCGGCCAGCCGCGCCTCGGCCGCCGCGGGATCGGCCGGCAGGCGCAGCAGATGCGCGCCGTTCGCCGCCACCTCCCCCTCGTAGATCAGGAAGCAGAGATGCATCGGCATCTCCCGCCCGCCGAACTGCCGCCAGGACCACTCCACCGTCTCGAGCAGGCGGCCCGGCGGATGCAGCGTCTGGAGGTAGGTGAGCGAACGGTCGATCTTGCGGGCATGCAGCGTGGTGTGGCCCCAGGCGCATTCGTAGACGGGCGTCGCGTGCGGATCGGCCTCTCGCGCGCGACTTTCGGCCCAAAGGGTGACGCGCCCGCCATGGGCCGCGATCAGCGGGGCGAAGGCGGCCTCGGCCCCGGCCGGGAGCATGGCCAGCAGCAGATGCGCGCCGGGCGGCGCGGCCTCGACGCCGAGAACCGGCGGCAGTCCGATCGCGGCGGTATCCTCCAGCACGTCGCAGAACTTCGCGCCGAGGCCCGAGCGTGCCAGCGCGTCGCCGGCCCGCGCCGCGGTGAGGAAGCCGGGGAAGGCGGCCACCGCATCGCGCCACTCCCGCCGCGGGGCGAGCGGCACCTCCACCTCCGTCACGATGCCGGTGCTGCCGTAGGTGCGGTTGACGAGGTTGCACTCGGCCCCGCGCAGCTCAAGCACGCGCGGCGTCTCCTCAACCGTCACGACACGGGCGCCCTGCAGGTTCCCGGGCTCGCGCAGGCCGCCCCACAGCAGGCTGCCGATGCCGCCCGAACCGCCGCAGAAATAGCCGCCGATCGTCGCCACGCGCTTGGTCGAGGGATGCATGCGGAGTTCCGCGCCGGCGGCGAGCGCCGCATCCTCCACCGCCATCATACGCGCACCCGCCGCCGCGCGCGCGCCGCGCGCCGGATCGGCCCACAGCACGCGGTCGAGCCCCGTCATGTCGAGCAGAACGCCCCCCTGCTCGGGCACGCCCTGGCCGTAGGTGCCGGTACCCGCGCCGCGCACCGTGAGCGGCACGCGCAGCCGCGCGCAGGCGGCGGCGATCGCGATCACCTCCGCCTCGTCGCGCGGGCAGGCGACGATGTCTGCGGACTTGCCCCGCAGGCGCCGCTCGAGGATCGGGCTGAACCAGAAGAAGTCGCGGCTGCGCTGGCGGACGAGCGCGGCGTCCTCGATGAGGGCGATGCCGGCAAGCGCGGCCTTGAGGTCCATCATGCCGGACCGTTCCCGTGGTGCTGGACGCATGCGAGGACAGTTGCAGCCATCGCCAGCACGAGGCAAGCGCGCCCTGCGCCTTCGATCGCCACTGCGCGGAACATGCCAGCGCCTCGTGGATTGGGGGGTTCACGGACCCGGCGGCGACGGGTGGCGCAGCGTGGCGCGGCCGCGGAGGCCCTGCTGCAGTGGCGCCTCGGCGCACCCGCGGATCGGAGACGGCTTCGCCCGCTGGCTGATGTCGCCCGGCGTTCCGGCCTTTCCGCCCCCTCCCGTGGCGGGCGTAGGGAGCATCCAAGGGCGGGGGCGGTCCTGGTTCGAGCCACGGGATCATGGCCCCGCACCCGATGGAGATCGGGGCCCGGTGGCCGGGCGGCCAGGGTGGTCGCTTGGCCCGGTCCAGGCCGAAGCTGGCGCCTGTGCCCCGGCCTCGGCCCGGGCAACACTCCACGGGAGCCTCGTGCAGCCGGACATGAACGGCACGAGGCTCGCCGTCTCGGAGTGTCCGGAAAGTTGCCGGGCCACGATCATGCGCGTGCCCGTCGGTTCAGGGCATCGCTGCCGGGTGCGGCGGAGACGCAACGCGTCAGCCGATGTCGGCCAAGCCCGGCGCTCCTCGCCAGAGCCGCACGTCTTCCAGGCCTTCCACAGCCGGACCGGCCGAGCCCGGCTATTGGCGCCGGCCGGCTCCACAAGCCTGCCCGGACGCAGCCAAGCGTATGGACGACGGCAAGGCCGAACCTGGCGGCCTTGCAGCGCTTCCGCCGCTGCACCGGACCATGCGGCACATGGCGCACAGGCCCGAGGGGCAGGAGGCCGAGCCAGGAGGCTGCGCCGAGGTGCGCTCCTTCCGAGGGGGCATTGAACCGAGCCGCAGGCGCCGGCCGGCCTGACGCGAATGCCGCCCGGTAGATATGTCGTCGCAGCATGGGCGTGAAGGGCATGGATGACGTGTCCTGTCCGCCACCCATATGCGGAATCCGGCATCCTCCACCCAACACCGTCTGATCGGCGGTCAGTGCAGGAGCCTGCCCGGCCTGTGCCATGAGCCTCACCGATCTGACCCGATCCGGCGCGGGGGTGGACAGGCCGCCCGCCGGGCGATACACACGCAGGCCTGCCGGGCGCATAGCTCAGTTGGTAGAGCAGCTGACTCTTAATCAGCGGGTCCAAGGTTCGAATCCTTGTGCGCCCACCAACCGGTCGGCCCGACCTAGTCTGATCTGCAACAGTCGGCGTGTCCGTGAAGTTGCCCCGCTTCCATGGACGGTTGGCGGGTAGGGATCAGTTGTTCTTGGCCATGGCTTTGGCTTCGTGGTCCCCGGTGAAGACCGCGATCCCAGCGCGCGGCTGGTTGCGCTGAGGGCAGGCGCGGTGCGGGTGCGCGGAACGCAAGGAGGCTGGGGAGGAACGCCAGAAGCCGGATCAGCCAGACGCGGAGGAGACGGAGCTGTGGCCGGCGGCGGCGAGGCTGACGTTGATGGCGTCGCCGGCGGCACCAGCGAGGAAGTTGCGTCCGAGATGGCCGTCTGTCTTCATGTGGCCGATCACCGGCTCGACGCCGGCGCGCCGCCTGATCTCGCGTCGGATGGTCGGCGTGACGCCGCGCTTCTGACCGGAGACGAAGACGCGCTGCGTGTCGGCGTCGTGGCCGCGGTAGCCGCGGTCGACATGGGCGCGCTCGACGGGGATGCCGGTGATGCGCTCGGTCCGGGCGATCTGCGCGGCCAGCGTGTGGCCGTCGAAGGGATTGCCCGGCAGGGCGCGGGCACCGATCAAGAACTGCCCGCCCGGGGCCGGGCGGTTGCTGGTGGCGAGAGAGACCTTGCACCCGAACTCGAAGCGGGTGCGGGCCTTGCCCTTGCCGATGCACTCCACCTCCGGGGCGTGCAGCGCGTAGATCTTCGCGCGGCCGCGGTCGCCGCGCCGCTGGCGCGGCAGCTGGGGCATTGCGGTCGAGCGGGGCGGCGAAGGCGGCGCGCACTGGCTCGGCAGCACCGGCGATCTTGCGGGCGATGTCGCGCGCCAGCCGGCCGAGCCAGGTGCGCATGCGGCTGACCTTCCGCTCGGCCTCGCGGTGACGGCCGCGATGGATCAGCCTGGCGACCTCACGCCGGGCATGGGTGGAGACGCGCGTGTAGGACTGGCGCAGCGCGACGCCGTGCCGGCGCGCAAGACGGCCGAGGATCTCGATGCCGCGGTGGATCAGCCTGCTGTCGGTCGGATGCGCCACCGCCTTGGGCCGGACGGTGGGGTCGACTGTCACCCGCTCGAAGTGCTTCGGCTCGGCGGCGCCGGCGCGCTGTGCGGCGGTGAGCGTCTCGGCCAGCGGCAGTTCGAGCCGCTCGGGCCCGATGCGCTTGCGTCGGCGGCTCATCGAGGAACGGTCGCGCGGCAGGGCGTGCCGGAAGTGGCCCTCGCCCCAGAAGGGCTGGACACAGGGGCTGTCGAGGAAGCGGGCGCAGACGGTGTCGTCGGAAAGACCGTCCATGTGTTTGACCAGGTGCAGGCCGACCATCAGGCGGGTCGGCAGCGCGGGCCGGCCGACGCCCTCACGGTAGAGCGGGCCGAAGGCGATCGCGAAGCGCTCCCGGTCGATCAGGCCCGCGAGCCGCACCAGGGGATGGCAGCGGTCGACCAAGTTCACCAGCGCCGAGCGGAAGAGTTCGGGCCGCCCGGACGGGGGCGAAACGGGCGGCATCGGCGGGCTCCAGCGCGGCGACGCAGCGAGGGAATCACGCCGCTCGACCGGCTTCAACACGGGCGCCGATTTGCAAGGCTTCCGCCCGCCCCGGACTGTAACCTTGCGAACGCGAAGACCTGCGCCGGCCGAAAACCCCAGGGAAACCCCGGCATTACGCGTTCTTCACGGCTGCCGAGCTACCGCCCCGGATACGATCCCGTCCGCGACCGAATGGGGCAGGCCCGGCTGCGCCGTCCCTCACGCCGGGGGCAGACGCAGCGCGCCGTCGAGGCGGATGGTGCTGCCGTTCAAGAGGGGGTTCGCCGCGACCGCCAGCACCATCGCGGCGAACTCCTCCGGGCGGCCGAGGCGCTGCGGGAACAGGGGCAGGCGGCAGAGGGCGTCGCGCGCCTCGGGCGAGAGCGTATCCATGAGCGGCGTGTGGAACAGCCCGGGCGCGAGGGTGACGACGCGCACGCCGAACCGCGCCAGTTCGCGCGCGGCCGGCAGGGTCAGGCCGACGATGCCGCCCTTGCTCGCCGCATAGGCCGCCTGGCCGATCTGCCCTTCGAAGGCGGCGATCGAGGCGGTGAGCAGGACGAGGCCGCGTTCGCCGCCGGGAAGCGGCTCGCTTGCGGCCATCCGCGCCGCGGCGAGGCGCAGGAGGTTGAAGCTGCCGATCAGGTTCACCTGCACGACGCGGGAGAACAGCCCGAGATCGTGCGGACCGCCGCGGCCGGCAACGCGTGCGGCTGGAGCGATACCGGCGCAGGCGACGGCCACGCGCAGCGGCGCGAGCGCGGCGGCCCGCTCGACGGCCGCGGCGAGCGGCGCCTCCTCCGCCACGTCGCCAGCCATGGCCACGCCGCCGATCCGGGCCGCCACGGCCTCCGCCTTCGCCGCGTCGATGTCGAACACCACCACCTTCGCGCCGGCCGCGGCCAGCGCCTCGGCCGTGGCGGCGCCGAGTCCGGAACCGCCGCCGGTGATGATCGCCGACCCTCCCGCCAGTTCCATGCTCACGCCTCCCCTGCCTTCGGTGCCCGCTTGGCGAGGAACTCGGACAGCCGCGCCTCGGCCTCCGGCCCGGTCTGCGCCAGGGCGGCGACGAGACTCTCGACGAACAGCCCGTCGGACTCGGCCATGTCCTGGATCCGCGGCAGCGCCTGCAGCACCCCGAGCACGGTGAGCGGCGCCGCCTTTGCAGCTTTCGCCGCCACCTCGCCTGCCTTCGCCACCGGGTCGGCGGCGATGTAGGTGACGAGGCCCGCGCGTTCCGCCGCCTCGGCGTCGAGGGCGCGCCCGGTCAGCATCATGTCGGCCATGCGCGCGGCCCCGATCAGCCGCGCCACATGCACGCTGGCGCCACCGCCGACGAAGATGCCGCGCACGCCCTCGGGCAGGGCGAAGAACGCATCCGGCGCCGCGACGCGGATGTGGCAGGCGGCGGCGAGTTCGAGCCCGCCGCCGACGCAGGCCCCGTGGATCGCCGCCACCGCCGGCACCCGCCCCTCGCGCAGGCGCCGGAACACGCGATGCCAGCCGCGGGAGTGCCAGAACACCTCCTCGGCCTGGCGCGAACGATGCTCGGCGAGATCGAGTCCGGCCGAGAAGCAGGGCCCGTGGCCGAAGACGACGATCGCGCGCGCTCTGCCCTGTGCCTCCTCGATCCTCGCCTCGAGGGCCGACAGCAGGGCGTCGCTGATGGCGTTGCGCTTCTCCGGCCGGTCGAGGCCGATGAAGGCGACATCCCCGGCGAAGCGGAGGCTGACCGGCATGGCGGTCATGCCCCGGCGATCCGGCGCAGCGCGGCGAGAAGCGTCTGCCGCGTTGCCGCGTCCAGGCGGGCGGCGAGTTCTCTTTCCACCTCCGCCTCCTGCAGCCTCGCCCGGCGCAGCAGCGTCCGCCCGGCCGGGGTGAGCCGGAGGCGGACGGCGCGGCGGTCGCGCGGATCCTCGATGCGGCGGATCACGCCCTCCGCCTCGAGCGCGCTGGCCAGCACCGCGAGATTCGACGGCTTGACGCGCAGCGCCTCGGCGATCTCCGACTGCCGCAGATCCCGGCCCGACTCGAGCAGGAGCAGAAGCGCCATGCGCCCGGGCGTCAGGCCGAGAGGAGCCATCCGCCGGTGGAACGCCTCGAAGGCGGCCTGCTGGGCGAGGCGCAGCCAGAAGCCGAGGCGGTCCTCGAGCGGCCCGAGGGAGACGGGCTCGGTCGGCGCGGGCGGCGGCGGTTCGGCGCGGCGGGCGAGAGCGGGCATGGGCGCAGTATGCGAAGCGCGCGCGGCCCTTGGAAGGGGCACGCCGGGAAGATATTATGCCGCATAACCAATTGCAGAGGGACGGGATGTCCGCTTCCGTCACGCGTGCCCGCCGCCGGCCGCTCGGGCCGGGTCCGGTGCGCTTCGAACGGCGCAGCGACGGCTGCCTGATGGTGCTGCCCGAGGGCAGGCTCGGGGCCTATCCGCGCCGGCTGACGGAGCGGCTGGAGCATTGGGCGGCCGCGGCGCCCGACCGGCTTCTCATCGCCCGCCGCGGCCCCGACGGCGCCTGGCGCGGCCTGACCCACGCCGGGATGCTGGAAGCCGCGCGCGCCGTCGGCCAGGCCCTGCTCGACCGCGGGCTCTCCGCCGAACGGCCGCTCGTCATCCTCTCCGGCAACTGCCTCGACCAGGCGGTGCTGACGATCGCGGCGCTGCATGTCGGCGTGACGGTCGCGCCCGTCTCACCGTCCTATTCGCTCCTGGCGAAGGACTACGCGAAGCTCCGGTATTGCCTGAACCTGCTCACGCCCGGCCTTGTCTTCGCCAATGATCGCGCCCGCTTCGCCGAGGCGATCGCCGCCGCCGTGCCTCCCGGCACGGAGGTGATCGGCGCGGAGGATGTGGCCGCGCTGCGGCAGACACGCGCGACGGACGCGGTGGAGCGCGCCGCCGCCGCGATCGACCCCGACGCGCCGGCGAAGATCCTCTTCACCTCCGGCTCGACCGGTCTGCCGAAAGGGGTGGTCAACACCCAGCGCATGCTCTGCTCCAACCAGCAGATGCTGCTCGAGGCCTTCCCCTTCATGGGCGAGGAACCGCCCGTCCTGCTCGACTGGCTGCCCTGGCACCATACCTTCGGCGGCAACCACAACCTCGGCATCGTGCTCTACAACGGCGGTACGATGTACATGGACGACGGCCGGCCGGTGCCCGGCGGCTTCGCCGAATCCCTGCGCAACCTGCGGGAGATCGCGCCCTCGATCTACTTCAACGTGCCGCGCGGCTTCGAGGAACTGGTGCACCACCTCAAGGAGGATCCGGCGCTCAGGCGGCACTTCTTCTCGCGCCTTCGGATGATGTTCTACTCCGCTGCCGGGCTGCCGCAGCACATCTGGGACGAGTTCGACCGGCTCGCGCTCGCCGAACGCGGCGAGAAGATCCCGATGATCACCGGCCTCGGCGCCACCGAAACGGCCCCCTTCGCGCTCTGCGTGCGGGAGGAGTATTCGGAATCCGGCGCCGTCGGGCTGCCCGTGCCCGGGGTCGAACTCAAGCTCGCGCCGGTCGGCGACAAGATGGAGGCCCGCGTGCGCGGCCCCTCCATCACCCCGGGCTACTGGCGCAATCCCGAAGCCACCGCCGCCGCCTTCGACGAGGAGGGCTTCTACCGCTTCGGCGACGCGCTGGTGCCGCTCGACCCAGCCGATCTTTCCAAGGGCTTCCGCTTCGACGGCCGCATCACCGAGGACTTCAAGCTCTCCACCGGCACCTGGGTGAGCGTGGGGCCGCTGCGGGCGAAACTCATCGCCGCGCTCGCGCCCTACGTGAAGGATGCGGTGATCGCCGCGCCGGACCGCGACTGGCTGGCCGCCATCCTGATTCCCGAACCCGAGGCGATCGCCCGCCTGGTGCCTGCGGGCGAGGATCCGGCGCTGCATCCGGGCATCAGGGCGGAGATCTCCGCGCGTCTTTCCGCGCTCGCACGGCAGGCCAGCGGCAGCAGCCAGCGCGTGCTGCGCGCCGTGCTGCTCACCGAACCGCTGTCCCTCGACGCCGGCGAGATCACCGACAAGGGCAGCATCAACCAGCGCGCCGTGCTCGCGCGGCGGGCGGCGCTGGTCGAGGCGCTCTACGCCGAACCGCCGCCGCCGTGCGTCATCGGAGTGGAACCGTGAGCGCGCTCTTCTCCTCCTGGAACGACGCTTGGCTGCTGGCCGGCGCACGCACGCCCTTCGCCGATCTCGGCGGGGCGCTCTCCGCCGTCTCGCCGATCGATCTCGGCATCGCCGCAGCCCGCGGGGCGCTCGCCAAGGCGGGGCTCGAGGGGCCGGAGATCGGCTTCGTCGTCGCCGGCTCGCTCGCTCCGGCGAGCTTCGACGCCTACATGCTGCCGCGCCACATCGGCCTCTACGCCGGGGCTCCGCTCGAGGTGCCGGCGCTGCTCGTGCAGCGCGTCTGCGGCACCGGCATCGAGGCGCTCGTGCAGGCGGCGCATGCCGTGGAGCGGCACGGGGCGGGCTTCGCCCTCGCCGCCGGGGCGGAGAGCATGAGCCGCAACCCGATCTGCGCCTTCACCCACCGCAACGGCTTCCCGCTCGGCGCGCCGGTCGAGTTCAAGGATTTCCTGTGGGAGGCGCTGCTTGATCCCGCCTGCGGCCTGTCCATGGGAGGGACGGCCGAGGAACTCGCCCGCCGCTACGCCATCACCCGCGGCGAGGTGGACGCCTTCGCCGCCCGCAGCTTCGAGCGCGCCCTGGCGGCACAGGCGGCGGGCTTCTTCGACGACGAGATCCTGCCCGTCGAGGACTGCGTGTTTTCCCGCCCCGGGCTGCGCGAGCGCGGCATACGCCTGCCGCGCGGCGTCGGGCGCGTCGCGGCCGATACCCATCCCCGCCCCTCGCCGCCCGAGCGTCTTGCGACGATACGCCCCGCCTTCGGCGGCGTGCAGACGGGCGGCAACTCCTCGGCGATCGTGGACGGCGCCGCGGCGGCGGTGGTCGGGTCCGGCGCGGCGGCGCGCGGCCGGCGGCCGCTTGCGCGGTTCGTCGCGGCGGCCGCCGTCGGCTGCCCGCCGGAGATCATGGGCATCGGCCCGGTACCGGCGATCCGCGCGCTCCTCGCCCGCACCGGCCTCAGGCTCGAGCAGATCGACCTGATCGAGATCAACGAGGCCTTCGGCGCCCAGGTGCTGGCCTGCGTGCGCGAACTCGGGCTGGACGAGGAGCGCCTCAACGTCAATGGCGGGGCGATCGCGATCGGCCACCCGCTCGCCGCCACCGGGATCAGGCTCGCCGTCACCTGCGCGCGGGAACTGCGCCGGCGCGGCGGGCGCTACGGGATCGCCTCCGCCTGCATCGGCGGCGGCCAGGGCATCGCCCTGCTGCTCGAGACTTCCGATGCCTGAGCCGACCCTCGTCACCCGTCGGCCCGTCGTGATCGAATGGGGAGACTGCGATCCGGCCGGGATCGTATTCTATCCGCGCTACTTCGCGATGTTCGACGCCGCCACCGGCGGGCTGTTCCAGGCCGCCCTCGGCATGCCGAAGATCCGCTGGATAGCGCGCTTCGGCATCCTCGGCATCCCGATGGTGGACACGCGGGCGCGCTTCCTCATCCCCTCCGCCTATGGCGATGAGGTGGTGATCGAATCGCGCGTCGCCGCCTTCCGCCGCTCCTCCTTCGACGTGCAGCACCGGCTGCTGAAGGGCGAGGCGCTGGCGGTGGAGGCGAGCGAGACGCGGGTGTGGACGGTGCGAGATCCCGAGACGGGCGCCATCCGCTCCCACCCCATCCCGCCCGAGGTGATCGCGGCCGTCGCCCGCTAGGCGCAGCGGCCGATCGCCACGGCCGCGCGCCGGATGGCCGCGGCCGCACCCTCGCGCAGGGGCGGAAGGCCGCGTTCCCCGGACTGCCGCGGATCAGGTCTCCGGCTGGAAGCCGCTGTCCCGCACCACCCTCGCCCAGGTGTCGCGCTCGCGGCGGATGCGGGCGGGGAAGGCATCCGAGCCGGTGACCGTCGGCTGGAACTCGAACCGCGCGAGCGTCTCCCGCACCTCGTTCGTCTGCGCCGCGGCGGCGACGATCCGGTGCAGCGCCTCGACGATGGCGGGCGGCGTGCGCGGCGGCGCGAACAGGCCCATCCATTCGCTGATGGCGAGTTGTGGCATCCCGGCCTCCGCCACCGTCGGCACATCGGGCAGGCGCGGGACGCGCGTGTCGGAGGTGACGGCAAGGATGCGCAGCCCCGTGCCGTGGTGCGGCACCTGGTCCGACAGCACGGCGATCGAGATCGGCACCCGCCCGGCCAGCGTGTCCTGCACCGCCAGCACGCTGCCGCGATAGGGAATGTGGTTGAGACGCTTGCCGATCGCCTGGCCGAGCATCTCGCCAAGGAAATGCGGGCCGGAGCCGCTGCCGGGCGACCCGTAGGCGACCTCCTGCGGCTGGGCGCGAACCCAGGAGACGAGCTCGGCGAAGCTGCGCGCCGGATGGCTCATAGGCACGGCGATCCCGAAGCCGAAATCGCAGACGGTGCAGACCGGCGTGAGGTCGGTCGTCGCGTCGTAGCGGGCCTCGCGCGGGAACACCACCGGCTGCAGCGTCATCACGCTCGCCGGCGTGACGAGGAGGGTCGCGCCGTCCGGTTCGGCGCCGCGGACGGCCTCGACCGCCAGCCTGCCGGAGGCGCCGGGACGGTTGTCGACGATCGCGGCGGCGGCATAGCCGGGGCGCAGCCGCTCGGTGTACAGCCGGGCGACGAGGTCGGTCGGGCCGCCTGCGGCGAAGCCGACGAGAACGCGGACATTGCGGCCCACCGTCTGCGCCCCGGCCGGGCCGGCGGCGGAGAGCAGCCCGAGCGCCAGGGCGGCGCGGCGACCGACGGACGGCATGGAAACTTCCCTCCCCATCTTCGTTGTTCGGCGCGCCATTGTTATGGCGTATAAGTGACGAGTTCAAGCGGCGGATGCCGCACGCAAGGGAGGGATCGTCTCATGCAGTTCCGCCTCGGCCGCCGCGCCGCCCTCAGCCTCGGCGCGGCCCTCGCCTGCCCCGCGATCGCCACGGCGCAGGTCGTCCAGCGCACGGCGCGCATCGTCATCGGCTTCCCCGCCGGCGGCTCGTCCGACGTGGTCGCGCGGCTGTATGCCGAGCGCCTGCGCGGGATCTACGCGCCCTCGCTGGTGGTGGACGGCCGCGTCGGCGCTGCCGGGCGGATCGCCGTGGAACATGTTCGCGACGCCGAGAAGGACGGCAGCGTCTATCTGCAGACGCCGGCCTCGATGCTGACGCTGCAGCCGCACGTGTTCCCGCGCGAGGTCCGCTACGATGCGCTGACGGATCTGATCCCCGTCTCCACCGTCTGCACCTTCCCCTTCACCTTCGCCGTGCCGGCGAGCCACCCTGCCCGCAGCCTCGCCCAGCTGGTGGACTGGCTGCGCGCGCAGCCGGGCGAGGTGCCCTTCGCCTCTCCCGCCGCGGGCTCGGCGCCGCATTTCCTCGGGGTGATGTTCGCCCGCAAGTTCGGCCTGCGGCTGACGCATGTGCCCTATCGCGGGGCGGTGCCCGCGGTGCAGGATTTGGTCGGCGGGCGGCTGCCGCTGTTCGTCGGCGTTCTCGGCGACGTCTCGCCCCAGCACGGCAGCGGCGCGCGGATGCTCGCGATCACCTCCGCCCAGCGCAATCCGCGCTATGCCGACGTGCCCACCATGGCCGAACTCGGCCATGCCGATCTCTCGAAGGACGAATGGTTCGGCGCCCTGCTGCCTGCGGGCACGCCGGCCGCGATCGTGCAGGGGCTGCATGCGTCCATCGCGCGCGTCGCAGCGATGCCGGACATGGTGGCCGCGCTCGAACGGCTGGAATTCTCCGCCACCGTCTCGGCGAGCCCCGCCGATTTCGCCGCCCGCATCCGCCGCGAACGCGACGAATGGGGGCCGGTCGTCCGCGACAGCGGGTTCCAGCCGGAGAACTGACGCCGCCCGCCCCGCCGCCGCGCGCCGCCGCGTGCGGCGCTAGCCCGGCCCGGTCACCGGCGCCGCGTCATCCTCGGTCGGCGCCGCGGCGGGCTCGGTGCCTGCCCCGACCGGCGAGAAGCAGGCGGCCGCGTGCCCGGCGCCGCCGGCGCAGCGCCAGGCAGCGCGGTACGCGCCGCGCACAGCGGGCGGCGAAGTTGCAGGCCCGGGCCGGATCGGGACTGACGAGCGCCGCCCCGTCCGCGTCCGTCGCCACAGGCGCGCCACCGGCGCGGCGCGCCTAGATCAGGCTGCGGGTTTAGGGGTGGCGCGGATCGTTCAGCACCTGCTCGGTCGGGCCCAGCTCCACGTTGCGCCCGAAGACCATGACGGCGATGCGGTCGCACAGGAAGCGCGACGCCGAGATCATGCGTGATGAAGACGATTCCTACGCCCGTCTCCCGGTTCATCCGCTTTGGAAGGTTCAGGATCTGCGCGCGCACCGAGACATCGAGCTCCGACACCGCATCGTCGGCCACGATGAGCCGTGGACCGACGCTCAGCGCGCGGGCGATGGCGACACGTTTGAGCTGCCCGCCGGAGCGCTCGTGCGGGTAGCGGGCGGCATGCTCGGCGTCCAGACCGACCCTCCTCGGCAGCCTGCCCGCCTTCTCGGGGATCCGGTCCGGCGGGCAGATCCCGCGCAGCCGCGGCGGCAGCGCGCGCGAGCTGCCGATCGTGAAGCGCTGGTTGAAGGCCGAGAGCGGATCCTGGAACACCATCTGCAGCTCGCGCCGGAAGGGCGCCCACCACGCCGGCGGCAGGGCGGCTAGGCCGCGACCGCGATGGAGGATGCCGCCGCTTCGCGGCCGTTGCTGCCGAGGATGGTCTTGCCGAGCGTCGTCTTGCGGGTGGCGGATAGGCCGACGAGGCCGAGAAACTTCCCCGCCCCGACATCCAGGCTGACGTGGTCGAGCGCCCGCACCACGCCGCGCCCCTGCGACCGTCCGGCGGCGGGGAACTCGAGGACGAGATGGCGGACCTCCACCGCGATCGTCGCGGCCGCGGCCTGATCGCGCTCAGCGACCATCGAGCAGACAGCAGGATCGATTGCCCCGGCTCGTCTCGGCGAGGTCGGGGTGCACGGTCGCGCATTCGGCTGTCGTTCGCGGGCAGCGCGGCGCGGAATGGCAGCCCTGCGCCGGCTGCCGCTGCCCCGGCTCGCCCGCGATTTGGCAGAGGAATGCGTCTCGGCGCTCGAACGGGGCCGACGTCCCGAGCAGCGCGGCAGCGTACCGGTGCCTCGGGCGCCGCATGACCTCCTCGGTCGGCCCGCGCTCGACGATCTCGCTCGCATCCATCACGGCGATGCGGTCGCGGATCTCGGAAGTGATCGCGAGGTCGTGCGTGACGAACAGCGCTGATCGAACAGCCTGTCGGCTGCATGCGACCGACCGCGTTGCGCGTCAGGGAGACGAACCGCTCCCCCCGCGAGGTCCCGCGGCGTCACGACGTCGCGGCCGGCCAAACGATGCGCCGCCGGCACGACGAGCAGCCAGGGCTCGCGGCAGAACTCCTCCACCACGATACCGGAGCGGCCGAAGGCGGCGGCCGGGTGGGAGGCAGCGGCGGCTCCGCCGGGCAGGCCGACAGCAGGCGCCTCGGGCAGAGAGGACCGCCCGCCTTCGGCCCGGTCCCGGAAAGGCCATGGTCGCCGAAGGGCTGCACGCCGACGACGGCGCCGATCCTGTTGCGGTTGACGTAGAGGTTGCCTGCCGCGGCGCCGGCAGTGATGCGCGCGATCGCCGCGTCGAGGCGCGAATGCGGGCCGAAGGTCAGGCCGTGGCCGGCCGCGTTGATCGCGCGGAAAAGCCGCTCGATGCCGTCGCGCCGGAACCGCAGCACGTGCAGGACCGGCCCGAACACCTCGCGCGTCAGCTCCGCGGCGCTGCCGATCTCGATCAGCCTTGGCGCGACGAAACTGCCCACAGCACGCCGCGCACGCGCGGATCCTCGACGAGGCGGGCGCCGACGCGCCCGTCCCGAACAGGAGCTGCAGCGCGCCGCGCGGCACGCCCGCCTCGTGCAGGATGGCGGCGGCCGCCGCCACCACGAGCGGCGCCTGCTCCGCCGGCTTGGCCAGCACCGTATTGCCCGCCGCGAGCGCGGCGGCGACCCGGCCGGTGAAGATGGCGAGCGGGAGGTTCGAGGCCGAGATGCGGGCGATCACGCCGGGCGGCCGGTGCGTCGCGACCCCGAAGCCGTGCGGCTCCGCCGCGTGGTAGCGCAGGAAGGCCACCGCCTCGCGCAGCTCGCCGACGGCGTTCGGGAGGGTCTTGCCGGCCTCGCGCACGATCAGGGCAAGGCGTTGCGGCACGCGCGCCTCGCGCAGGTCCGACGCGCGCTCGAGCACGTCGGCGCGGGCCTCGGGCGGCGTCGCGGCCCGGGCCGCGGCGGCACCCTCGGCCGCCGCGGCAGTCTGAGAGCGTGTTTGAGAAGTGATGGACGCTACGCGATGCGGCGGAGCATGGTGGCGGTGGCGGCGATACGGATGAGGGTTTCGGCGACGTCGGTGCGCTGCTCGAAGTCGCGGACGAGGCGGCGGTTCTTGATGAGCCATCCGAAGCTGCGCTCGATGACCCATCGGCG
>JANWXJ010000041.1 GCA_025055335.1 Acetobacteraceae bacterium
CGAAAGATCTTCGAGCAGGCGCGCAAGCAGCGGCGCGAGCGAGGCGGCGGCGAGCGTGGTCAACATCCGCTCGAACTCGCGCGGCTGCGGATCCACCCGGTGCGACAGCGTGGCATGCGGCAGCGCGGCACGCACGCGAAGTTCATGCGCCGGGTTGCGATGGGAAAACAGCAGGCACACCGCCACCGGCACACCGGGCGGAACGGCCGCTGCGATGCGCGCGAGTGCGGCCTCGTCGAGCGGCTCCGCCTCGCTGCCGTCGGCGGCGATGCGGCCGGGCAGGCCGAAGCGCCACTCCGGCGGGCACAGCCAGGGCGGTGTGGGCGGCGGCGGATCGGCATCGTCGGGATCAGGCCGGGACTGCCGGCCGAGATCGGGCAGATCGGTGAAGCCCCGGGTGGCGATGAGGGCGACCGGCGAGGCCTCGCCCGTCAGCAGCGCGTTGGCCGCGAGCGTCGTGGCGATGGTGATGGAGGCCACCTCGCCGGGCGCGATCGCCTCGCGTGCGAGGAAGGCGGAGAGCGCCTCGGCGATGTCCTCCCGGCGCGGCCGCTTGGCGATGCGCGCCCCCTCTCGGGAATCGTGCAGGGGTGCGGCCAGGATGTCGAGGAAGCTCCCCCCCTGGTCGAGCGCGAGGGCGAAGCGCCGCCTCACGCCGCCCGCCGGAAGCGCGTGGGCGAGAAGGGCGAGAGGTCGATCTGCGGCGCGCGCCCGGCGACGAGATTCGCCACCTCCCGCCCCGTGCTCGCCGCGCCGCACATGCCGACATGCCCGTGCCCGAAGGCGAACCACGCGTTGTCCGCGCGCGGCGCCCGCCCGATCACCGGCATGGAATCCGGCAGGCAGGGCCGATGGCCCATCCAGCGCGTGACGCGCGAGGTGTCGAGATGGGGGAAGATCTCGCGTCCGCGCGCAAGCAGCGCATCGGCGCGGCGCATGTCCGGCGCGGCGGAGAGGCCTGCGAACTCGACGGTGCCGGCAAGGCGCAGCCCCATGCGCATCGGATTCGCCATGATGTTGTGCTCGACGGCCATGACGGTGTGCGTGAGGCCGAGCGTGCTGCTCTCGACCGTGACGTGATAGCCCCGCTGCGTCTCGAGCGGGATCGCGGGCCCGAGCTGCCGCGCGAGCCGCGCCGACCACGCGCCGCCGGCGAGCACGACCCCGTCGCAGGCCATCTCCCCGCCGCCCTCGAGCGTGACGGCGGCGACCGAGCCGCCGCGCAGCCGGAAACCGCCGGCACGCGCGCGGACCGTCGTGGCGCCGTCCTTCTCGCACTGGGCGAAGATCGCGCGGGTAAGGGCCCCGGGATCTGGGGTGGAGCCGTTCTCCGGCGCCAGCAGCCCGAAGCGGAAGCGGCCCTTGAGGTCCGGTTCCAGCGCGGCGAGCTCCTCCTCGCCCACCTCGCGGAGTTCGACGCCGAGGCGGCGGCGGAGCTCCATCCCCCACGCCCACTGCTTCGCCGCCTGCCGCGAGGAATAGACGTAGAGGCAGCCGCTGCGGCGCATGAGGCCCGTCGCGCCGGCGCGCTGCAGCAGCGGCTCGTAGCACTCGAAGATCGGCGCGAGCAGCCCGCGCATCGCGGTGGCGATCCGCACCACCTCGGCCGGCGAGGATGCGCGGAGGAACCGCCACAGCCAGGGCGCGACGAAGGGCGCATACCACCAGCGCACCGTCAGCGGGCCGAGCCGGTCGAGCAGCCAGCCCGGCACCTTCTTCCACATCCCCGGCATGCCGACGGGCAGGCAGGCCGAGGGCGAGAGCGAGCCAGCATTGCCGAAGGACGCCGCTTCCGCGGGGCCGAGCGGGTCGATGAACACCACCTCGTGCCCGTCCCGCTGCAGCCAGGCGCCGCAGCAGGTGCCGACGATGCCGTTGCCGATGACCGCGATGCGCATGCTCAGAACAGGTCGAAGTATTCGCGCTGCTCCCACTCGCTCACCTCGGCCTCGAAGCGGGCGATCTCGGCGCGCTTGATGCGGCAGAAATAGTCGATGAAGCCGGCGCCGAAGGCCTCGCGCGCCACCTCGTCGGCCTCGAGCGCGGCGAGCGCCTCGCCGAGGCTCCTCGGCAGCGGCTCGGCCTTCGTCTCGTAGGGCGTGTCGGCGGGCGGACCGGGATCGCGCCGCGCGGCGACGCCATCGAGCCCGAAGGCGAGCTGGGACGCCATGTAGAGGTAGGGGTTCGCCGCCGGCTCGCCGACGCGGTTCTCGATCCGGGTGGCCGGATCGCCGGGCCGGCCGAGGGCGCGCAGCATCACGCCGCGGTTGTCGATGCCCCAGATCGCGCGGTCGGGAGCGAGCGAATGGGGCCGGTAGCGGCGGTAGCCGTTCAGCGTCGGCGTCGAGAAGGCGGCCGCCGCGCGCGCGTGGTGCAGCAGCCCGCCGAGGAAGTGGAGCGCGGTGTCCGACAGCAGCGCCCCGTCGCGCCCGGCGAACAGGTTCCGCCCCGTCGCCGCCTCGGTCAGCGACTGGTGCAGGTGCCAGCCGGAGGACATGACGTTCGGGATCCGCGGGCGGCACATGAACGTCACGTGGTGGCCGTGCCGGCGCGCCACCTGCTTCGCCGCCGAGCGGAACAGCAGCATGATGTCGGCGCTTTCCAGCGCGGGCCGGGCGGCGAAGGTGAACTCGACCTGCGAGGGGCCGAACTCCACCTCCATAGAGCGCAGCGGCAGGCCGAGCGCCTGCGTCTCCCGCCGCAGCGTCTCGAGGATCGGGTCGAGCGCGTCGTAGCGGCTCTCCGTGAGGTAGTTGTAGCCCTGCGTCAGCAGCGCGACCTCGGGCGGCGTGCCCGGCTGCCCGGCATCGGCGGGCGAGAGCTTCGGGTCGAGCAGGCGGAAGATGTGGAACTCCACCTCGATGCCCGTCATGTAGCCGAAGCCCTGCGACGCGGCGCGGGCGAGGCAATCCTGCAAGAGCCCGCGGGTCGAGAAGGGCACGCGGCGGCCGTCGGCGAAATGCGCCTCGCACAGAAGCCAGCCGGTATGCGGCGCCCAGGGCAGGATGCGGAAGGTGAAGGGGTCCGGCAGCAGGATGCAGTCGGCCGCGCCCTCCAGCTCCTTCACGCCGAGCCCGCCGCCGGCGGTGAACACCGGAAAGACGGTGCGGTGCGAGGAATCCTTGAGCAGCAGCGTCGTCGTCATCGTCACGCCGTGCTCGAAGGCTGCGGACAGTTCGCCCGCGACGATCGTCTTGCCGCGCAGGATGCCGTGCTGGTCGGCGAAGGAGAGGCGGATCACCTCCACCCCTTCGGCCGACAGCTCGGCCAGAACCTCGGCCGCCCGGGCGCGGCGTTCGGCGGTGTTCGCGCCCGCCCGCTCGGCGAGGGTCATTCGGCGGCGAGCGCCGGCGGCGCCCAGGGGGCGGCGGCGCGGCGGCGGGCCACGGCCTCGCGCCAGTGGCTCTGCCAGCGATCGGCCGGGGCCATGGCGTCGATCGTCGCCGGGCCGGTCAGGCGCCGCGCCGCTTCCTCGTCCAGCATCAGCGGCGGGTCTCGCCCCTCCTCCACCGCCGCGATCGCGCGCATCAGCAACCGCCGGTTGGCGGCGATCGCCTTGTCCGACGATGCCAGATGCTCGCGCGTGCGGTCCTGGATCGGCCCTTGGCTTTCCACCGCCCACTGGTCGTGCACGTTGATGTCGTGGCCCATGCCCGTGTAGGTGGCGCGCTTCTGCTCCTCGGGGTCGTAGCCGTAGTCGTTGCGGCGGTTCCGCTTCGGCAGGTAGTCCGGCAGGCTGTAGGACTCGAGGCGCTGGGCGCGCATCGCCGCGCGGTCCACCGGCGCGCCGAAGCTCGTGAAGATGGCGATCCAGTAGCAGCGGGTGTCGTCCACCGGGATGTGCCACTGGGTGATCGTCATCTCCGCGCTCATCGGGATCACGAAGGCCTGCGGGAAATAGAGGTTGGTCACGCGCACATGCGTCGTCGCCTCGTTGATCTGGCGCAGCGCGGCGATCCGCAGCCCGTATTCGGTCGGCTCCACCTCGATCCGCGGGCGCGGGAACTCCCGCAGCACGTAGGTCATCGGCAGGTCGGAGCCGTCGGAGGCGCTGCGGAACTGACGGCCGTAGGAGGCGGTGGTGTCCTCGTCCTCGAAGAAGCGGTGCAGGAAGGAGGCGTGCGCCGGATCGATCCCGACTTCGAGGGCCTGCAGCCAGTTGCACTCGATCAGCCCCTTGAAGGCGAAGGTGTGGGTGGGCGGCGCCACGAAGCAGTCGAAGGCGGGCAGCGCGGGCGGCGCGCCCTCGCCGAGATAGGCGAAGACGATGCCGCTCCGCTCGAGCACGGGGTAGGAGCGCTGGCGTATCCGCGTGCACAGCGTGCTGCCCTCGGGCTCGGCCGGCGTCTCGAGGCAGCGGCCCTGCACGTCGAACAGCCAGCCGTGGAACGGGCAGCGGAGCCCGCCGTCCTCGAGCCTGCCATAGGCAAGGTCGGCGTTGCGGTGCGGGCAGTCGCGGTCGAGCAGGCCGAGCCGCCCGGCCTCGTCGCGGAACAGCACGAGATCCTGGCCGAGCGCCCGCACCGGGCGGACGGGCCGCGGGCCCTCGAGCTCCTCGGCCAGAGCGATCGGCTGCCAGTAGCGCCGGAGCAGCGCGCCGCAGGGCGTGCCGGGGCCGACACGGGTGATTCTCTCGTTCTGCTCGCGGCTCAGCATCGCTGCCCCCTCTCCTGCCTTAGCCGAGCGTAGCGCCCGCGTGGAGCATGCCGCGGGTGCCCTGCCGAAATCCAAGCGCCCGGGGCGAGGCGCCCGTCACGTCCACCTGCTGCATGAGGAAAAGCCCCGGCAGGCGCTCGCGCGCGAGCTCGTGCAGGCCGAGCGGTGTCGCGCGGCGGCGACCGGCGTCGCCGGTCACGAAGGGGAAGATCCCGGCGCCTGCCTCGGCGCAGCAGGGCGTGCGGTTCGAAACCATCCGGCCGCGGCGGAGGCTGAAACGCCAGCGGGGTGGTCCCTCGGCGCGCCAGGACAGTGCGGTGGCCGGTTCCGCTGCCCCGATCCCGCCGCTGCACTCCGGCGGATCGAACGGCGCGTCCCGCACCAAGATCGAGCGCACCGACCGGCCGCCGAAAGGGCTGCCGCGCGAGGGCAGGAAACCCCGCACCGCAAGGCGACGTTCCGCCCCCTAAGCCTGCACACAGGACGGCCGGCACAAGCAGCGGCGCCGTGGCGAGGGCAAGGGCCGGACATGGGGCGATTCGCATCGTCATGGGCGGGCACCCGGGCGTGTCGGCCCCATGTGACGACGCGCGGAGCGACGGTTCAAGGCCCCGGTATGGGTCCTGCCACCTCGCCCGGGAAGAAGCTCGCTGCATGCGGATCCGGCGGCGGGACGCCGAGATCGGCGAGCGACTGCGGCGCCATCGCCTCCGCCTTCCGCCGCCCGAGGCGCTGGAGCCGCCCGATCATCTCCACGATCTTGGCCGGGAACTGCCGGCTTGCGGCCAGCATGTTCCCCCAAGCCCCGGCACGCCGGTCGGCGCGCCGAGGCAGAGGGAGATCGCCGTCGCGGCGGCGGCGATGCCGACCGACCGGTTCAGCCCCGCCGCCGCGTGCTTCGGAAGGCTGAGGCTCTGCTGGCCGGTCCCCGGCGTGGACCCGTCCATGCCGGGGGCATGGAAGCGCCGCGGCAGCGGGGCGCGCATCGCCCCCTTTCGGCGGATCGGGCGCGAACCACAGCGAGGCGGCGACGAGCGGAAGACACCACAGCGCGCCGTGCCGAGCGGGTCGCGGCGCTCGCGGCGGGGGCGGAGAGGAGCACCCTCGCCGGCACCTCCAGCCCGAAGCCCCAGGCGGAGATGGCGCGAGCCCCCCGCCGCGCGGCTGGATGCGGCGGACGGGCGGCTAGGCACGAGCCTCCTCCGCCACCGCGCGCCCGATGATGATCTGCTGGATCTGCGTCGTGCCCTCGTACAGCCGCAAGAGCCGCGCGTCGCGGTAGAAGCGCTCCACCTTGTACTCGTGCATGTAGCCCGCGCCGCCGTGCACCTGCACCGCCCGGTCGGCGACGCGGCCGGCCATCTCGGTGGCGAACAGCTTGCAGCAGGCGGCGAGCGTCCGCACCGACGGGTCGCGCGCGTCGTAACGCCGTGCCGCGTCCAGCACCATGCATTCGGCGGCGTAGATCTCGGCGCGGCTGTCGGCCAGCATCGCCTGCACCAGTTGGAACTCCGCGATCGGCCGGCCGAACTGCCGGCGCTGCACGGCGTAGCGCGCGGCCTCCTCCAGCATCCGCTTCGCCAGCCCGACCGCCACCGCCGAGAGGTGGATGCGCCCGCGGTCGAGCACCTTCATCGCGGTCCGGAAGCCGCGCCCGGGCACGCCGCCGATGATGCGGTCGGCCGGCACGCGCACGTCCTCGAACACAACGTCGCAGGTCTTGGTGCCGCGTTGCCCCATCTTGCGGTCGGGCTTGCCGAGGCGGATGCCCGGCGTGTCGGCATCCACGATGAAGGCCGAGATGCCGTCGGCGCCGGCCACGCCGGGCTCGCTCCGCGCCATCACGGTGAACAGGTGGGCGCGCGGCGCGTTGGTGATGTAGCGCTTGGTGCCGTTCAGCACGTAGTGGTCGCCGTCGCGGCGGGCGCTTGTGGTGAGGGAGGCGGCGTCCGAGCCCGCCTCAGGCTCGGTCAGCGCAAAAGAGATGATCGCCTCGCCGGAGGCGATGCGCGGCAGGAAGCGCGCCTTCTGCTCCGGCGTGCCGTCGATCAGGATGCCCTGCGAGCCGATGCCGACATTGGTGCCGAACACGCTGCGGAAGGCAAGCGCCGTGCCCCCCATCCGAAGCATCAGCCGCGCCTCCTGCTCGAGGCTGAGGCCGAGGCCGCCGTACTCCTCCGGGATCGAGAGTCCGAACAGGCCGAGTTCGCGCATCTCCTCGACCAGATGCGCGGGCACCTCGTCCGCCTCCTCCACCGCATCCTCGGCGGGGATCAGGCGTTCGGCGACGAACCGCGCGAGGGTGGCATCAAGGAGGGCGAAGGTTTCGGCATCAACCGCCATGGCGTCTCCTCGCGTGCCGCGGCATCGGGCCGCTGGCGTCGCAGCATCGGGCGCGCCGCCGGTGCCGGCAACCCGGCCTCACCCCCCCGGGCGGCCGAGGCGCGCGCGCAGCAGCCCGGCCAGCGCCTGGCCAGCCGCCGAGGGCGCCGCCCCGCGCCTCGTGATGAGACCGAGGCGCCGCGACACCGCCGGATCGCGCAGCGGCACGCCTACCACCCGG
>JANWXJ010000055.1 GCA_025055335.1 Acetobacteraceae bacterium
GGCGGCCGGGGCGGGCGCCGGCGCGGCGGGGGCGGCGACCGTGACCGCGGCCGGCGGCGGCAGCACGCGCGCGACACGGATGCGGCTGTCCTTCTCGACGAGCTCGATCTCGGTGAGATCGGTCTCGCGCAGGATCTTCGCGAGCTCGCGGATCGCGTCGGGGTCGAACTCGATGGGCTTCATGGGGTCTCGTCCGCTGCGATCAGGCCGGCGATGGCGCGCAGCGCCAGCGCGTAGCCCGCCGGGCCGAGGCCGCAGATCACCCCGCTCGCCACGCGCGAGACGTAGGAGTGGTGGCGGAAGGCCTCGCGCCGGTGGATGTTCGAGAGGTGCACCTCGACGGTGGGCAGCGCGACCGCCGACAGCGCGTCCATCAGCGCGACCGAGGTGTGCGAGTAGCCCGCCGGGTTGATGACGATGCCGGCCGCCCGCCCGCGGCATTCCTGCACCCAGGAGATGAGCTCGGCCTCAGCGTTGGTCTGGCGGAAGTCGATCGCGAGGTTGAGTTCCTCGGCCGTCTCGGCGCAGAGCGCCTCGATGTCGTCGAGTGTGGCCGAGCCGTAGATGCCGGGCTCCCGCAGGCCCAGCATGTTCAGGTTCGGTCCGTTCAGCACGGCGATCAGCGGCAGTGTCACGGGGGCTCGCCTGGGGGTGGTTCGAGTCGCGGCCGACAGATCCGCGCGGCCAGCCCGCCTAGCACGCGGGGAGAAGGGGGGCAAGGAAGGCGGGGCCGCCATGCCGGGCGGGCGGCTTGCCGCCGCGCCGCGCCCTGGCCATGTTGCCGCCCATGGACGGGACGGAGGCCACCCTGTCGGTCGAGGTGAACGGAGAGGCGCGCCGCCTGCCCGCGGGCACCACGGTGTCCGGGCTGATCGCCCTCTTGGGGCTCGATGCGCGCAAGGTCGCGGTCGAGCGCAACCGCGAGATCGTGCCGCGCTCGGCCTATGCCGCCACCACCATTGCCGAGGGCGACGCGATCGAGATCGTCCATTTCATCGGGGGCGGCTGAGATGGACGCGGCCCTGCAGGACGACTGCTGGGAGGTGGCGGGGCGGCGCTTCCGCTCGCGCCTCATTGTCGGCACCGGGCGCTTCCGCGACCTGCCGACCACGGCCGCCGCCATCGAGGCCTCGGGTGCCGAGATGGTGACGGTGGCGGTGCGGCGGGTGAACCTGTCGGACCCGAAGGCGCCGATGCTGCAGGACTATGTGCCGCCCGGGCGCTACACCTACCTGCCGAACACCGCCGGCTGCCACACCGCCGAGGAGGCCGTGCGCACGCTGCGGCTGGCGCGCGAGGCGGGGGGGTGGAACCTCGTGAAGCTCGAGGTGCTGGGCCCCCCACCCTTCCTCTATCCGGACATGCGCGCCACCTTCGAGGCCGCCGAAGCCCTAATCCGCGACGGCTTCCAGGTGATGGTCTATTGCGCCGACGACCCGGTGGCGGCGAAGCGGCTGGAGGAGATGGGCTGTGCCGCCATCATGCCGCTCGGCGCCCCGATCGGCTCCGGCATGGGGGTGGTGAACCCGTACATGATCCGCGCCATCAAACAGCAGGCGAAGGTGCCGGTGCTGGTGGACGCCGGGATCGGCACCGCCTCCGACGCGGCGCTGGCGATGGAGCTCGGCTGCGACGCGGTGCTGCTCAACAGCTCGATCGCCCACGCGAAGGACCCGGTGCGGATGGCGCGCGCGATGCGGCACGCGGTGATCGCCGGGCGGGAGGCCTATCTCGCCGGGCGCATGCCGAAGGACTACCGCGCCGATCCCTCGAGCCCGACCTCCGGGCTGATCGCCTGACCGTGCGGATCCTGGTCGCGCTCGGCACGCGGCCGGAGGCGATCAAGCTCGCCCCCGTGGTGCTGGCCTTGCGCGCGCGCGGGGCCGAGCCGCGCGTGGCGACCACGGGGCAGCAGGAGGCGCTGGCGGCCGAGGCGCTGGCGGCCTTCGGGCTTGCCCCCGACGTCGCGCTCGACGCCCCGCCCGCGGCGCGGGGCCTGAGCGAGAGCGTGGCGGCCATGCTGCGCGGGCTGGCGGGCGTGATCGCCGAGGCATCGCCCGGCGCGGTGGTGGTGCAGGGCGACACCGCCTCCTGCTTCGCCGCCGCCTTCGCCGCCTTCCACGCCGGCGTGCCGGTGGCGCATGTGGAGGCCGGGCTGCGCTCGCGCGATCTCGGCAACCCATTCCCCGAGGAAGGCTACCGCGTGGCGGTGGACGGCATCGCGCGCTGGCTCTTCGCCCCGACAGCCGGGGCGGCGGCCAATCTCTCGGCCGAGGAGGCGCGCGGGGCGCGCGTGCTCGTCACCGGCAACACGGGGGTGGATGCGCTGCTGGCGATGCGCGCGCAGGTCGCCGCCGAGCGCTGCCCGGTGGAGGTGCCGGAGGGCCGGCGGCTCGTGGTGGCCACACTGCATCGGCGCGAGTCCTTCGGGGCGGTGCTGGCGGGGCTGGCCGAGGCGCTGGCCGCCATCGCCGCCCGGCCGGATGTGGTGCTGGCCCTGCCGCTGCATCCCAACCCCGCCGCCTGCGCGCCGCTGCGCGCAAGGCTCTCGGGGCTGCCGCGCGTCGTGCTGCTCGAGGCCCTGCCCTATCCGCGCATGGTGCGGCTGCTGGCCGCCGCCTCGCTGCTGCTGACCGACAGCGGCGGGCTGCAGGAGGAGGTGCCCGCCCTCGGCCTGCCGGTGCTGGTGCTGCGCGAGGTGACGGAGCGGCCCGAGGCGGTGGCGGCCGGCTCGGCGCTGCTTGCCGGCACCGATCCGGCGCGGATCGTGGCGCTCGCCCAGGCGCTGCTCGACGACGAACCGCGCCGCGCGGCGATGGCCGTGCCGCGCTTCCCCTACGGCGACGGGCAGGCGGCAGTGCGGATCGCGGAGGCGCTTCTCGGCCGGTAGCGCCGCCGGCGCGCCCGCATCTCCGCCCGCCGCTGGCGGAGGCCGCGCGGGGCGGCCATCATCCCGGGCCGGAGGGGGGTGGCGATGCGCGTCTCGGTGATCGGCCTCGGCTATGTCGGGCTTCCGACGGCGGCGATGCTCGCCGCGCGCGGGCACGAGGTGTTCGGCTGCGACGTGAACCCGGAGGTGGTGGCGGCGGTGAACGCGGCCACGCCGCATTTCGCCGAACCCGATCTCGACATGCTGCTCGAGGCGGCGGTGACGACGGGGCGGCTTTCCGCCGCCACGACGCCGCGCGAGGCGGAGGCGCATCTGCTCGCGGTGCCGACCCCGCTCGCACCCGACCGGCGCGCCGACCTCTCCTTCCTCGAGGCGGCGGTGGAGTCGCTCCTCCCGCTCCTCAAGCCCGGGGATCTCGTGGTGGTGGAATCCACCGTGCCGGTCGGCACCACCGAGCGGCTCGCCGCCCGCATCGGCGCGGCGCGGCCCGACCTCGCGCTGCCGCGGCGCGGCCTGCCCTCTCCGCGCGGGGCGCTGCGCATCGCGCATTGCCCCGAGCGCGTCCTGCCCGGGGCGATGCTGCGGGAGCTTGCGAGCAACGACCGCATCGTCGGCGGCATCTCGGAGGACTGCGCCGAGGCGGCGGCGGCGCTGTACGAAGGCTTCGTCAGCGGCGGCATCCACCGGACCGATGCCCGCACCGCCGAGTTCGCGAAGCTGGCCGAGAACGCCTACCGCGACGTGAACATCGCCTTCGCGAACGAGCTGTCCGCCATCGCCGAGCGCGCGGGCGTGGACGTGTGGCGGGCGATCGCGCTGGCCAACCGGCATCCGCGCGTGGACATCCTGCGCCCGGGGCCCGGGGTGGGCGGGCATTGCATCGCGGTGGACCCCTGGTTCCTGGCCGAGGCCGCGCCGGAGGAGGCGCCGCTGATCCGCACCGCACGCGCGGTGAACGACGGCAAGCCCGCCCGCGTGGCGGCGCGCGTCCTCGCGCTTTCGGCCCGCTTCCGCACCCCGCGAATCGCCTGCTACGGCCTGTCCTACAAGCCGGACGTGGACGATCTGCGCGAGAGCCCGGCCCTCGAGGTGGTGGAGCGGGTGGCGCGCGCGGGCGGGGCCGAGGTGCTGGTGGTCGAGCCCTATCTGCAGGCGCTGCCGGCGCGGCTCGCCGCGCTGCCCGGCCTGCGTCTGGCGGAGGAGGCCGAGGCGCGGGAGGCCGCGGACATCGTCGTGTTCCTGGTGGCGCACCGGATGTTCCGGCGGCTTCCGGCCGGGCTGTTCGCCGAGAAGGCGGTGGTGGATGCCGCCGGGGTGCTGGTGGGGTAGCGGCGCGCCCCCGGCTGTTGCCCTTGCCGCCGTGCCCTGCTTTGCTTCCGCCGCTCCTGCACAAGGGCGCCACGCCATGAGCGACACCGGGATCCCACCGGCCGACATCCTGGCCATCGCGCTGACCGATCTCGGCGTGACCGAGGAGGACAAGGACATCGTCGCACGCACCCTGTGGGGCGAGGCGCGCGGCGAAGGCGAGGAAGGCATGCGCGCGGTCGCCGCCGTGATCGTCAACCGCGCGCGCATCGCCCGCGCCTGGATGGCGAAATACGGCAAGAAGCGGCACCCGCTCTTCGGCGACGGCAGCCTGAAGTCGGTCTGCCAGGCGAAGTTCCAGTTCAGCTGCTGGAACGAGGGCGACCCGAACCGGGCGAAGATGGAGGCCCTGGCGACAACGGACGCCCTCTACCTCCAGGGCCGGGCGGCGCTGGAGTGGGCGCTGACCAACCCGGACCCGACGCTCGGCGCGACGCACTACTACAGCAGCGTCATCAAGGCGCCGGACTGGACGAAAGGCGCCACCATGACGGTGAAGATCGGCCACCACCTGTTCTACAAGAACGTCAAGTAACGCACCCCGGAGAACAGCGCCGGATCGGCATTCCCGCCCGACCGGATCGCCCGGGCCGCCCCGCGATCCGGCCGCGGCGGCCCGCCCGCGGGCGCCACCGCCCCGCCCGGTTCTGCCAGGATCTCGAGGTGCGGGAAGCCGTGCGTCTGGCGGCGGAGGCCGCGCCGCAACAGGCCGCGGACATCCTCGTGTTCCTGGCGGGGCAGCGGATGTTCCGGCGGCTTCCGGCCGGGCTGTTCGCCGGGCGGGCGGTGGCGGATGCCGCCGGGGTGCCGGTGGGCCGGGCCCCGGCGCCGCGGCCGCCTGCGGCGGTTCTGCCGCCGTCCTGCGGCGTCCGGCCGCATCGGGCGGACGCGCGCCGAAGGGTTCCGGTTGACGCGCGATCCTGCGGCCAAGCAACATCCCGCGGTCGTTCGGCTCTTCGCCCGCGGTGCGCCGTGTTCGACTGGCTGGCTCGCATGATCTGGAGCCTCTTCGCCGCCCAGGCCGGGAACGCAGCGGTCGGCCGGGACGAGGCGGAGCGGCAGGCCCTGTTGCGGGCCTCGTTCGAGCGCGCGCCCGTCGTCTGGCTGCTCGGCAAGGCCGGGGCCGGGAAGACCTCGGTGATCGCCGCCCTCACCGGCGACAGCACCGCCGAGATCGGCCGCGGCTTCGCCCCCTGCACCCGGAGCACGCGGCTCTACCGCTGGCCCAACGCGCCGGATGCGCCGGCGCTGCTCCGCTTTCTCGACACGCGCGGGCTCGGCGAAGCGGGCTACGACCCGGCCGAGGACATCGCCTATGCCGAAGGACAGGCGCATCTGCTGATCGCCGTCCTGTCCATCGCCGACCCCTCGCAGGACGAGGTGGTGGAGACGGTGCGGCAGGCCCGCGCCCGCCACCCGGAGTGGCCGCTGATCGTGGCGCAAAGCCACCTGCATCGCGGCTACCCGGCGGATGCGCGCCGGCACCCCGAACGCTACCCCTACCGCGGGGACGAGAGCGACCTGACCGACCCCGCGATCCCCGCCCCGATCCGGGCGGCGCTGAAGGCGCAGCGCGGCCGGTTCGCCGGGCTGCCGGGGCCGCCGCCGCGCTTCGTCCCGCTCGATCTCACGCGGCCGGAGGACGGCCTCGAACCGGCGGATTTCGGGGCGGATGCGCTGCGTTCGGCGCTGCGCGAGGCCGGCGCGGAGGCGGTCTATAACATCCTGCGGCAGATGTGGGACGCCGGCCAGAGCGAGACGGAGCAGCGCGCCGCCGCCATCGTCTGGGCCGCCGCCGCCGCCGCCGGAGCGGCCGGCGCCGTGCCGGTGCCTGCCGTCGGGATGGCCGGGGTGCCCGGCATCATCGCCGGGATGCGCTGGCAACTGGCCGAGACCTATAAGGTGGAGATGGACGTCGCGCGCTGGAGCGCGTTCTTCGGCACGCTCGGCAGCGGCGTGCTTCTGACCTTCGCCGCGCGCTACGGCCTGGGGGAACTGCTGAAGCTCGTGCCCGGGATCGGCACGGTGGCGGCAGGCGCGATGAACGCGGCGGCCGCCTTCGGCCTTGTTTTCGGCATCGGCGCGGCGGCACGGGCCTATCTTCGCGACCTCGCCGCCGGCCGAGCGGTGGATCCGGAGGCGATCCGCGAAGCGTTCCGGAAGGCGTTCGACTCCGCCTCGCGCCGCCCGCCGGGCGCTGCGGACCCACCCCGGTCGTGACGGGTGCGGGGCCCCGGCCGGCCGGGTGGCGAAGCGCGCTCGGCCGCGTCCGCGAGGAGGCGCTGATCCTCCTGCTGCTGGCCCTGCCGTGGCTTGTCCTGCTGCCCTTCGGCGCGATCTGGCTCTGGCAGCATGGCCTCGTCTTCGCCTGGGTGGTGTTCGCCGCCCTGCTCGCCTTCGGGGTGTTCCTGCTGCGGATGAAGCTGCGGCGCGAGGCCGCGGCCGCCGGGCGGGCGCTTGCCGCCGAGGCCGCCCCGCCCGGCAGCGCCTGGGGCCCGAAGGAGCGGGAGGCGTGGCGGCGCGTGGAACGCCTGGCCGAGGAGACCGAGCCCTTCCTCCTCTCGGCCGAGCCGGAGGCGCGGGAGCGCATCCTCCGCCGGCTGACGGAGGTGCTGGCCGAGGTCGCGCGGGTCTATCACGACGGGACGGAGCGTCCGGAACTCGCCTTCACCCCGGCCGAGGGGCTGCGCGCGGTGGAGGTGATCGCACGGCGCCTGCGCCAGGAGCTGCTCGGGAAGATCCCGCTGCACGACCAGGTGTCGGTCCGGTTCCTGGTCGCCACCGCCGGCCGCGTCCGGCGGAACAGCGGAGTTCTTCTCCGCCTGTGGCGAACCCTGGAGACGGCCTGGCGCGGGGCGCGCGCCGCCCTCAACCCCGGGCAGGCGGTCGTGCAGGAGGCGGGCCGCGCCCTCATCGGCCAGGTGACGGGCCAGCTCACCGAGAAGGCCCGCGCCTTCCTCACCGCCGCGCTGATCCGCGAGGTCGGGCGGGAGGCGATCGAACTCTATTCCGGCCGCCGCCGCGACCTGCCGGAGGAGGCGCTGCCGCCCGCCGATACGGTCGGGCCCGTGCGCGTCCTGCTCTGCGGCCAGGGCAACGCGGGCAAGTCCGCGCTGTTCAACGCGCTGGCCGGGCAGGTGGAACGGCAGGCGACGATCCTGCCGCAGCCGCAGGCGCCGGGCGAGACCCTGCTCTGCCGCGAAGGCAGGCCCGAGATCGTGCTGCGGGAGATGGGCGGCCTCTCGGGGCGGGAGAAGGACATCGCCGCCCTGCTGCAAGAGGCCGAACAGGCCGATGCCATCCTGTGGGTGGTCTCGGCGGTGCAGCCCGCGCGCGCCGCGGACATGCAGGCGCTGTCGGCCCTCCGCGCCCGCATGGCCGAGGCGCCGGAGAGGGCGTGGCCGCCCCTCCTCGGTGTCGTAACCCACGTGGATCTCCTGTCGCCGAAGGCCGAATGGGCCCCGCCCTACGACCTGAACGACAACGCGAGGCCGAAGGCGAAGGCGATGCGGGAGGCGCTCGAGGCGATCGCGGCGGATCTGCCGATTGCGCTCTGGATCCCCGTGGCCTGCCCCGAGGGCGCGGAGCCCTACAACCTCGAGGCCGTGTGGGCCGTGATCGGCCATGCGCTCGATGCGGCGCGCGCGGCGAAGATCGAACG
>JANWXJ010000070.1 GCA_025055335.1 Acetobacteraceae bacterium
CCGCCCCGGCGCCGCGGCGCAGGGCCCGGGCGGGGGGCGCGGGCAGGGGCGGGATCCTCACGCCCGCAGGATACCGCCGCCCGCTGGCTGCACCAGCCGGGCCGCGCTTGCGCCCAGGCCCGCCGAGGGCCGAGGATCGTCCGCGGGGGAAAGCGCCATGGACAGCATACCGACCGCCACGCCCGACCGCCTGCGCGAGGAGCTGCTCGCCGCCGCCGCCGCCGCCCTGCCGCGCGTCGCCCCCGGGCTGCCGGCGGAGGCGGCGGCGCTGATCCCCCCGCTCTTCGCCGCGCTGCCCACCGCCGAACTCGCCGCCGAGCCGGCCGAGGCGCTGGCCGAGGCGGCCGCCTCGCTCTTCGCCCACGCCCTCCGCCGGCGGCCGGGGGAGGCGGCGATCCGACTCCTGCCGCCAAGGCACGGCACCCATCCGGTGGCCGAGATCGTCACCGACGACATGCCCTTCCTCGTCGATTCGGCCCTCGCCGCACTCGCGCTCACGGGGCGGGGCGTGAAGCGGCTGCTGCACCCGATCCTGCCGGTGCGCCGCGACGCCGAGGGCACCCTGATCGGCTTCGGCGGCGAGGGCGCGCGGGCCGAGAGCCTGATGCGCATCGAGACCGGCCCGGGCGCCGGCCGGCTGCCCGGCATGCGCCCGGCCGAGGGCGACGAGGCGCTGCTGGCCGCCCTCTCCCGCGCCATGGCCGACACGCGCACGGCGGTGTCCGCCTTCCCGGCGCTGCTCGAGCGGCTCGGCGCCGCCGAGCGCGAGCTGCAGGGCGAGCCCGACGCCGCCGCCTTCCTCCGCTGGCTGGCCGAGGACAACTTCGTCCTCCTCGGCCACCGGCGGCTCGATCCCGGCGAGGGCGCCTCGCTCGTCGCCTCCGAGCAGATCGGCCTGCTCGCGGACCCCGCCCTGCCGGTGTTCGACGCGCTGCGCGACCTCTCGGCGGTGCCGGAGGCGCTGCGGCAGGCGGCGCTCGGGGTGTCGCCGCTTGCGGTGATGAAGGCCAACATGCGCGCAACCGTCCACCGCCCGCAGCACGCGGATGTGGTGCTGACGCGCATCCCGGGCGGGGGCGTGCGGCTGTTCCTCGGGCTGTTCGCGGCCTCGGCCTACAACCGCAATCCCCGCTCGATTCCCTGGCTGTCGCGCAAGGTGGAGCGGATCCTGGCGATGGCCGGCGTGTCGCCCGACAGCCACGACGGGCGGGCCTTCCGCAACATCCTCGACACCTGGCCGCGCGACGAGTTGTTCCAGGCCGAGGAGGCCGAGATCCTGGCCGCCGCCCGGATCGCGCTCGACCTCTCGATCCGCCCGCGCGCGGCGCTGTCGGTGCGGCGGGACCGCTTCGGGCGGTTCGTCTCCATCCTGGCCTGGCTGCCGCGCGACAGCTTCGACTCGGCGCTGCGCGAACGGGTGGGGGCGCTGCTCGCCAACGCCTTCGACGGCCGACTCTCCGCCTGGTACACCTCGCTCGGCGACGGGCCGCTCGCCCGCGTGCACTACATCATCGGCACCGTGCCGGGCCGCACCCCTGCGGTGGACGAGGCGGCGCTGCGCGCGGCGGTGGCCGAGGCCGCGCGTGGCTTCGCCGAACGCCTGTCCGAGGCCCTCGCCGCCGCGAAGGGGGAGGCCGCGGCCTCGCGCCTCTTCGCCCGCTGGGCCGAGGCCTTCCCCGAGCCCTACCGCCAGCAGGAGACGGTGGCGCAGGCGCTCGCCGATCTCGAACTGGCGGAAGGGCTCGCCCCGGGCGACCTGCCCCGCCTCGCGCTGCGCCGCCCGCTCGGGGCGGACCGCCGCGCGCTCTCGCTCCGGCTCGCGAGCCCCGGGCAGCCCCTGCCGCTCGCCGACGCGCTGCCGCTGTTCGAAAGCCTCGATCTGCGCGCGATCGAGGAGGTCCCATACCGCCTCGAGCCGCGCGGCGCCGCGCCGGTGGTGCTGCACGCCTACCGGCTGGAGGCGCGGGCGGAGGTGGAGGAGGCGCGCCTGCCGCTGCTCGCCGAGGCGCTGTCGGCCCTGCTGTCGGGCGCGGCCGAGCCGGACGGGTTCAACGGCCTCGTGCTGCGCGCCGGGCTCTCCTGGCGCGAATGCTGGCTGCTGCGGGCGATGTTCCGCTGGCTGAAGCAGGTCGGCTTCCCCTTCGCGCAGGAGAGCGTGGAGGCGGCGCTCGCCCAGCATCCGGAGGCGGCCTCTCTCCTCGTCGCGCTCTTCCGCGCCCGCTTCGACCCCGACGCACCCTCGCGCGACGAGGCCCGCGCCGCCGAGGCCTGGGCGATGCTGATGGAGGGCCTGACCGACCCCGATGCCGAGCGCATCCTGCTGCGGCTGCGCACCGTGCTCGATGCGATGCTGCGCACCAACTTCTTCCAGGGGAAGGACTACCTCGCCTTCAAGCTCGACAGCGCGGCGGCCGGCGAGATGCCGCCGCCGCGGCCGTGGCGGGAGATCTTCGTCCATTCCCCGCGCATGGAGGGCTGCCACCTGCGCGCCGGGCCGGTCGCGCGCGGGGGCATACGCTGGTCCGACCGGCGGGAGGATTTCCGCACCGAGATCCTCGGGCTGATGAAGGCGCAGCGGCTCAAGAACGTCATCATCGTGCCGACGGGCGCCAAGGGCGGCTTCGTGCTGAAGGGCCCGGTGCCCGCCGAGCGCGAGGCGGCCCAGGCCGCCGGCATCGCCGCCTACCGCACGCTGATCCGCGGGATGCACGACCTGACGGACACCCTCGACGGCGGGCGCGCGGTGCCGCAGCCCCGCGTGCTCCGCCGCGACGGCGACGATCCCTACATCGTCGCCGCCGCCGACAAGGGCACCGCCACCTTCAGCGACATCGCCAACGCCCTCTCCGCCGAATACGGCTTCTGGCTCGGCGACGCCTCGCCTCCGGCGGCTCGGCCGGGTACGACCACAAGGCGATGGGCATCACCGCCCGCGGCGCCTGGGTGATGATCGCCCGCCATTTCGCCGAGATGGGCCGCGACATCCACGCCGAGCCCTTCACCGTGGCCGGCATCGGCGACATGTCGGGCGACGTGTTCGGCAACGGCATGCTGGTCTCGCGCAAGGCGCGGCTGCTTGCCGCCTTCGACCACCGGCACATCTTCCTCGACCCCGACCCGGACCCGGAGGCCTCCTACGCCGAGCGCGCGCGTCTCTTCGCCCTGCCGCGCTCCTCCTGGGCGGACTACGATCCGCGGCTGATCAGCCGCGGCGGCGGCGTCTTCCCGCGTGCCGCGCGCTTCGTGCCGCTCTCGCCCGAGGCGCAGGCGCTGCTCGGCATCCGAGCGGAGCGCGCGGCGCCGACCGAGGTGATCCGCGCCATCCTGAAGGCCGATGTGGACCTGCTCTATTTCGGCGGCATCGGCACCTACGTGAAGGCGAGCAGCGAAAGCCACGCCGAGGTGGGCGACCGCGCCAACGACGCGGTCCGCGTGGACGGGCGCGAGCTCCGCGCCCGCGTGGTGGGGGAGGGCGCCAATCTCGGCATGACGCAGGCCGGACGGATCGAGGCGGCGCGGCACGGCGTGCGGCTCGATACCGACGCGCTCGACAACTCGGCCGGGGTCTCCACCTCCGACCACGAGGTGAACATCAAGATCCTGCTCGAGGGGGAGATCGCCGCCGGCCGCCTCACCCGCCCGCAGCGCGACGCCCTCCTGCGCGAGATGACGGAGGAGGTGGCCTCCCTCGTGCTGGCCGACAACCACGCCCAGCACCTCGCCGTCTCGCTCGAGCAGGCGCAGGGGGCGGCGGCGCTGTCGGCGCAGGCCGCGCTGATGGAGCGGCTCGAGCGCGCGGGCGTGCTCGACCGGGCCGTGGCGGGGCTGCCGGATGCGGCGGCGATGGCCGCCCGCGCGGCGGCGGGCGAGGCGCTGACGCGCCCGGAGATCGCGGCGCTGCTGCCCTTCCTGAAGCTGTGGCTGACCGACTCGCTGCTCGACAGCCCGCTGCCCGAGGATCCGGCGCTCGCGCCGCTGCTGCGTGCCTATTTCCCGGCCGCGCTCCGCGAACGCTTCGCCGAGGGCATCGCCCGGCACCGGCTGCGGCGGGATCTCGTGGCGATGTCGCTCGCCAACCGCGTGGCCAACCGCATCGGCTGCGCCGGCTTCGCGCGGCTGTCGGCCGAGGGGGATCCGGTTGCGGCCTGCCGCGCCGCATGGCTTGCCGGGGAACTGCTCGGGCTGGATGCGCCCTTCGCGGCGGTGGATTCGGCGGCGCTGCCGCCCGAGGCGAAACTCGCCGCGCTGGTCTCGCTCTCGCGGCTGCAGGAGGAGGCGGCGCGGGATCTGCTCGGCGAGACCCGGCCGCTCTCCGAGGCGCTGGCCGCGCTGGGGCCGGGCATCTCCGCCCTGG
>JANWXJ010000133.1 GCA_025055335.1 Acetobacteraceae bacterium
GCCGAGCGCGGCCAGCCGCTCGCGCGTCGCCGGCGCGGTGAGCCCGCGTTCGGCCTCCTGAGCGAGGCGCGCCGTCACCTCCGCCGCCATGCCGCGCGGCCCGAACAGCCCGAACCAGCCGAGGGCGGAGTAGCCGGGCAGGCCGCTCTCGGCCGCCGTCGGCAGGTCGGGCATCAGCGGCGAGCGGCGTTCGGAGGTGATCGCGATGTTGATCACCTGCCCCGCCGCCACGGCGGGCGCGACGGTCTGGGGTGGCGCGAACATCATGGAGATGCGCCCGCCGACCAGGTCGTTCAGCGCCGGGCCGGTGCCGCGATAGGGCACGTGCAGCAGCTCGATCCCGGCCATGGAGGCGAAGAGTTCGGCGGCGAGGTGGCTCGCAGCACCGGTGCCGGAGGAGCCGAAGGAGAGCTGCCCCGGCCTCTGCCGCGCCAGCGCGATGAGGCCGGCGACGTCGCGCGCGCCGACGCTCGGGTGCACGGTGATGGTGTAGGCCGGCGCGGCGACCAGCGTGATCGGCGTAAGCTCGTCGCGCACCGCGAAGGGCCTGTCCCCGCCATGGCCGGCAAGGGCCATGATGCCGCCCGTCGAGGTCACCATCAGCGTGTGGCCGTCGGGTTCGGCGCGCTGCACCTCGCGCAGCCCGATCCGGCCGGCGCCGCCCGAACGGTTCTCGACCACGACCGTCTGGCCGAAGGCCTGCTGGTAATGCGCGGCCAGCAGCCGCGCCAGGATGTCCGTGCCGCCGCCGGGCGGGAAGGGCACGACGATGCGGATGGTGCGCGAGGGGAAGGCGCCCTGCGCGCGGGCGAGCCGCGGCAGCAGCGGCGCGGCGGCGAGCGCCGCGAGCAGCGGGCGGCGGGTGGGCATCGTCGGTTCCTCCGGCGTCCTGCGGGGCGCGTCCCGCGCCGGCCCCGGCGCGGGACGAGGGGGCTCAGCCGCGCAGCGCGGCCAGCACGCGCTCCGGGGTGAAGGGGATTTCCGGCACATGCCGCCCCGTCGCATCCAGGATGGCATTCGCGATCGCGGCCCCCGCGGGCGCCTGGCTGCCTTCGCCGACGCCGAGCGAGGGCAGCTCCGGCCGGTCTATCAGCACCGACCGGATCGGCGGGGTGCGGCTGAAGTCGATGATCGGGTAGGCGGCGTAGTCCTCGCTCGTCATCCGCCGGGCGTCCCAGCGGCCCTCCTCCATCAGCGTCCAGGAGATGGACTGCACGATGCCGCCGTCGATCTGGTTCAGGATGCCGTCCGGGTTCACCGCCCGCCCGGCCTCCGTCGCGCTCCAGATGCCGAGCACGCGCACCTCGCCGGTCGGCACGTCCACCGCGACGCGCGCCACCACGGCCACATGGCAGTCGCTGTTCTTGTACTTGGAGAGCCCGACGCCGGTGCCGACGAGCTGCGTTCCCTGCACCCGCGGCCGCCCGAGCATGACGGGGCGCGGCTGCCAGCCCGAGATCTCGACCGCGCGCCGCAGCACCGCGACGAGCCGCGGGTCCCGCAGGTGGCGCAGCCGGTAGCTCACCGGATCCTGCCCCGCCAGCGCCGCGCATTCGTCGAGGAACATGTCGGCCGCGACCGCGTTGAAATAGCCGCCGAGCGTGCGCAGCGCCGAGGTCCGCACCGGCATGTCGGTGTGGAAATGCGTCGTCACGCGCTGCCCCGGCACGGCGTAGATCGGCACCGCGTTGCGCGCCGACGCCCCGTTCGGCAGCGGCCCGTCCACCGGGGTCGGCGGCGGCACCGGGTTCTCGAGATACCAGGCCGAGCGCAGGTTGCAGCCGCTGGTCCCGCCGGGCCGCGTCGAGTGCGGGAAGGACCACACGTCATGCGCCCAGGAGGTCAGCGTCCCGTCCGGGGCCATGCCGGCTTCGAGGCGCACGACCATGGCGGAGCCCCAGGGCTCCCACACCATCTCCTCCTCGTGCGTCCAGTGCACGCGCACCGTCCGTCCGGGCACCGCGCGGGCGAGCAGCGCGGCGTCCAGCGCCACGTCGTCCGCACCGTTGTGGCCGTAGCAGCCCGCGCCCTGGACGTGGATCACCCGCACCGACTCGGGCGGCACGCGCAGCCCGCGCGCGAGATCGGCGCGCAGCGGGAACGGCCCCTGCGCGTGCGACCAGACGGTGAGCCGCCCGTCCTCCCACTTCGCCAGCGCGCAGGAGGCGCCGATCGAGGCGTGGGCCTGGAAGCCGCGGCGGTACTCCGCCCGGTGGGTGCGCGCCGCCGGAGTCTCTCCCGCAGGCGTGGTGTGGATGGTGCGGGTGAGGGAGGGCGCGTTCAGCAGATGCTCGAACACGCTGCGCCCGCCGAACAGCGGCGGGCCGTCGCGCCAGGTCGCGGCGTGCGCGATGCGGCGCGCGGCGTCGTTCGCCTGCTCCTCGCGCCGGGCGATGACGCCGAGGAAGGAGCCGTCGCGCACCACCTCGACGACGCCGGGCAGCGACCGGGCCCAGGCCATGTCGAGCGAGACGAGCCGGCTATGGTAGCCCGGCGGCCGCGCCACCGCGCCGAACAGCATGCCCTCCGGCCGCAGGTCGTGGATGAACACCTGCTGGCCGAACACCTTGGCCGGGATGTCGGTGCGCGGGTAGGAGGTGCCGACGATCCGCTGCTCCGACGCCGGCTTGCGCCGCGCCGTCAGGTCGGCGGGGCGGACGAGGGAGACGCGGCCGGCGGCCTCCGCGTAGGTCATGCGCCGGCCCGCGGGGCCGAGGATCACGCCGTCCTCCACGCGGAGCGCGGCGGGCTCGACGCCCCAGGCCTCGGCGGCGACGCGCAGCAGGGTCGCGCGCGCATCGGCGCAGGCGACGCCGAGCGCCTCGCCGCCGAAGCGGATGGACTGGCTGCCGGCGGTGACGCCCTCGTCGGCCGTCTGTGCCGTGTCGCCCGAGATCAGCTCGAGCCGCTCGGGGGCGACGTCCAGTTCCTCGGCAGCGATCTGGCGCATCGCCGTCAGCACGCCCTGGCCGAGCTCGACCCGCCCGGTCAGCACCGTGATGCGCCCGTCCGGCGTGATCCGGACCCAGGAGTCGAGCCGCGGATTGGCGCGCAGCATCGCCGGGCCCTGCGGGGCCGCCTGCTGCGCCGCCGCGTCGTCCAGCCGGAAGCCGATCGCGAGCCCGGCCGCGCCGGCGCCGAGGATGGCCGCGAAGCCGCGGCGGGTGAGGGAGAGGCTGTCCGCGCCCATGGCTCAGGCTCCCTGCTGGCGGGCGGCGCGCAGCACGGCGCGCACCACGCGGGGCTGCGTGCCGCAGCGGCACAGGTTGTGGTCGAGCGCCTCTGCCACCTGCGCCTCCGTCAGGCCCTCGCGGGTTTCGGCGAGCAGCGCCGCGGCCTGCATGATCATGCCGCTGGTGCAGTAGCCGCATTGCGCCGCCTGCTCGGCGATGAAGGCGGCCTGCAGCGGGTGCGGCCGCTCCGGCGTGCCGAGCCCCTCGAGGGTGGTGACGACATGCGGCACCGCCGCATCCGCGAGCCGGGTCGAGCAGGCGCGCACCGCCCGCCCGTCGAGCAGCACCGTGCAGGCGCCGCACTGGCCGCGCGCGCAGCCGAGTTTCGGCCCGTTCAGCGCGAGGTCGTTGCGCAGCACGTAGATCAGCGGCGTCGAGGGGTCGGCGTCCACCTCGGCCGTCCGGCCGTTGACGGTCAATCGCACCATGGCTCGTTTCCTCCGAGGCGCCCGGTTGGCCGCCGGGCTGCGCAACCGATTGTCAACGTTAGCCCTGACGCGCCGCCGGGGGAAGGGCGGAGGATGCCCCGCCGCTGTGCGGCGCAACACGGAAATCCTTGCGTTCCCGCGCCGGCCGGCGCATATGCCCCGCGGACCGCGATTCCTCGCCGCGCTGCCGCCGCCCGCAACCCCGGCCGCCGCGCGCCCGACCATGGAGTTCCATGCGAGGGAGGAGGCGTCTGCGGTCCGGACGCGCGGGGCAGGCTGCCCCGGGAAAGAGGGCCAGGGCCGGGCGCCGCGAAGGGCGCCCCCGCCGCAGACAGGGACTGACCAGTTGAACGAGACACTCAGCGCCGAAGCCGCCACCCCCGGCGCGCACCCCGAGGCCGCGGCGGAGCCTCCCGCCGCGCCCGACGCCGCCCCGCCGCCCCCCGCGGCGGACGCGCGCGCCTCCTTCGCCGATCTCGGCCTCTCCGAACCGGTCCTGAAGGCGGTTGCCGAGGCCGGCTACAGGCACCCGACGCCGATCCAGGAGCAGGCGATCCCCGTCGTGCTCACGGGCCGCGACGTGTTGGGCGTGGCGCAGACGGGCACCGGCAAGACCGCCTCCTTCGTGCTGCCGATGCTCGATATCCTGCAGGGCAGCCGCGCCAAGGCGCGCATGCCGCGCAGCCTGATCCTCGAGCCGACGCGCGAACTCGCCCTGCAGGTCGCCGAGAATTTCGAGAAGTACGGCAAGTACCTCAAGCTCAGCCACGCGCTGCTGATCGGCGGCGAGAGCATGAGCGACCAGCGCGACGTTCTCGACAAGGGCGTGGATGTGCTGATCGCCACCCCCGGCCGCCTGCTCGACCTGTTCGAGCGCGGGCGGGTGATGCTGGCGGACGTCAGGATCCTGGTGATCGACGAGGCGGACCGCATGCTCGACATGGGCTTCATCCCGGATGTCGAGCGCATCGTCTCGCTCTTGCCCAGGATGCGGCAGACGCTGTTCTTCTCGGCCACCATGGCGCCCGAGATCCGCCGGCTCGCCGACGCCTTCCTCGACAACCCGAAGACGATCACGGTGGCGAAGCCCGCGACGGTCGCCGCCACCATCACCACCGGCCTCGCCTGGGTGCGGCCAGAGGACAAGCGCGAGGCGCTGCGCCGCCTGATCCGTGCGGAGGGGGTGCAGAACGCGCTGATCTTCTGCAACCGCAAGACGGACGTGGACATCCTCTACAAGTCGCTGAAGAAGCACGGCTTCTCCGCCGGCGCCCTGCACGGCGACATGGACCAGAGCCAGCGCTTCGCCACTCTCAACGCCTTCAAGGCGGGCGAGATCAAGCTCCTCGTGTGCTCCGACGTCGCCGCGCGCGGGCTCGACATCGGGGGCTTGAGCCACGTCTTCAACTTCGACGTGCCGTTCCGCGACGAGGACTATGTCCACCGCATCGGCCGGACGGGCCGCGCCGGGCGCGAGGGCCGCGCCTTCACCCTTGCCACGCCGGAGGATGCGAAGCTTGTCGCCGCGATCGAGAAGCTGACGGGCAAGCCGATCCCGCCGCTCGCCATTCCCGGCATCGAGCCGCCCTCGGCGGCGGAGATCGAGGAGGCGATGACCTCCAAGGGCCGCGGCCGCGGGCGCTCCCGCACGTCCGAGCGGGGCCGCGCGCCGCGCGGCGGCGAGCGCCGGCGGGAGGAGTCGGCGGCGCCGCGCGAG
>JANWXJ010000162.1 GCA_025055335.1 Acetobacteraceae bacterium
CGAGCAGCAGCAGGGCGAGCGCTCCCGCCGTGCCGTTGGCAGCGCGCGGCCGCACCACCGCCCCCGTGGTCGACGCCGCGATCGGCACCGCCGCGCGCGCCCGGACGCGGCGGCGGAACTGCGAGGTGCCGCGGAACACGCCGCCCACCGCCTGCACCACCTCGACCAGCGCGCGCAGCGGCCGGTCGTGCCGGTGCTTGTCCCAGTCGAGCCAGGCATCGGCCCGTCCGAGCACTGTCATCACGATCGCGCCCTCGTCCTCAAGCGTGCGCGGCGCGAAGTTCAGCAGCGCGACCTTGCCGCCGCCGCGGACGATGGTGGCCGGCAGCGCACGACGCTCGCCGGCGGCCTCGACCTCGAGCACGACCTCGGTCCCGGGCGACAGATCCACGGGATCGGCCAGATCCACCTGCGCGCCCGAGAGCGAGAGATCGGCCGTGCGCGCCGTGACCTGCCGGCCGTCCGGGAGCAGCAGCGCCGCCGGCAGCGCCGCGGCAACCCGCGCGCGGCCGCGCATCTGCTTGCGTTCGCGCCCGACCGCGAGCCCGGCCATGACCGGCACGAGGCAGAGGGAGGCCCAGATCGCATTCAGCAGATAGGCCTGGAAGTCGAGCGAGCCGACCTCGTGGACGATGATCCCGCGGATGCCCGACGCCACGCCCGCGACGAGGGCCACGAACAGCAGCGCGATCGGCCACACGGCGCGGAAGTCGAAGTAGCCCTCCTCCAGCAGCCCGCCCTTGTCCATAACTTTGACCTTCCCGTGCTTCGGGTCGATCAGCGTCGCGATCGTCACCGGCAGCAGGTGCAGCGCCAGCACCGTCTCGTAGATCTCGCTCCAGAAGGAATGCCGCACCCCGCCGGTGACGCGGCTGTTCGTCGCCACCGCATGCACGATGTGCGGCCCGGCATAGGCGATGATGGCGAGCGGCGAGGCGGCGATGACCGGAAACCCGAACAGCAGGAAGGCGAGCGGCGAGGTGAGGAACACCACGCGCGGCAGCGCGAACATCCAGGAGAAGGTGGCGGCGAAGTAGCACAGCCGCTGCGGAAGCGAGAGGCCGGAGGCGAGGAGGGGGTTCTCGATCCGGAAGATCTGCAGCATGCCCCGCGCCCAGCGCATGCGCTGGCCGATATGGATGATGAGCCGTTCCGTCGCCAGACCGGAGGCGAGGGGCAGCCGGAGATAGGCCGTCTTCCAGCCGCGGCGCTGCATGCGCAGGCTGCAATGCGCGTCCTCGGTCACCGTCTCGGTCGGCACGCCGCCGATCTGCATCAGCGCGGAGCGGCGTATGGTGGCGCAGGAGCCGCAGAAGAACGCCGCGTTCCACAGGTCGTTGCCCGGCTGGGCCATGGCGTAGAACAGCAGGCCCTCGTTCGGCACGTCGCGGCCGCGCGCAAGGTTCCGCTCGAACGGGTCGGGGCTGTAGAAGTGGTGCGGGGTCTGCACCATGCAGAGTTCGCGGTCCTTCACGAGCCAGCCGAGCGTGAGCTGGAGGTAGGCGCGCGTCGGCACGTGGTCGCAGTCGAAGATCGCGACGTATTCCCCGTCCGTGACCGAGAGCGCGTGGTTGATGTTGCCGGCCTTGGCGCCCTTGTTGTCGGGGCGGATGATGTAGCCGCAGCCGATCTCCTCGGCGAAGGCGCGGAACTCGGGGCGGCGGCCGTCGTCCAGGATCCAGACGTTGAACTTGTCGGCCGGCCAGTCCATCGCCAGCGCCGCTATCACCGTCGGGCGCACGACGTCCAGGCTCTCGTTGTAGGTCGGGATGAACACGTCCACCGTCGGCCATTCGGCAGGATCCTCGGGCAGCGGCGCGGGCGGACGCTCGAGCGGCCAGGCCGTCTGGAAGTAGCCGAGCAGCAGCGCGGTCACGGCGTAGATCTCGGCCAGCAGCAGGCCGACCATGAAGAAGCCCTGGAGGAGGCTTTCGGGCTGGATCGTCTCGGTGATCCGCCAGTGGATGTAGCGCAGCGAGACCAGCGCCGAGAGCGCCATCAGGAACAGGCTCATGCGCCGCCCGCCGCGGCGGTTGAACACGAGGATGACGGCAAGCCCCGCGAGAGCAAGCCAAACCTGCTGCTCGGCCGGCAGCGGCACGGTGACGAACACCACCGCAACGACCACGCCGCCGAGAAGCGCGAGCCAGCCGAGGGGAGAGAGGCGCCCGCCGCCCATCAGCCGATCCCGAGGATTGGCGGCGCGGCGGCCGCTGCGGGCGCCGGCGCCGTGGTGGGCTGGAGCAGCGGCAGGACGGCGGCGGAAAGATCGGCGAGATCGCGCGCTGCGGCGCTGCCGGGCGCGTGGCGCAGCAGCGGCCGCTGCCAGGCCAGCGCCTCCGGCACCGAATCCTCCCGCGCGATGGCGCCGAGCAGGCGCGGGCCGAGGTGGCGCGCGACCGCCTCGGCGGTGCGGCGCGACAGGGCCGAGGCGTGGTCCACCTGGTTCAGCACGACATACAGCGGCGGTGCGCCGAGGGCGGCCAGCGTGCCGCGGCCGAGGAAGCGGCCCTGGCTGATCTCCGGCAGCAGGGCGGTGCTGGCCGAATCCGGCAGCAGCACGACAAGCACAAGGGAGGCGAGAGGTGCAAGCGCGGCCAGCACGGGGGAGGCGCCGGGCGGCAGGTCGGCCACCACGATCGTGCCCGACTCTGCCAGCATCTGCCGCACCGGCGCGGCAAGCAGATCCGGCTCACGCCCGATCGCCGCGTGCAGGTCAAGCGCGCTGCGCAGGTCGCACCCGCCATGGGGCAGCAGCAGCACGCCCGACTCGGTGGGCCGCAGGAACGCCCGCCAGTCGGCTCCTCGCGGCAGCGCCACGACGAAGCCCGTGTGGTCCTGCACCGGCACGCCGAAATGCAGCCGGAGCGCGTTCTGCGGATCGAGATCGAGGGCGATGACGCGCCGCCCGGCCCGCGCGAACGCATCGGCCAAGCCTGCGGAAACCGTCGTCTTGCCGACGCCGCCCTTGGGCGAGGCGACCAGAAGCAGCGGCATCAGGCGGCGGATTGCCGGAGACGGGCAAGCGTCGAAAGGGCTTCCGCCGAGGGGGGCTGAGGCGCGGACCCGAGGGCCGCCTCCGCCAGCGGAAGGCGGATGGCCGGATCGGGTGTGGCGGCGAGCGGCGCGGCCGGTTGGGCGAAGTCGATGATCATCGCGGGCCTTCGAAGCGCGGGCGGGTCCAGAGCGGCCGGCTCCCTATCGGCGCCGGCGCTCGCGGCGCGGGCTGGGCCAATCGGTTCCGTCGGGCGGATGGTGGCCATCGGTGGAACTGGAGCGACTTCGGCCGTATCACCGGCCTCCGAGGCGACTAGCGGCGGTTCCGCCGCATTCTCGGCGGGGGCTTCCGCCGGACTGCAGCGCGTCGGGGGATTGTGGAACTGGCGGTAGGGAAGGCCGGGAACTCCGGCACGGCGGAGCAGCGCCTCGATGTCGCTCGCGTATCCCGTATGCATCGCGCCCTGCATCACTCGCCCAAGATACTGTTCCAGGGGAAACGGGTCCCGTAACTCCGATTTAGGTTCCGCGAGGCTCGCGCCTTCTCGTCCCTGCCAGCCCTGGACGAACGACATCTTCCGACGGGGACCTTCACTTTGCAATACGTGAATGCGGCGGGATGCCGGGGGGCGACGCCGCGTTGCTTCTCTCCCGCGGGCACCGCGCGTCAGGCGACAGTGATGCCGAGATCGGCCGCCGCCAGCAGCACGAGCAGCCGCAGGGCGGCGGAGTAGTAGTCCTCGTCCGGGGGCGGCTGCAGGAGGGCGAGGCGGCGCTCGCCAAGCTGCAGCGCGACGACGAGGCGGTGGATCGCGATCACGCCGGCGGAGGCGGGGAAGGGCGCGAGGGAGCCGTCCCGCAGATCCACCCAGGCCGGAACATAGGGCAGCCGCGGATCGGACCAGAACGCCACCGCCGCCCGCGCGGCCGGGTGGCGGGCGTGTCCGGCCCAGGCGAGAAGCAGCGGCACCCGTACCGCGTCGAAGGAGAAGCGCGGCGGCCACTGCCCGGCCGGCGCCGGCCGGCCGCCGTTGCGCGGCAGTTCAAGCCAGTCGGGCGGCAGCAGACGCTCGCCGAAGCGGGCCTCCCGCAGCAGGGCGAGATGGTCCGCCTCGAGCCTCGCCCAGACAGGATCCGGCAGCAGGATGTTGAGCGAACGCCAGGCCGGGAACACCGCGTAGGACGGGTTCAGGACGATCGAACCGTTCTCGAAGCCTTGCGCGCCGGGCAGCAGAACCCGTCGGCCGCCGGCTTCGCGCATCGTCAGCCGCAGCAGATCCCGGGCGATGGCGCGCGCCTCCGCGGCCAGGGCGCGGTCGTGCCAGCGGGCCGCGCCGCGGGCGAGGCCCCAGGCGATGTAGAGATCCCCGTCGGTGGCGTTGTTTTGATCCTGCACGCGGGGCGTCGTGGACGGATCCCATTTCCAGGCGTGCAGGCTGTCCCCCTGTCGCCGCAACGCGCCGCGCGCGAAGCCGAGGATGAGGTCGAAGGAGGGGCGGTCGCCGGCGGCGACGGCGAACAGCAGGCCGAAGCCCTGGCCCTCGCTGTGCGAGATGCCCTCGTTGCCGGTGTCCACGATCCGGCCGTCGGGCGCGAGGAACCGCGCTCGGAAGGCGGCCCAGGCGGCAGGCAGGGCGCTTGCCGCGGCAAGCCCCGGCAATCCGAGCCCGGCAAGCGACAGCGCCGCCCGGCGCGTGAGGCGATACGCCTGCCCAGGCCATCCGGCATCGGTATCCGGGCCTGTCATGCGAGAGGAACTCCTTGCCACTCCGCTGCGGGGGCACGTGCCGCCGGGCGATGCCCGCCATATGACCGGGCACCGCAGGCGCCATGTACCGCCCCGGCAGTGAAGATTGCCTTTCTACGCGAGCACGCCTCCTGCGGTTGCGCACCGCCCCGACACTACACGCGCCGCGCGGCGGCCGCCAGCGCCACCAGGATCGCCGTCGAGGCGAAGATCGCGATCACGCTCATCGCCATGCCCACCCCTGCCGAGCCCTGCTCGAACTGCGCGAAGACGAAGGTCGAGACGGTCGGGAACCCGGCCGGCGCCACCATGATGGAGGCGACGAGTTCGCGCGTGGCGATCGCGAACACGAGCAGCATCGCCACCCCGAGCGAGGGCAGCAGAAGCGGAAGCAGGATGCGCCCGACCAGCGCCGCCACCCCGGCGCCCGAGACGCGGGCGGCATCGTCCAGGCTGCGGCCGATCTGCTGCAGGGCGGCGGTGGCGTAGCGCACGGGGTAGGGCAGCAGCAGGGCGCAATAGGCGATCAGCAGCATCCACGGCGTGTTGTACACCGCGACAGGCCAGAACGCCTGGTTCCACGCAAGGATCAGCCCGACCGCCACGACGATGCCCGGGATCGCGTTCGGCAGCAGCGACAGCAGATCGAGCAGCCGCCGCCCCGGAAGCTCCGTGCGGTTCAGCACATAGGCGACGAGGGCGCCGACCAGCCCCGTCAGCGCCGCCGCGCCGGCGGCGAGAAGCAGCGAGTTGGCGAGCGCCGTCAGCGCCCCGGCCCGGTTGGCGAACAGGGCGGCGAAATGCACGAGCGACAGGTTCTCCCACGCGAGGCCGCCCGAGATCGTGCGCGTGAGGGCGGTGGCGAGCACCGCCGCGACCGGCACCCCGACGCCGAGCGCCGTGACCGTGCCGAAGGCCGCGAGAACCGGCAGCGCCCAGCGCCCGAGCGGGGCCTTGGATGCCTCGGCCGGCCTGCCGCCGACGCTGACGAAGGACCGCCGCGCCAGGATGAGAAGCTGCAAGGCATAGGCCCCGCCCGCGAGGAGCATCAGCACCACCGACAGCACCGCCGCCCCCGGCAGGTCGATCGGCCAGTCGGAGAAGCGCGTGTAGATGCCGGTGACGAGAACGTGGAAGCCGGTGCGCGCGGCCAGTGTGGCCGGCGTGCCGAACTCCTCGATCGCCATGGCGAACACGAGCAGCAGGCTCGCCACGATCCCCGGCATGGCCAGCGGCAGCGTGATGCGCCACAGCGCCCGCGCGGGCGAGGCGCCGAACACCCGCGCCACCTCGGCCAGCCTGCCGCCCGCCGCCTCCACCGTCCGCGCCACCGCGAAATAGGTGAGCGGATAGAGGTTCAGCACCATCACGAACACGATGCCGGGGAAGGAGAACAGGAAGCCGCCGAGGTCGAAGCCCGCGAGCTGGGCGAGGTAGCCGCGCGGCTGCAGCGTCATGATCCAGGCGAGGGCGGCGATGTAGGGCGGGATCATGAAGGGGATCAGGAACAGCACGTCCCACGCCGCGGCGCCCGGCACGCGGCACAGCCCCCGGACCAGCCCGAGCGGGGCGGCGAGCAGAAGGCAGCCCGCCGACACCGCCGCGCCGAGCGCGAGCGTGTTGCCGATCAGCGCCAGGATCCGCGGCTCGGACAGCGCCGCGGCCACGCCCGAGAAGGGCGCCGAGAGATCCCCGCGCGGCAGGCCGGGGAATGCCGCCTGCAGCAGGATGGCCCCGACAGGCAGCCCGATCAGCAGCAGCAGCGCCGCGACAGCGCCGAGCGAGACCGCGGCGCCGCCCCGCATCAGACGCCCATCACCTGCCGGAACCGGGCGAGGATGTCGGCCCGGCGTGCCTCGGCCGCCGTCTCGTCGAAGCCGAGCACGCGGAGTTCGGCGATGGTCGGGCGTTCGGCCGGGATGTCGGCGCGCGAGGGCATCAGGAACAGCCGCGCGATCCGCCGCTGCCCGTCGTCGGAGAGCATGTAGTCGAGGAAGCGCCGCGCCGCCTCCTGGTTGCGGGAGGAGGCGAGGATCATCGCCGGGCGCGGCGCGATGACGGTGCCCGAGGCGGGGAAGATCACCTCCACGCTCTCGCCGCGGGCGCGCGCCTCGAGCGCGATGTAGTCCACCGCGCCGAACACCGCCGCCTTGGCGCCCTGCAGCACCGGGTTGAGCGCCTGCTGGTTGGCCCCGGCGACGATCGCGCCGTTGCGCCGCAGCGCGGCGAACAGCTCCCACGCCGCGTCGCCGCGGGCGGCGAGCAGCCCGGCGATCAGGTCGAAGTTGGAGCCGGACTGGGCCGGATCGGGCAGGGTGACGAGGTTGCGGAACTCGGGCCGGGCGAGGTCGTCCCACTCCGCCGGGCGCGGCGTGCCCGAGCGGCTGTTCCACACGATGCCAAGCCCGCTGACGGCCTGGGCGACGTAGTGGCCGTCCTTCAGCGCCGGGGGAACGGCGGCGGCAGCGGCGGGCAAATAGGGCAGCAGCAGGTTCTGCGCCTTCAGATCCCGCGCCGAGGACCAGGAGGCCGAGATCACCACATCGGCGATCGGATTGGCGCGCTCCGCCTCGAGCCGGGCCATGACGCGGCCTGTCGTCGCCTGGAACACGTTCGCCGCCGGCCCGCCTGCGGCACGGAAGCCGGAGACGAGGCTGTCGATCAGGTTCTGCGGCCCGGCGGTGTAGATCGTGAGGGGCGCCTGGGCGCGCGCGGGGGCGATCAGCGCCGGGGCGGCGAGGGCGGAGAGCAGCAGGTGGCGGCGGGCGGGCATGTCAGGCCTCCTCGGGGATCGGCGAGAGAACGGGGTGGGCCGCGCCGCCGGCGAACACCGTGGCCGCGCCCGGATCGAGGGCGAGGCGCACCGGCCCGGGCGGCAGGCGCGCGGGCGCCGCGACCGACAGCAGCGCACCACCCGCGAGCCGCACCGAGACGAGCACGTCGTCGCCGCGGAAGCGCTGTCCGGCGATCTCGCCGGCGATCGGCCCGGCCGGATCGGGGCGGAGTGCGCGGCGCGGCAGCAGCGCCTCGGCCGGGCCGTCCGGCGCGGCGACGGGAAGCGACAGCCCGCTCGGCCCGTGGCGGAAGCGCCGCCCGCGCACCTCGCCCGGAAGCAGGGCGCCGAGATCGAGGAAGCGCGCCACCTCGGGCGAGGCGGGGCGGGCGACCAGGGTTTCCGGCGCGTCGTCCTGCAGGATCCGGCCGCCCGCCATCACCGCCACGCGATCGGCGACCGCGAAGGCCTCCGCCCTGTCATGCGTGACGTAGAGGGCGGAGAGCCGCTCCTCGCGCAGCAGCAGGGCGATGTCGCGGGCGAGGCTGTCGCGCAGTTCCTTGTCGAGGTTGGAGAGCGGCTCGTCGAACAGGATCAGCGGCGGGCGGGCGACCAGCGCGCGGGCGAGGGCGACCCGCTGCTGCTGGCCGCCCGACAGCGTGCCGGGCGCGCGGCCGCCGAAGCCGCCGAGGCCGACGCGCTCCAGCGCCTCGGCCACGCGGCGTTCGCGCTCGGCGCGCGGCACGCCGCGCATCTCGAGCGGGAAGGCGACGTTGCGCGCGACCGACAGGTGCGGCCACAGCGCGTAGTCCTGGAACACCATGCCGAGGCCGCGCGCCTCGGGCGGCAGGCTGCGGCCCGGCGCGGCCACCACCCGCCCGGCGATCGCGATCCGCCCCGCCGTCGGCGCGAGCAGCCCGGCCACGAGGCGAAGAAGCGTCGTCTTGCCGCAGCCCGAGGCGCCGAGCAGCGCCACCACCTCGCCGCGCGCGAGGGCGAGCGAGACCTCGGCCAGCACGCGGCGGGAGCCGAAGTCGTGCGCGATGCCGAGGATGTGGAGGGCGGCTTCCGGGTCGGGCTGGTCCGTGCGCGCCGGCATGGCGCCCGCTTGCCACAGGGCCGGAGCCGCGCGGGAGGCCCCGGCCCGTGAAACTTTGATGACGCCACTGATTTTGATGACGCCGGCGATGACGCCGGCCGGGGCGGCTGCCGCTCAGCCCGCCCGCGCCCGCTCCACCATCGCCGCCGCCCGCTCCGCCGCGCGGCCGTAGGCCGCCGCCTGGCCCGGGTGGGTCAGCCGCCCGTCCTGCTTCACGATCCGCCCGTCGCACAGGACGGTGCGGATGTCCGCGGCCTCGGCGTGGAACAGCACGGTGCCGTAGGGGTCGAGCGCGGGCAGGGTGCCGGGCGCGTCCGTCGCGACCAGGATGATGTCGGCGCGCTTGCCGGGCGTGAGCGAGCCGGTGACGCGGTCGAGCCCGACACCCTTCGCGCCCTCGATCGTCAGGAGCTCGAGCAGCCGCCTGGGCGTGACCGCATAGGCAGGGGCAGGGCGTCCGGCCGAGAGTTCCCGCGTGTTGTTCCGGTGCAGCTCCGCCGTCAGCATGATGCGGGCCTGCGCCAGCATCGAGCCGCCGACCATCGTCGGGATGTCGGTGCCAAGGCTCGTGCGCATCCCGGCATCCTGCCCCTTGAACGCCGCGGGCTGGCCGTGGCCCATCCGCAGCTCCACCTCGGGCGTCGCGCTCAGCATCACGCCGGCGCGGGCGGCGAGGGCGTATTCGTCCTCGTCATGCGCGTTGGCGTGCACGATCTGCAGGTTGGAATCGAGCAGCCCCTCGCGCGAGAGGAGTTCGATCGCCCGCGGCCGGCGCATCGGGTAGATCAGCCCGCCGGTGTGGATCGAGGTGAACAGCCCGAGCGGCCGCACGCGCCGCATATGGGCGAGCCCGACCTCGACCGGCAGCTGCTCCACGCTCAGCATGCAGGTGCCGAGGCGCACCCGCCCCTCGCCGAGCCGCGCGTGCACCTCCCGCGCGTGCTCGACATGCCGGTTCAGCACCGCGGCTTCGGTGGACGGCGGCACGGTGTAGAGCAGGCGGGCGCGGATGCCGGAGTCGGTCAGCGCCTCGACGGCCGCCTCGCAATGGGCAGGACTCATCGTCTCGCGCGACCAGTCCACGATCGTGGTCACGCCGTGGTGCAGCGCCTCCAGCGCGCCGACGAGGTCGGCCGCCGCCACGTCCTCGACCGTCATGCGGTTGGAGTAGCGCAGCACGATCGTCTGGAAATACTCGCCGAAGGAGTGGTTGGAGGAGAGGCCGCGCTGCAGCACCTGCGCGAGGTGGATGTGGCCGTTTACGAAGCCGGGCAGGGCGATCCGGTTCGCCCCCTCGATCACCACCGCGGCCTCGGGCGGCGGGATGCTCGCCGCCACCGCCTCGATCGCGCCGTTGCGAACCAGGATGTCGCCGCGGGGCAGGTCGGGGATCGCGCTGTCCATCGTCAGCACGGTGGCGCCGCGGATCAGGATGGGCCGCGCCGGGTCGGGCGCGGGGGCGGGCGGCTGGGCCTGGGCCCTGGCCTGGGCGGCCAGGAAGGGCGCGGCGGCGGCGGCGGCCAGCAGGCTGCGGCGGCCGGCGGTCGGTCCTGTCATCTCGTTCCCTCTCCGTCTGTCGGCGCGGCGGCCGGCCGCGCCTTTCCCCTCAGGCGGCGGCGCAGGCGCAGCCGCCCATCGTCCACAAGACGCCATCCTCGCCGAGCACGCGGATCGTGTCGTCGCGCCGGGCGAAGCGCGTCGGGCTGTCGAGGTCGGCGCGCCAGAAGCCCGGGTTGTGGTTGCCCGGCATCCAGTCGGGCGCGACGCGCACGGGCGGCGGCGCCATGGCGGCGAAGGGCCCCTCGCCGTGCACCACCCGCCCGCCGAGATAGGTCAGCACCGAGTGGAGCTGCGGGATGCGCTCCTCCGGGACCGTCAGGTAGTCCTCCGACAGCACCGCGAAATCGGCGTACATGCCGGGCTGGATGCGGCCCTTCACGTCCTCCTCGCGCGAGAGCCAGGCGGCCTCCTCGGTGTAGGCGCGCAGCGCGTCGATGCGGGAGAGGCGGTTGCGCTCGGCGAGCAGCGGCGCGCCGGAGGCGGTGCGGCCGGTGACGAGCCAGTGCAGCCCGACCCAGACATTGTGGCTGACCACGCGGTTGGCATCCGTGCCGGCCGGCATCCGGAGCCCGAGGGAGCGTATGCGCTGGATCGGCGGCGCATCGCCCGACATCTCGGCGCCGAAGCGCTGGTGGTAGGCATCGCCCGAGAGCGTCATGCGGTTCTGGATGCATATCGCCCCGCCCATCGCCGCCACCCGCTCGAGGCTGCGCGGGCTGATCCCCTCGCAGTGGTCGAACGCCCAGCGCAGGTTGGTGAGCGGCACGTCGCGGTGCACGCGCTCGAGCACGCCGAGGATCCGGCTCGCCGGCAGGTCGTGCGTGACGTGCATGCGGAAGGGCCAGTTCTGCGCCAGGATGTGGCGCAGCACCTCCTCGAGCTGGCTTTCCATGACGGGCGGCAGCTCCAGCGGCTCGGCGGCCGGCGGGCCGTCCACCGCCGACCATGTCAGGTATTCGCCGCCGCCCAGCATGCGGAGGAACTCGTTGCCCTCGCCCTGCCGCACCATGCCCGTCCAGGCGCGGAAATCCTCGATCTCCCGCCCGACGCTCTGCGCGAACAGAGAGTAGGAGATGCGCACCGTCAGAAGCCCCTCGGCGGCCATGGCGCGGATCGCCTGGTAGTCGCGCGGGAAGAACTGCCCCGCGCCGCCCGGGTCGATCACCGAGGTGATGCCGAGCCGGCTGTGCTCGCGCATGAACATGCGCGTCGAGGCGATCTGCTGCTCGGGCGTCATGCGCGGCAGGCGTTCCCACAGCGCGACCAGCCCGGCGATGCCGCGCACGGCGAAGAACACGCCCGTGGGTTCGCCGCCCGCGTCGCGCTCGATGCGGACGTTCGGGGGATCGGGCGTGTCGCGCGTGATGTTGAGCAGCCGCCGCCCGGCGCGGTTGATGAAGGTGCGCTCGTAGAGGTGCTGGACGAAGGCGGGCACCTCGCCGGTCGCGGCCTCGATCTCCTCCATCGTCGGGAAGCGTCGCTCGGCGAACTGGATCGGCGTCCAGCCGCCGACCACCTGCACCCAGTTCGGCGGGCCGGCCCGGCGCGCCTGGTCGCGCAGCAGACGCAGCGCGTCGGCGAGGCTCGGCACGCCGTCCCAGCGCAGCTCCTGCGCGTAGGAGTTGCCGCCGCGCAGAAAGTGCGAATGCGCGTCGATCAGCCCGGGAATGACGGTGCGCCCGCCCGCGTCCACCACCCGGGTTTCCGGGCCGCGATGCGCCTCGAGGTCGCGCCGCGGGCCGACGGCGAGGATGCGGTCCGAAGCCACCGCGATCGCCTCCGCCTCCGGCTGCGCCGGGTTCAGCGTGACGACCTTGGCGTTGACGATCAGCGTGTCGGCCATGCGGGGCTGCGCCGCGGCCGGGGCGGGGCCGAGCACGCGCGCCGCGGCATAGGCGGCCGGGGCGGCGGCGGCGGTGGCGAGGAGGCGGCGGCGGGACGGCTGCGCGGCGCGCAGCTGCCGCGGGCTGCAGAACAGGCACATGGCTCGGTTTCCTCCCTCCGGGCGGGCGGCGTACCCGACGGCCGAACCCAGGCTACCGAGGCCGAAGGGTGCAATGCAAACGATTTTCCGTACTGGCGGGCCCGAACCGGGTTGGCGCGCCCCCTGCCCGCGGCGGGGGATGCCCCTGGATCGGCGAGGCGCGGCGCGCATCCTTCCCCGCGCGCCTCGCGCTTGACAGCCAAGGCTTCGGCACGCGACCGTCACTTCACGGGCTGTTCGGCGTTTCACCAGCAAAGCGGAGGATCACCGAATGCACGGCAGGCGGCAGAGCCCATGATGCGTGTCGCAGGCGGGCTGGTCGCCGCCAGCCAGTACGCGCTTCCGCCCTTCGTCCTGCATCGGCCGACGACGGTGGAGGAGGCGTCGCGCCACGTCGCCGCCGGGGCGGTGGCGCTGGCGGGCGGCACCGATCTGGTGGCGCAGATACGGGAAGGGCTGGCGATCCGGGAAGTCGCCGACCTGTCGCAGGTGCGCGGGCTTGCCGGGGTGTCGCTTGCGGGCGGCACGCTCAGGATCGGGGCCGGCACCACCCACGCGGAAGGGGCGGCCGATCCCGCGCTGCGCGCGGCGCTGCCCGGCCTTGCCGAGGCCTGGGGCCGGATCGCGACGGCGCGCGTGCGCTTCACCGGCACGATCGGCGGCAACCTGATGGCCGGCCGCCCGCGCTACGAGGGGCGGCTGCTGTTCGGCACGCTCGGCGCGCTGCTGCGCTTCGCCGACGGCACGACGCTTCCGGCCGAGCGCCTGGCCGGGGAGGCGTCGCGGCACCGCCTTCTGACGGACATCCTGATCGCCGGGCCCGAACGCCTCCTCTTCCGCTACGAGCGCGCGCTCCGGCCGATGATGACGCTGGCCCTCTGCCTCCGGCGCGAGGCCGACGGCCGCCTCTCCGGCCGCGCCGGCATCGCGACCGAGCGCCTCGCGCCCGCCTTCCTGCCGCTGCCCGAACTGCGCGCCCCGGCGGCCGAGGCCGAGGCCGCCGCCGCGGCCGCCTTCGCCGCCCTGCCGCGCGACTTCGCCGACCCGATGTCGGGCAACGCCTGGCTGCGCGCCGCCGGACACGCCACCCTCGCCCGCGCGCTCAAGGCCATCGCCGCATGAGCACGCTGACGCTCTGCTTCCGCCTCAACGGCGCCGAGGTGACGCGCGAGATCCCGACGAGTGCCGTGCTGGCCGAACTGCTGCGCGAGGAGTTCGGGTGCACCGGCGTCAAGCTCGCCTGTTCGCGCGCGGTGTGCGGCGCCTGCACCGTGCTGCTGGACGGCGTGCCGGTCGCCGCCTGCGCCACCTTCGCCTTCCGCGCCGAGGGGGCGGAGGTGACGACCATCGAGGGCGTGGCGGAGGAGGATCCGGTGCGCCGCGCCTTCGCGGAGCATTCGGCCTTCCAGTGCGGCTACTGCACGCCCGGCATGATCCTGCTGGCGAAGGCGCTGCTGGCGCGCAACCCGGCCCCGACGCGCGAGGAGATCGCCGCCTGGATGTCCTCCGGCCTCTGCCGCTGCACCGGCTACCAGATGATCCTCGAGGCGGTGGAGATCGCCGCCCGGGCGGGAGCATCGGCATGAGCGGGCCGCTGCGCGCCGATGCGCTCGAGAAGACGACGGGCCGCGCCCTCTACACCGCCGACATCCGCCTTCCCGGCATGCTGCACGCCAAGGTGCTGCGGAGCAGGGTGGCGCACGGCCGCCTTGTGCGGATCGACGCGACGAAGGCCCGCGCGATGCCCGGCGTGCACGCGGTGCTGACGCGCGAGGCGATCGAGCCCGGCACCGTCCCGTTCTACGGCTACTTCATCAAGGACCAGCCGATCGTGGCACTCGACCGCGTGCGCTACGAGGGCGACATCCTCGCCGCCGTCGCCGCCGAGACGGAATGGCAGGCCGCCCAGGCCTGCGCCGCGATCGAGGTGGAGATCGAGCCCCTGCCGCCGGTGCCGACGATCGAGGCCGCGCTCGCCCCCGGCGCCGCCGAACTCTTCCCCGAACCGCCGATCGGCATGGTGCCGCACTACGGCGAGGGCGCCTCGGCGGTGGCGCGGCCGGAGCCCAATGTGTGCTTCGCCTTCCGCTACCGCATGGGCGATGCGGGCGCCTTCGCCGAGTGCGACCACGTGTTCGAGGACGAGTTCCGCTTCAGCCGGATGCACCACCTGCATCTCGAGCCCTTCGTCTCCGTCGCCGACTGTTCGCGCGGGCGGATCGAGATCTGGTCCTCCTGCCAGAACCCCTTCCCGCTCAGGAAGGAGATCGCGCGGATGTTCCGCGTGCCGGAGAACCGCATCACCGTCCATGTCCCCTATATCGGCGGCGGCTTCGGCGCGAAGAACAACTGCAAGACCGAACCCATCGCGGTGCGGCTGTCGCAGATGACGGGCCGGCCCGTGCGCTTCTGCCTGACGATGGAGGAGGGCTTCCTCACCAACACGCAGCACGCGGCGATCCTGAGGCTCCGGACGGGCGTGACGAGGGACGGCACGCTGGTCGCGCGGCAGGCCGAGATCCTGCTCGACGCCGGCGCCTATTCCGACGCCTCGCCTCTGGTGGCCGAGAAGGCCGGCTACCGCGCGCCCGGTCCCTATCGCTGGCGCCACGTGGACAGCCTGTGCAAATGCGTGATGACGAACACCGCCCCCGCCGGCCCGTTCCGCGGCTTCGGCGGCACCCAGGCGGCCTGGGCGAGCGAGAGCCAGATCGACATGATCGCCCGTCGCCTCGGGATGGACCCGCTGGAGATTCGCCTCAAGAACGCGCTCTCCCTCGGCGAGCCCTACATGCCGGGCGAGAGCGGGATCGATTCCGACCTCGGCGCCGGCCTCAGGCTGGTTGCGGACCGAATCGGCTGGCGCTCGACCAACCGGCAGCCGAACCGGGGACTCGGCATCGCGCTCGGCTTCAAGGACGGCGGCGGCGTCAACAAGCCGGCGCAGGCGCGCGTCAAGGTCTCGACGAACGGGGACATCTTCCTCCACTGCGGCACGGTCGAGATCGGGCAGGGCGCGAGGACGGCGCTTGCCGGGATCGTCGCGCGGATCCTCGGGGCGCCGGCCCATCGCGTGGCGGTCGCGCCGATCGACACCGATTCCGTGCCCTTCGACCAGGGCACCAACGCCTCCTCCGGCATCGCCGTGATGGGCCAGGCGGTGGCGCAGGCGGCGTCCCGCGTGCGGGCGCAGGTGCTGGAGTTCGCCGCCGAGATGCTGCACGCCTCGCCCGCCGAACTCGCGCTCGAGGACTGGCACGCGGTGCGCGGGGAGGAGCGCGTGCCGCTCGCGCCGCTGGTGATGCGCCATTTCGGCGGCACGGGCTTCGAGTTCTCGGCCGAGGGCTTCTTCAAGGCGAGGCACGACCCGCGCGCGCCGCTCGAAACGCCGTGCGTGTTCTGGGAGATCGGTTGGGCGGCGGTGGAGGTGGAGGTGGACCGCGAGACCGGGCGCGTGAGCGTCCCGCGCCTCGTCGTCTCGGGCGATGCCGGGCGGGCGCTGCACAAGGCCGCCTGCCGCGGGCAGGACGAGGGGGCGGCGATCATGGGCCTCGGCCAGGCGCTGTTCGAGCGCATGGTCTATGACGGCACGACGCTGCTGAACGGCGAGGCGCTGGAATACCGCGCCCCGCTCGCCGAGGATCTGCCGGCCGAGTTCGTCTCCATCACCCAGGAGCAGGGCCACGGCCCCGGGCCCTTCGGGGCGAAGGGCCTGGGCGAGGGCGCGATGCTGCCGATCGCCGCCGCCGTCGCCAACGCGATCGAGGACGCCGTCGGCGTCCGCATCACCGAACTGCCGATCACGCCCGAGCGGGTGCTGACGGCGCTGCAGGCACGACAGGGGAGGTCGCCATGATCCGCATCACACGCCGCGCGGCACTGGCGGGCGCCGCCGCCGCTCTCGCCGCACCGGCAACCATCCGCGCGCAATCGGCGCCGGTGAAGGTGGGGGTGATCCTGCCGACCTCCGGCGTGCTGGCGGTGCCGGGCCAGGCATCGCGGCGCGGCATCGACCTTGGCGCGCGGATGATCGCGGAGGCCGGCGGCCCGCGCATGGAGGTGATCCACGCCGACACCGCCTCCCGCCCCGAGAACGGCCGCGTTGCGGCCGAGCGGCTGATCCGCGAGGGCTGCACCGTCCTCGTCGGGGCGTGGGATTCGGGCACCACCATCTCCGCCGCCCAGGCGGCCGAGCCGGCGCGCATCCCGCTCGTGGTCAACATCGCCTCGGCCCCGCAGATCACCGAGCAGGGCTTCAGCATGGTGTTCCGCAACTTCACCCCGGCGAATGTGCTGATCCGCAACGCGGTGGAGCGCATCCGCGAGTTCGGGCAGATCACCGGGGAGCTGCCGCGCACCGCCGTGCTGCTGCACGTGAACGACACCTTCGGCACCTCCATCGCGCAGGCGGTCTCGGCGCTGTGGACGCAGCTCGGCATCCCGATCCAGATCGTCGAGACGCTCTCCTACGCCGTGACGGCGCGCGACCTCTCGGCCGAGGTGGCGCGCGCCAAGGCCGCGAACCCCGAGCTTCTGATGCCGGTGACGCGCGTGAACGACGCCATCCTGATCGTGCGCGAGATGGTGCGGCAGGACTTCGTGCCGAAGGCCATCATCGGCCCGGGCAGCCCGGGCCCCTACGAGAAGGCCTTCACGGATGCGGTCGGCCGCTTCGGCGACGAGTACATGGTGTGCGTGCCCTGGCACAACCCGCGCAACCCGCGCACCGCTGAGGTCCTGCAGCGCTTCGCGCGGGAGTATCCGAACGAGCGGTTCGAGCTGAACGTCGGCTTCAGCTTCGAGGCGATGGAGATCGTGGCGGACGCGATCCGCCGCGCCGGCTCCGGCGATCCGGCGGCGCTGCACGCGGCGCTGCGCACGACCGACATCCAGGACCACATCATGTACGGCGGCCCGATCCGCTTCGACGAGAAGGGCCAGAACAACAACATCGGCGGCGTGATGCTGCAGAACCAGAACCAGGAGCCGAAGGTGGTGGGCCCCGCCGAGGTGGCCGAGGCGCGCGCGATCTACCCGCTGACGCCGTTCCGCAACCGCCGCTGATGGATCTGGTCGCCGGGGTCATCGCCAACGGCGTCCTGATGGGCGCCGTCTACGCCCTGATCGCCTTCGGGCTCACCATCATCTTCGGCGTGATGCGGGTGGTGAACTTCGCGCATGGCGAGATGGTGGTGATCGGCATGTATGCCGGCTACTTCCTGTGGGCGGCGTTCGACACGCATCCGCTGGCCGCGGTGCTGCCCGCGGCGGCGCTGCTGTTCCTCATCGGCTATCTGCTGCAGTTCCACCTGGTGCAGCACTTCCTGGCGCGGCCGGCGCATGTGCAGTTCATCCTGTTCATCGCGCTCGCGCTCGTCATCACGGGGGCGCATCTCGTCGCCTTCGGGCCGAACCCGCGGGGAATCTTCTCGCTCGCCTCCTTCGAGGTGTACCGGATCGGCGGGCTGCGGCTCGATGCGGTGCGCAGCCAGGCGGCGGCGGCGGCGCTGCTGATCGTCGCGCTGCTGTGGGCGTTCCTCCGCGCCTCCCGCCTCGGGCGCGCCATCCGCGCGGCGGCCGACAACCGCACCGGCGCGGCCGTCGTCGGCATCCGGATACGGCATGTCTATGCCGTCACCGCCGGGATCGGCATGGCCTGCGCGGGCGCCGCCGGCGCGCTGGTGGCGCCGCTGTTCGACACGCATCCCTTCCTCGCGCCAGAGTTCACGCTGATCGCCTTCATCACCGTCATCCTCGGCGGCATCGGCAGCCTTCCGGGCGCGCTGCTGGGCGGGCTGCTGATCGGAGTGGCCGAGGCGGCGGCGGCGCTGGTGCTCTCGCCCTCGATGAAGTCCGTCCTGTCCTACGGGCTGCTCATCCTGGTCATGCTCGCCCGGCCGCAGGGCATCATCGGCAGCCCGGAGGGCCAGAGGTGAGGCGCGGCGCGATCGCCGTGGCGGCCTTCTCCGGCCTGCTCGCCCTTGGGCCGCTCGTGCTCGACGGGTATCTCCTGTCGCTGCTCGCCCTCGCCTTCGCCTTCGCCTTCTTCGGCGCCGCGTGGAACCTGATGATGGGCTTCGCCGGCATGCTCTCGATCGGGCATGGGCTCTACATCGGCATCGGCGGCTACACCGTGGCGGTGCTGCTCGTCACCTTCGGGGTCTCGCCCTGGGCGGGGCTGCCGCTTGCCGGGCTGCTGTGCGCGGGACTCGGCGCCGCCATCGCCTGGACCGGCTTCCGCTTCGCGGTGCGCGGGGTGTATTTCGCGCTGCTCACCCTCGCCGCCGCCGAACTCGCGCGCATCCTGTTCGAGCACTGGCCCTTCGTCGGGGGTACGGGCGGCTTCTTCCTGCCGGCGCTGCCGCCCGGCAATGTGCCGCTGCTCACGTTGCGCGGCGGGCCGGAGTTCTTCTACTTCGCCTTCCTTCTCCTGCTGACGGCGGCGCTCGTCCTCACGCTTGCGATACGCCACAGCCGCATGGGCTACCGGTTGATGGCGATCCGGGAGGACGAGGACGCCGCCCGCGCCTCCGGCGTGCCGGTGCTGCGCATGCGCATCGCCGCCGCGGCGCTGTCGGGCGGCATGACGGGTATCGGCGGCGGGCTGTTCGCGCTGATGAACGGCAGCCTGTTCCCGAACACCATGATGGGGGTCGCGATCTCGATCGAGATCATGATCGCCCCCATCGTCGGCGGCCTTGGCACCGTGTTCGGGCCGGCGATCGGCGCCTTGTTCGTCATGCCGGTGCACGAACTCTCCGAACATCTCGCGCAGGAGGCGGGGGTGTTCGGCCTGAACACGCTGATCTACGGGCTGCTCGTTCTGCTCGTCGTGCTGTTCCTGCCGGCCGGGATCGGCCCGTCGGTCGCGCGGCTGCTGCGGGGGCGGCGATGAGTCTGCTCGCCGTCGAGGCCCTGTCGCGCAACTTCGCCGGACTGCGCGCGGTGTCGGAGGTGTCGTTCTGTGTCGAGGAGGGCTCGATCACCGCCCTCATCGGCCCGAACGGCGCCGGCAAGACCACCTGCTTCAACCTGATCGCCGGAGCGCTGAAACCCTCCTCGGGCCGGGTGATCTTCGCCGGCGAGGACGTGACGGGCCTGCCGCCCGAGGCGCTCTGCCTGCGCGGAATCGGCCGCACCTTCCAGATCGTCCGCCCCATGCCGGAACTGACGGTGCTGGAGAACGCGATGGTCGGCGCCTTCGCGCGCGAATCCCGGCTCGCCGCCGCCGAGGCGGTGGCGCGCGAGGCGCTCTCCCGCGTCGGGCTGCTGCCGAAGGCCGGGATGCCCGCCGCCCAACTCACCCTGCCGGACCGCAAGATGCTCGAGGTTGCGCGCGCGCTGGCCACCCGCCCGCGGCTCCTGCTGCTCGACGAGGTGATGGCCGGCCTCCGCGCCGGCGAGGCGGGCGCGATCGTCGAGTCGCTGCGCGCCGTCAATGCCGCCGGCGTCACGATCCTGATGATCGAGCATGTCATGCGCGTGGTGATGGCGCTCGCCCGCCACATCGTCGTGCTGCACCACGGCGAGAAGATCGCCGACGGCACGCCCGAGGAGGTGACGCGCGATCCGGCGGTGATCCGCTCCTACCTCGGCGAGCGGGGCGCGGCGTGAGCGCGCCGGTGCTGGAGGTCGAGCGTCTTGTCGCCGGTTACGGCGGCGCGGTGGCGGTGGACGGCGCATCGCTGTCGGTCGGGGCGGGGGAGCTCCTCGCGGTGATCGGCGCGAACGGCGCGGGGAAGACGACGCTGATCCGCGCCATCGCCGGCATGGTCCGGCCGATGTCCGGCCGCATACGCCACCGCGGCGAGGACATCACCGGCTGGACATCCGACCGCGTCTGCGAACGCGGCATCGCCCAGGTGGCGGAGGGGCGGCAGGTGTTCCCCTCTCTCTCGGTGCTCGAGAACCTGCGCACCGGCGCGCTGCTCCGCCGCTCCCGCGCGCGGGAGGCGGCGAACCTCGAGCGCGTGATGGCGCTGTTCCCGCGCCTTGCCGAACGCCGCGCCCAGGCCGCAGGCACCCTCTCGGGCGGCGAGCAGCAGATGCTCGCGATCGCCCGCTGCCTGATGGCCGAGCCCGAGCTGATCCTGTTCGACGAGCCTTCCCTCGGCCTCGCCCCCGCCATGGTGGAGATGGTGTTCGGCGTGGTCCGGCGCCTGCACGCCGAGGGGATGGCGATGATCCTCGTCGAGCAGAACGTGCGTGACAGCCTGGAGATCTGCGACCGCGCGATCGTGCTCGAGGGCGGGGCGGTGGTGGCCGAGGGCTCGGGCGCCGAGCTCCTCGCCTCCGACCGGGTGCGTGCGGCCTATCTCGGGCTATAGCTCGACCGGGTTCATCAGCCGCGTCTCGTGGCTCACGACGAGTTCGCTCGCCTCGGCGACGAACTCGGCCCAGCCGGGGGTGGTGGCCAGCCGCGCGCGCCGCGCCTCCCGGTCGGCGAGGCTGTCGTAGCGCCAGAGCATCACCACCTCCTCCTGCGGGCCGAACTCGTAGGTGTACATGGCCATGATCCTGCCCTGCACCGCCTCCTGGATCGGCAGGCCGCGCGTTTTCATCATCTCGATGAACTGGCGCGTCTTGCCGGTGCGCGTCCTGTAGGCCCGCCATTCGACGATCATGCCTTGCCTCCTGCAGCTGTGGCGCGGCAGCGTGGCAGGGATCGGGGCGGGCTGCCAGCGCAGCGCGCACCCGGCTTGGTCGCGCCGGCCGACGGACGATCGCCGAGTTCCGCGCTTGGCGGACGCACGCCCGGCCGGCGGGGCGGCCGATGCCGGTCGGGCAAGGGGCATTCTCGGTCCGCCGGTAGCAGAAGGTGCCGGGCAGGCCCCCAGGCGAGAATGGCCACTACGAGCGGCGCGATCGCGATAACCACCGCGGCCATCGCAGGGTCGCCGTAGGCTTGGCGGTGCTTCGGCCCGCAGATCGGGGGCAGCGTGACCACCGCGCCGGTATGCGGCAGCGAGTCGAGCCCGCCGGCCGCAATCGCGGTGATGCGGTGCAAAGCCTCGGGGCGCGCCTCCCTCAGCGTGCGGAGGCGGCGTATGCTCTCGCGGCTCTGTGTCGCGTCCATCGTCATCGCCGCCTCTCCGGCGAGCAGTTCGGTCAGGTTCTCGGCGGCAGCGGCAGGGCGAAGGGCGCCGTGCGTCGGCCGGGATCGGGCGCTTCGGGCCGCCGGCCTCGCGGAACAGGCTGGCCGCGATCGGACAGATCGCCGAATGCGACGGCGAACGGCGACACGCCGCCAGAGGCGAGGACGGCGCAGGCGGGCATGACGGCAAGGATCGCCTGGCCGCCGCCGAGCCGCGCGAACAGCCCCTGCGCGATCGCCGTCGCCGCGCCGCTGTCGTCCAGCATCCGCCGGACGATCGCGCCGGGCAGGAACAGCGGGGAGAAGGATACGATGAAGCCGCCCGCCGAGGTCATGAACATCTGGGTGTAGAGCCCGGGCAGCGGCGCGCCGGCGAAGGCGGCCGCCACAAGCGCCGAGACCGCCGCGAGCGGCGGCACCGACACGCCGCGATAGGCGAGGGCGATCGGGAGCCCGAGCGCTACGGGGATGCCTGGCAGTCCGACCAAGCGGCGCTGGCTTCGTGCGGCGCGTGCCGGCATCCGGACGCGCTGCGGCCCCGGCGCCGGCCTCCCCCGCCTACGCCTGCTCGGCCGTGGCGCGGGTGGCGTCTTCCGGGTCGCGCAGCGTCTCGTCGAACAGTGCCACCGGGTCGAAGGTCGAGCGGACGCCCAGGTCGTCGAAGGTTTCGGTGAGCCATCGGTCGGCCGCGGCGCGGCCGAGGTCGTGCAGGTGGAGGAGGAACGCCCATTCGGCGTTGAACTTCGAGGACACCGACAGGTGCTCGAGCCCCTCGCCGCCGATGCGGTGCAGACGCATGTCGCGGTAGCGCTCGTGCTCCAGCCCTTCCGCCGCTATCATGCGGCGGAGCAGCGCGATCGCGCGCAGCTCCTTGATCAGGCTGGCGTTGAACGTGATCTCGTTCATGCGGTTCAGGATCTCGGCGGCCGAGGTGGGCACGCGGTCGCGGCGTATCGGGTTGATCTGCACGATCACGAGGTCGCGGCAGTCGCTCTCGTCCACCAGCGGGAACAGCGCCGGGTTGCCCATGAAGCCGCCGTCCCAGTAGGCCTCGCCCTCGATCTCGACGGCCTTGAACAGGTTGGGAAGGCAGGCGGAGGCCATCACGGCATCGAGCGTGATCTCGCCCTGGCGGAACACCTTCGGCAGCCCGGTGCGGACATTGGTCGCGGTGACGAACACCCTCGCCGCGTCGCAGGCGTTCACGCGGCCGAAGTCGATCTGCGCGGCCACCACGTCGCGCAGCGGGTTCACGTCGAGCGGGTTGAGATCGTAGGGCGAGGCGAGGCGGGAGAGCAGGTCGAGCGCGACATATCCTGGCGAGGCATCGAGGCTCCAGCACCCGAGCAGCACATCGAGCAGCCCGCGGCGGACGGGGCTGAAACGCGCCGCGTCGCTCACCGCGCGCCAGAACCGCGCCAGCGCCTCGCGTGCGCCGTCACGGCCGCCGCGCGTCAAGCCGTCGGCTAGCGCGACCGCGTTCATCGCGCCGGCGCTGGTGCCGGAGAGGGCGGCGACCTCGATCCGCCCGTCCTCCAGGATCCGGTCCAGCACGCCCCAGGTGAAGGCGCCATGCGCGCCACCCCCCTGGAGCGCGGGTTCGATTCGCTTGCAGTCCTCCATTTCGGCCCGTCCCGGTTTCGTGGCGGCCTCTTCCTAACCCTGATGTTGCGTCGCACAAAGAAGCTTCTCGGGCACGCCGGTCCCGAGGGCCGCATGGCGGAAAGCCGGCCGGACCCTTCGCTTCTTTGACGCCGGGTAGTGGTGATGCTGGGCTCTGGTCGAGAAGGAGGGCGGAGGGGCACGGGGATGACATGGACGGTCGAACTCCTTGCCCAGGGCTATCCCGGCGCCTCGCTGCACAACGGCACGCTCGGATGGAGCAGCGTGGCCCTGGCCCGCGGGCCCGAGGGGCGGATCGCCCTGCTCGATACCGGCGCCTTCGGCCTGCGGCAGGTGCTGCTGGAACGGCTTCGCGCGGCGGGCGTCGCTCCGGAGCAGGTGACGGATCTGCTTCTCAGCCACCTGCACTAC
>JANWXJ010000028.1 GCA_025055335.1 Acetobacteraceae bacterium
GCCTTCCCCGGCGCGGCGATCGAGGCGGTGCGCGACCGCAGGCTGGACGCCTACGGGCTTCCGCCCCCGCCGGAAGAGCCGGAGGAGCTGCCCGACTTCGCCCCGCCCGATGCCGAGCCGGCCTCGGAACCCGATCCCGGCTGAAGGAGCGCGAGAGAGGAGGGGAACACGCCGAGCGCCCGGCGGTCGGCGCTGGCGGAGATGTCGCTCGGGCGGAGGGTGCGTTCCGCCGCGATGCCGATGCAGACCGGCCCGGCCTCGGGCAGCGGCAGCCTCGCCTCGGTGCCGTCGGGCCCGACCCGGGCGGTGCCCCCCGGCCGGCCGTCGCGGCCGATCGTCATGGTCTACGGGGCGAGGCTTCGGAGGCCGAGCACGAGCACGAGGCCCGGGGCGGGCGAGCGCAGCAGGAGCTCCGCCTCGCCCGCCGCGCTCCAGCGCCCCTCCGGCTCGGGCCCGTGCCAGCCGGCGCCGAAGCCGCCCGACAGCGCCGGATCCCCCGCCGGGATCCGCCGCCCGACGGGCGGTTCCGGCACCGCCCGCCCGCGCGCATGCCCCTCGGCCACCCAGCGCCCCTTGCCCATGCGGGCGATCCAGCGCCGCACCGCATCCGGATGCAGCCCGAAGGGCGCCAGCGCCGAAACCAGGCGCCGGCCGATCCGCCGGCGCCTCGCCGCGGCTTGCTCGCGGGCGTGCTGCAGGGCGGCCAGTTCGAACAGGGTGGCGCGCACCGCCTCGCCGCCCGCCACCCAGGCGGCCGCCCGCTCCTGCCCCGGCGAGCGCCGCGCGACATAGGTGCCCCGGCGCGCCCCGGCATGCAGGCAGAGCACGGTGATCCGCGGCCGCACCCCGATGCCGACGGCCCTCCGCCGCCCGGTGCAGCCATTCCTGCGAGGGCGAGAGCCGCGCTCCCCCGCCGGGATCCAGGGGCCGACGGCCTCCGCCGCCTCCCGCCGCAGGAACCAGCAGGAGGCGAGGAAGAACCCCTCCGGTGCCCAGCGCCCGTCGGGGGTCACGCCGTCGAACCGCGGGATGTCGCGCCTCGGATCGGGCGGGCCCTCCGCCTCGGTGCCCTTCGCCAGCGCCAGCGTGGGCGCCACCGACACGCCGGCCGGATCTGCCGCGTGGAAGGCAAGGCCGCAGGAGAGGTGGTCGGGCAACCGCAGGTCGTCCTGGTTGAGGAAGGCGAAAAGCGGCGCGCGGCCCCGCGCAAGCGCGCCGGTGGCCCTTGGCGCCGCTTTCTGGCATGAGGGCGGAGAGGTCCGGCCGGAGGGGCTGATGAAGAATCTCGGCAACATGCTGAAGCAGGCGCAGCAGATGCAGGCGCGCATGCAGGAGATGCAGGCGCGGCTCGAGGCGCTCGAGGTCGAGGGCGCCGCCGGCGCCGGCATGGTGAAGGTGGTGCTGTCCGGCAAGGGAGAGATGCGCAGGATCGCGATAGATCCCTCGCTGCTCGACAAGGAGGAGCGCGAGGTGCTCGAGGACCTGATCGTCGCCGCCCATGCCGACGCCAAGGCGAAGGTGGAGGCGGCGATGGCCGCCGAGATGCAGAAGGCGACCGCCGGCCTCGCCCTGCCGCCCGGGATGAAGCTGCCGTTCTGACGTGGCCGAGGATCCGGTCGAGCATCTGATCGCGCTGCTCGCGCGCATCCCCGGGCTCGGGCGGCGCAGCGCGCGGCGGGCGGCGCTGCGGATGCTCGCCGATCCCTCGCGGCTGATGCTGCCGCTCGCCGCGGCGCTCGAGGCCGCCGCCGCCGCCGTGCGGCCCTGCTCGGTCTGCGGCAACCTGGATGCCGCCGATCCCTGCCGCATCTGCGCCGACACGAGGCGCGAGCGCGGGCTCCTCTGCGTGGTGGAGGGGGTGGCGGATCTCTGGGCGCTCGAGCGCGGCGGGGCCTATCGCGGCCTCTATCACGTGCTGGGCGGGGTGCTGAGCCCGCTCGGCGGCGTCGGCCCCGAACAGCTTGCGGTCGAGGGGCTGCTCGCGCGCGTCGCCGCCGGCGGGGTGGAGGAGGTGATCCTGGCGCTGCCCGCCACCGTCGAGGGTGCGACCACGGCGCATTACCTCTCCGACCGGCTGGCCGGGAGCGGCGTGAACGTCACGCGCCTCGCCCAGGGCGTGCCGATCGGCGGGGCGCTCGATGTGCTGGACGACGGGACGCTCGCCGCCGCCCTCAGGGCCCGCCGGCCGGCGTGACGGCGCGGGGCCGGCCGCTCAGGCCAGCGCCGCCGCCCGCACCGAGAGGTCCAGGTGCCGCTCGGCCGGCCCCGGATCGCGCCCGAACTTGCGGCGCAGCGCGATCACGGTGGCAAGGCCCTCCATGTCGATCCGGAGGTCGCGGTAGATGCCGTTCGCCGGGTCGAACAGCGCGGCGTGGGCGCGTTCGGCCACCGGCCGCGTGCTGCCCTGCTGGTTGGCGAGGAAGGCGGCGAGCGCGCCCTCTCGGTTCGCCGGGTCGGCGCACCACGCCACCGCCTCGCGGAAGGCGCGGGCGAAGGCGACGAGCCGCGGGCGAAGCTCCTCCAGCCGGTCGCGCCGCACCATGCCGACCACGCCCTGGTAGGGGCCGATCACCTCGGCCGCGCGGGCAAGCCGGCGCATGCCGCGCGCCTCGGCGGCGAGGTCGAGCGGGGTGTTCAAAAGCGTCGCCGCCTGCCGCCCCTCGAGCAGCGCGGCCAGCCGCTGCGCGCCGCCGCCGACGGCCTCGAAGGTCACGCGGTCCACGACGCCGGCGCGCTCCAGGATCTCGCGCAGGACGAAGGCGAAGCCCGTCGTCATCGCGTCCACCGACACGCTGCGCCCGGCAAGCGCCTGCAGGCTGCCGATCTCCGGCTGCGCCATCACCGACAGCAGCCCGTTGTCCACCCCGAACAGGGCGGCGAAGCCGACGGGGCCGGAGAGCGGCTCCTCCCCCTGGCCGGAGTTGTAGGCGAGGATGTTGTCGATCGCGGTCAGCGCGAGGTCGAAGCGGCCCTCGTGCATGTTGCGGAACAGCGCGCGCGAGTTCGGCGTGAACTCCATCGCCACCTCCACGCCGTGGCGGGCGAAGATGCCGTTCGCCTGCGCCGCCCAGATCGGCCAGTTGGAGGCGCCGGCGAAGGCGATGACGCGGAGCGGGGCGGCTTGCGCGGCGGCGGCGCGGGCGATTATCGGCAGGGCGAGCCCGGCGGCGAGGGCGGCGCGGCGCGTGGGCATGGGGGTGTTTCCTCCGGCTGGTCCGTCATCCGCCGGAGGGTGCCAGCGGGCCGGCGGCTGTGCAAGCGTTTGCCCGCGCGCCCGAGGGGCGGCGGGCCGCGGCGGGGCCGGATCCGTCAGGCCAGCGGCGACCCGGGCCCCGGCGCCCGGATGGTCGGGCTCCTCTCCGGCAGCAGGGGACCGGCCCCGCCCTTCGGCGGCCGGAGGCCGCGCCGCGCGGCCCCGGCGCCCCCCAGTCCGCTCAGGCGGCGACGGCAAGCGTCGAGGGCTTCGCCCCCGTCGCCACCTGGAAGGAGGGGCGCGCGGCGACGCGCCGGCACCACGCGCCAAGGTTCGGCAGCGGCGGCCGCTCCACCGGGAAGTCGAGGCAGCGCGCGACGATCGGGGCGAGCGCGATGTCGGCGAGGGTGGGCCGGCCGAGCGCCATCCACTCCTTGCCCTCGAGATGGGACTCGAGGATGGAGAGTGCGGCGTTCATCTCCGAGACCTGCGCGGCGAAATCGGGCGCGCGTTCGGCCTCGGGCTTCCTGCTGTCCTTGAACACGGCGACATAGGGCGTGTTCAGCGTGGCGAGCAGCCAGTCCATCCAGCGTTCCACATGCGTCCGCTCGGCCGGCGTCGCGCCGTGCAGGGCGGGCGCGTGCAGCGCCGCGAGGTAGCGCAGGATGGTGTGGCTTTCCCAGATCGCGAGGTCGCCGTCGAGCAGCGTCGGCACCTTCGCGTTCGGGTTCAGCGCCTTGTATTCGGGTGTGGTGGTGTTGCCGAACTGCCGGCCGTAGTCGAGGCGGCTGTAGGGCACCCCCATCTCCTCGAGCGCCATGATCACCTTCTGCACATTGCCGGAGCTGGCCCGGCCGAGAAGCTTCAGCATCGCTCTCTCCTCACCTGCTGCGGGGCGCGTAGGCGATTGCGTCCATCTCGATCTTCGTGCTGATCACCGCGCGCGCCTCGATCGTGGTGCGGGCCAGCACGGCGTCCTTGAAATGCTCGGCGAACACCTTGTTGTAGCGGCCGAAGTCGCGCGCATCCTCGAGGTAGGTGGTGACGCGCACGACGTCGGCGAGCGTCAGCCCCTCCTCCTTCAGGATGCGCTCGATCGCGAGGATGGTTTGCCTCGTCTCCTCCTCGATCGTGCCGGCGATCATGTTGCCGTGCTCGTCCTTCGACACCTGGCCGGAGACGAACACGAAATCCCCCGCGCGCACCGCGGGGTGGAAGGGCAGGTTCGGGTTCTTCTTGCCGATCGGGCGGACATCTGGGTGCGCCATCGCGGGTGCTCCGTCAGGACATCACGGGGGATTCGATGATCGAGACGCCGGCGATGCGGTCCACGAGGTAGATCAGGCCGCGGTCGTCGATCGTCGCGTCGTTGGAGGAGGCGCGCGCGGCGCCGGGCGCCGGGTCGGGGATGTAATGCGCCACCTCGCGCGGGGCGAAGGGATCGGCGAAGTCCAGGATGCGCAGCCCCATGGCGAACCAGGCGCAGGGCAGGATGGTGCCGCGGAAACGCTCGGAGGGCTGGTGGCAGCCCGTCATCGGCGGCTGGGGCGAGCCATCCACGTCGAGCCCCGGCACCTGGAAGGTGGAGATCGGGACCGGCGTCGTCTCGTCGGTGATGTCGTAGAACCACAGGAAGGCGGGCGGCGCGGGGTAGAGCTTCGCCACGTCCTCGTCGGCCACGATCATTAGCCGCCGGCCCTTCACCGGATAGGGCACCGGCAGGCAGGTGTGGGTGGGGTGCGGGAAGGCGGGCGAGGTGTTCACATGCGCCACCGGCCGCGGCCTCGCCATGTCCGAGATGTCGAGGATCCAGAAGCCGTGGTGCCAGTAGGAGACGTAGAGCCTCTCGCCGAGGCGCAGCGGGTGGTGGCAGCGCGGCGCGGGCCAGCCTTCCGGCATCGGGTCCGTCTCGCCGCCGGCCGCGTGCTGGCCCGGGATCCACCAGCGGCCGATCTCGCGCGGGCGCGCGGGGTCGGAGAGGTCCATGATCGCCGGGAAATTGCCGATGTAGCCCTCTTCGGTCGCCGAGACGTAGGCGAGCGTGCCGTCGAACTCGAAGCGGTGCACGCCCTTGCCGCCCATGCGGTGCTTCGCGATCAGCCGCGGCTCTGCGGGGCGGGAGACGTCGTAGAGCGCGAAGCCGGCGCCGAACTCCTCGTTGCCGGGGCCGAACTTCTCGTGGTTCACCATCATGATCCCGTTCGCCGCCCGCACCTTGTGGCTGTGCCAGCCCTGCGGGATCGGGATGTGGGCGAGCACCCGCGGCTTGCGGGGATCGGCCACGTCCACGATGGTGGTGCCGTGGGGCGGGCGCATGTGGCCGACATAGAGCGTAGTACCGTCCACCCACACCTGCCCGCCGCCCGGCACCTCGAGCCGGGAGACGAGCGAGGCGTTGCGCGAGCGGGCGAAGGACGGGTGGTTCGCGTCAGGCAAGCCGGACCACCTCGCCGGATTTCGTCCTGCCCCAGCGGCGGTAGAGCGCGAAGGCCTTCTGCGCCGGCTCGTCGGAGGCGACGAACAGGTAGCAGGGCTCGCTGTCGCTGCCGTTCGCGTGCTCGCACCAGCAGCCGCCGGGAACGGCGAGGGTGTCGAACTCCTCCCAGTCGAAGCGCTGGCCGTCCACGATGGAATGGCCCTTCCCCTTGAAGGGCGCGACCAGCAGCGAGGCGGTCTGCCGCAGCGGCAGCGTGCGCTCGCCGGGGCGGAGCATCTGGGCGAAGAAGGTGATGGTCCTGAACACCGGCCCGCCCGTCGTCGGGTCTATGTACTCGACCGAGATCGCCTCCCACGGGTCGCCGTCCCAGTCGGCGTGGCGGTCGAGGATCGCCTGCATCGCCTCCCAGCGGTAGACGTACATCGGCGAGGAGAAGCCCGCGCCGCGCACATGGTTGACGAAGCGCGGCCTCATCCCGCCCGTGCCGTAGATGCGTTCCGAGTAGTTCTCCGGGAAGCGGGCGGACTGCTTCTTCATCAGCCGCTCGCCCTCCTTGTAGTCGTGGTCGAAGGAGACGGCGTTCAGCGTCTCGACCAGCGGCAGGTCGAGCACCGAGAGGTTCAGCGCCCGCTCGTTCCCCACCGTGCCGTGGTTGTGCCAGGTGTCGATCGGGGTCAGCACCATGTCGCCCGGGCCGAACACGATGTCCTCGCCCTCGACGCCGGTGAAGTTCCCCTTGCCCTGGAGCCCGAAGCGGATCGCGCTCGGGCTGTGCCGGTGGGGGGGCATGATCTCGTTGGCGTCGTTCAGGCGGTAGGCGGTGTACATGGTGGACACCGTGGCGCGCCGCGGCGCGAGGCCCGGGTTCACCAGGATGACGCTGCGCCGGTCGGAATCCTCGGTGGTGATGAGCTCCACCGCGCGGTTCAGGATATGCTCGATGTCGCGCCTGTAGGACCACAGGAAGGGCACGGCCTTGGGCGTGGCCATGAGCTGGCGCACCTCGTCGTGCTCGACGTCCGACGCCTTGGCCCAGAACGGAAAGAGGTTGTGCTTGTGGAGGTCGGCGTAGAGCGCGCGCAGCGCGGCATCGCGGTTGCTGTCCGGAAGCGGCGTGTCCATGGGCGGTCCTCCTCGGCCGGGAGGGAACGGTAGGCGACCGAAACCCCGACCGCAAGCGCGATTGGTCAGGCCGCGGCGGCGAGCGGCGCGCGGCCGCGGATGAGGTCGGCGGCGCGCTCGGCGATCATCACCACCGCGGCGTTGATGTTGCCCGAGGGAAGCTCGGGCATCACCGAGGCGTCCACGACGCGCAGCCCCTCGACGCCGCGTACGCGGAGATCCGGCCCGACGACGGCCATCGGATCCCCCTCCGGCCCCATCGCGCAGGTGCCGAGCGGATGGTGCACGGTGATGGCGGTTGTGCGGATATGCGCCTCGATCCCGGCGTCGCTGCCGCGCCCCTCTCCGGGCGCGATCTCCCGCCCGAGGAAGGGCGCAAGCTCCGGGCGGTGCAGCGTCTCGCGCGCCATCCTCACCCCGGCGATCAGGGTGCGCAGGTCGGCATCTGTCGAGAGGAAGTTCTGCCGGATGCGCGGCTTCGCGAAGGGATCGGCCGAGGCGAGCGACACGCTGCCGCGGCTTTCCGGATGCAGCAGCACGGCGCGGCAGGCGAAGCCGTCCTCGAACGGCTTGACGACGCCCGGGAACCACGGCCCGGCCCCGAAGGGCGCGGCGGTGAACAGGAACTGGATCTCCGGCCGGTCGGCCTCGGGGCGCGTCTTGAGGAAGGCGGTGACGCCGCCCGGCACGTCGGCGGCGAAGCCCCGGCCGAACAGATAGGCGCCGAGGACGGAGGCGGCGATCCGGTCGAAGCGCAGCGCCGCCCGGAACGGCCCGGGCTCCTTGCGGGCGCAGAGGATGGTCGCCGACATGTGGTCCTGCAGGTTCCGCCCGACTCCGGGCAGCGCCACGCGCACCGGGATGCCGTGCGCTGCCAGCGCCTCCGGATCGCCGATGCCGGAGAGCATGAGGAGCTGCGGCGAGTTGATCACGCCCCCGCAGCAGAGCACCTCGCGCTCGGCGCGGGCGAGGAGCCGCTGCCCGTCCCGCACATATTCCACGCCGACCGCGCGCGCGCCCTCGAAGAGGATGCGCGTCGCATGCGCCTGGGTCCGGATCCTCACGTTGCCGCGCTTCAGCGCCGGACGCAGATAGGCGCTGGCGCAGGAGGCGCGGCGGCCGTTCCGGATCGTCATCTGCAGGCGGGCGAAGCCGTCCTGCGTCTCGGCGTTGTAGTCCTCGGTCCAGCCGAAGCCCGCGGCCTTGCCCGCCTCGCCGAAGGCCTCCACCAGCGGATCGTCGTAGCGGCAGGGCTGGGTGCCGAGCGGGCCGGAGCCGCCGCGATAGGCGCTCTCGCCCCCGGCCCAGCTTTCCTGGCGCTTGAAGTAGGGCAGCACCTCGGCGAAGGACCAGCCCCGGAGGCCGCGCTCCGCCCAGCGGTCGTAGTCGCGGCGGTTGCCGCGCACATAGGCCATGGCATTGGTGGAGGAGGAGCCGCCGACCACCTTGCCGCGCGCGCATTCCACCGCCCGGTTCGCGACCGCGGGCTCCGGCTCCGCGTCGTACATCCAGTCGTGCAGGCGGTGCTGCAGGATGCGGCCCCAGCCGAGGGGGATGTGGATCCAGGGATCGGTGTCCCAGCCGCCCGCCTCCAGCACCAGCACGCGGACGGAGGGATCCTCGCCCAGCCGGTAGGCGAGCGTGCAGCCGGCCGAGCCCGCGCCGACGATCACGTAGTCGAACGCCCGTTCCGCCACGCCGCAGCCTCCCCGAAGGTGGGGAAGCCGACCATGCGCCGACCAAACTTGTCAACCACGCGCGCCGGTCGGTAGGCTGCGCGCGGGAGGCCATGATGCGACGCCAAGCGCACGCCGCAGAGCGAACGAGGGGCGCTGCCCCGCCGACGACCGAGGCCCTCGTGCAGATCCTCCGCCGCCGCCTCGCCTCCGGCGAGGCGCTGCCGCCGGAACGCGCGCTGGCCGAGGAACTTTCGGTGAAGCGCCACCGGCTTCGCCGCGCCCTGCTCGCGCTGCGGGCGGAAGGCGCGCTGCCGCCGCCGCCGATCGGCCGGCGCCCGCGCCGCACGGCGGCCTCCGGCGCGGGCGAGGAGCTGGTCCGCTGCACCAACCCGCTCGAGGTGATCGAACTCCGCCTCGTGTTCGAGCCGGCGCTCGCGCGGCTGGCCGCGCTGCGCGCGAGCCCGCAGGAGGTGGCGTGCATCGAGCGCGCGTCCCACACCCCCCCCGGCGCCGACCGCGGGGCGGCCGACCTCGCCTTCCACCTCGCCGTCGCCGCCGGGGCGCGCAACGGGCTGGCGGCCGAGCTCTACGGGCAGCTCAGGCGCATCGGGCGGGATGCCCGGCTGCATGTGGCGGCGGCGGTGTCGAACTGCCCGGAGCGGATCCGCGAGCGCGACGCCGAGCACCGCGCCATCGCCACCGCCATCGCCGCGCGCGACGCCGATGCGGCGGAACGGGCGATGCGCGCGCATCTGCTCGCGGTGCAGCGGCGGGTGATGGAACGGCTCTCGCCGGGATTGACCGCCGCCTGACGACGCGGCCGAACAGGGAGACGGGCATGGCGAACAGCATCAGGCGTTTCGAGGGGCGCGTGGCGATCGTCACCGGCGCCGCGCAGGGCATCGGGGCGGCCATCGCGCGGCGGCTCGCATCCGAAGGCGCGACCGTCTTCGCCGCCGACATCAACGAGGCCGGGGCCGAGGCGATGGCGAAGGCGGCGGGCGGGGGCATCGTGCCCGTCGGGTGCGACGTGGGCGAGCCGGACTCCGTCGCCGCCCTGCACGCGCGGGTGCTGAAGGAGGCCGGGAAGATCGACGTGCTGGTGAACAACGCCGCGATCGTGCCCTTCACCCCGTGGGACGAGGTGGATTTCGCGCATTGGCGGCGGATCATGCGCGTCAACCTCGATGGCGTGTTCCTGATGTGCCGCGCCTCCTCGGATGCGATGCGCAAGGCGGGCTACGGGCGGATCGTGAACATCATCTCCAACACCATCCTCGCCGGCACGCCGAACATGGCGGCCTATGTGGCGGCGAAGGGCGGCGTGTTCGGCTTCACCCGCGCCCTGGCCACCGAGCTCGGGCAGTACCGCATCACGGTCAACGGCGTCTCGCCCGGCCTGACGGCGAGCGAGGGCGTGATGGCCTCCCCCCACAAGGAGGCGTTCGGCTTCGTCGAGATGCTGCAGGCCATCAAGGGCCACGGCAGGCCCGAGGACATCGTGCCGGCGGTCGCCTTCCTCGCCTCCGAGGAGGCGCACTGGATCACCGGCCAGATGATCAACGCCGATGCCGGGATGGTGCGCTGGTAGGGCGCGCCATCCGCGGCGGCGGGCTGCTCAGGCGTAGAACTCGGGCGCCTTGCGGTAGCCCTGCCAGTTCGCCATGTCGTGCGAGTAGAAGAGCTCGGCGTCGTGCTCCTCGGCCAGCGCGCGGATGCGCCGCATGGAGCGCACGCCGGCCACCGGGTCTATGTGGAAGCCCGCCTGGCAGAGCGTCTCGAGGCTCTTCTGCGTGTAGGCGCAGTCGATCGTGAACAGCATCGGCCGGCGGCGGGCGAACTTCACCAGCATCGAGTAGTGGCCGATCGAGTGGCCGGGGGTGAAGATCATGTGCACGCCGGGCAGGATCTCGACGTCGCCGTCCACCCCTTCGAAGCGGGTGTTCTCGCGCGTGGCGCCCTCCGGGATCTGGTCGGTCATGCCGCGCGCCTCGCACGCCTCGACCGAGAAGGCGAGGTCGGAATAGCCGAGATGCTCGAACACCTCCGGGTTGCAGGCCTGCGGCACCTCGAGCCGGTGGCAGAACTTCTTGGCGTGCAGGAAGAAGCGGTTGCCGCCGCAATGGTCGAAGTGGAAGTGGGAGTTGAAGACGATGCCGACATCCTTCGGCGTCAGGCCGAGCTTCGCGAGGGCGCCGGGGATCGTCTGCTCCTTCGTCTGCATCGGCTTCTCGAAGGGCAGCACCCTCATCACGTGGTCGTAGTCGAAGCCGGTGTCCACCAGCATCCGCGTGTCGCCCTGCTCCACCAGAATGGAATAGACCGGGAAGCGCACCTCTCCCGCCGGGCCCTTGTTCCAGTACACGTGGTAGCCGTCGATCACGAGGCTGCCGCCGTCGAGCAGATAGACCTTGGTGTCGGGCATCGTCCGTCTCCCTCCTGTGGCGTCAGCGCGCACCCCGATGATAGGGCAGGCCGAGCGCCGCCGGCAGCCCCGCGCGGCGGCCGAACAGCGTCAGCACCAGCATGATGGTGCCGAAGGGCAGCATCAGCACGAGATCGGTCGGGATGTTGAAGCCCGCCACCTGCAGCGCCGTGGTGATCGAGGTGGCGAAGCCGACGAGCAGCGCCCCGCCCAGCACCCAAGCAGGCCGCCCGCGCGCCAGCATGGCGATGACGATCGCCATGAAGCCGGCGCCGCCCGTCATGAAGGGCACGAACAGCCCGGCGCCGATGTTCGCCATGTAGGCACCGCCGAGGCCGCCGAGCGCCCCGGTGGCGAGCACGGCGAAGGCCCGGGTCGCCGTGACGGAAACCCCCGCGAGGTCGAGCGCCGCCGGCTTGCTGCCTGCGGCGGCGAGGTTGAGGCCGATGTTCGTCGCCCGATACAGCCACGCCGCCGCCGGCACCAGCAGCAGCGCGAGATAGACGACGGGGTTCTGGGTGAACAGGCTCGGCCCCAGCACCGGGATCTGCGACAAGAGGGGCAGCGCCACCTCGGGCTGGCGCGGCAGGCGCGGGAAGGTCCGGCTGTAGAGAACATGGTGCGCGAGGCTGGTTGCCCCCTGCATGCCGAGCGTCAGCGCGATCCCGACGACGATCTGGTTGAGCGGCAGCGCGACGCAGAGCGCCGCCATCATCGCCGCCACCGCCATCCCCCCCGCGGCGCCGGCCAGGAAGCCGAGGAGGAAGGACCCCGTCTCCAGCGCCACCGCGAAGCCGCAGAAGGCGCCGACCAGCATCATCCCCTCGAGCCCGAGGTTCAGCACCCCCGCCTTCTCCGACATCTGCTCGCCGAGGCCGGCGAGCAGCAGCGGCAGCGAGGCGGCGATGGTGCCGCTGACGAAGGCGACCAGGAAGGCGTTGGTGAACAGCGCGTCCATCCCTCAGCCCCGCGCGCGGGAGGCCACGTGGTCGGTCACGGCGAGGATGACGAGGATCAGCGCCATCATGATCAGCAGGAAGTCGTTCGGCAGGTCGGCCCGGCGGGCGGCCGATTCCCCGCCGATGGACAGCACCGCGAAGACGAACACGAAGGCGATCGCCGCCACCCCGTGGAAGCGGGCGAGGAAGACGAGCGGCACCACGAGCAGCCCGTAGCCCGGATGCCAGTCGGCCCGCACCACGCCGCGCACCCCGAGCACCTCGACCGCGCCGGCAAGCCCGGCCAGCGCCGCCGAGATGGCGAACACCGCGAAGGTCAGCCGCCGCACGTTCAGCCCGGCGTGCTCGGCGGCGCGGGGATTGTGCCCGACGATGCGGAGCCTGAGGCCGAAGCCCGTGCGCGTCATCACCACATGCACGGCGAGGATGACGAGGAGGGCGAACACCACGCCGACATGCACGAGCGTCTCTCCGATGCGGGGCAGGCGCTCTGCCACCTCCAGCATGGTGGTCTGCGGCGCGGGGTGCTCTGGGTCGCCGAACAGCGTCTTGATCAGGAAGGCGGAGAGGCCGAAGCCGAGGAAGTTCATCATCAGCGTCGAGACGATCTCGTTGACGCCGTAGCGCGCCTTGAGGAACGCCGGCAGCATCGCCCAGCCCGCGCCGACCGCGGCGGCGAGCAGGAACAGCAGCGCCATCGCGACCCAGTAGGGCAGCGCCGCCACCCAGGCGGCCGCGAAGGCCGAGGCGAAGGTGGCGGCCAGCAGGAACTGCCCGTCTATCCCGAGGTTCCACAGCCCCGCGCGGAAGCAGACGATCAGGCTCGCCGCGATCAGCAGGAGAGGCGCCATCAGCACGAGCGTCTCCTGCAGGCCGGAGCGGTTGAACACCGCCCGGTTCAGCACATTGGCGAAGAACTGCACGGGGTCGCGCCCGAGGGCGGCGAGGATCAGCGCGCCGATGCCGAGCGCGAGCACGAGCGGCACCAGCGCGCGCAGCCAGGCCGGCAGGGCCGCGGCGGCGGGGGTGGCGGCCGCGCTCATGCGCCGCCCACCATCAGCCGGCCGATGGCGCGCTCGGCATCCGGGCCGTTCCCGACGATGCCGGCGATGCGGCCGCGATACATCACCGCGATCCGGTCGGAGAGTTCCAGCAGCTCGTCGAGTTCGGTCGAGATGAGGATGCAGGCGACACCGGCCGCCGCCGCCGCCGAGATGCGGTCGCGCGCCGCGCGGATGTTGGCGACATCGAGCCCGTAGGTCGGCTTGTTCGCGAGGAGCAGCCTCGGCTCCCCGGACAGTTCGCGCCCGAACAGCGCCTTCTGGATGTTGCCCCCGGAGAGGGTGGCGATCGGCACCTCCGGCCCCGGCGTGCGGACGTCGTAGCGGCCGATCAGCTCGCGCGCATGGGCGGCGATGCGCGCCGGGCGCTCGAAGCCGCCCGCCCAGAAGGGCGGCTCGCCCACGCGCTTCATCACGAGGTTGGTGCCGATCGCGAAGCCGCCGACGGTGCCTTCGCCAAGCCTGTCGTCCGTCAGGTAGCGGAGCCCGAGCGCATGCCGCCGCGCCACCGGCAGCCGCGTGATGTCCCGGCCGGCGAAGCGGATGCGGCCGGCCTCGGCGCGGAGCTGGCCTGCCAGAGCCTCGGCGAGCTGCTTCTGGCCGTTGCCGTCCACCCCGGCGATGCCGAGGATCTCTCCCGGGCGGAGGGTGAAGGAGACGTCCTGCACCGCGCCCTCGCCCGCCGAGAGGTGCTCCACCTCAAGCAGCGGCGCATCGTCGGCGCGGATGGTGGAGGCGCGGCGGCGCGGCGCCTCGGGATCGGCGGCGCCGCGGCCGAACATCAGGTCGAGGATCTCGGCCGTCGCCTCGGCCGGGGAGAGGGCGGAGAGCCGCGCGGGCGGGATCTCGCCCGCCTTGCGGCCGAGCTTCAGCACCGTCACCCGGTGCCCGAAGGCGAGCACCTCCTGCAGCTTGTGGCTGACGAAGACGATCCCGAAGCCCCGCGCGGCAAGCCGCGCCATCACCTGGCCGAGTTCCTCGACCCCCTGCGGCGTGAGCATGGAGGTCGGCTCGTCCAGCACCAGCACGCGCTCGCCGCGCCACAGCGCCTTGACGATCTCGACCTGCTGCTGCTGGCCGAGCGAGAGCGAACCCGCGGTCGCATCCGGATCCACCCGCACCCCGAGCAGGGCCGAGAGTTCCGCCAGCCGCGCCAGCGCCGCAGCGCGTCCGAGCGGCCGCCACCACCGCTGCCCGAGCATCAGGTTCTGCACGACCGAGAGGGTCGGGACGAGGGTGGAGTGCTGGTAGACCGTGCCGATGCCGAGGCGTATCGCATCCCGCGGGGAGGCGATGCGCACCGGCCGGCCATTGACCTCGATCCGCCCCGAATCCGGCTGCAGCACGCCCGAGAGGATCGCGATCAGCGTGGATTTGCCGGCGCCGTTCTCGCCGAGCAGGGCGTGCACCTCGCCGGGGCGGATGTCGAACGACACCTCGTCGTTCGCGAGCACGCCGGGGAAGCGCTTCGTGATGCCGGACAGGCGGACCAGCGGCACGTCGAGCCCGCGATCCGCCCCGGTGGTCGCCGCGCCCGTCCCCTCCGGCATGGTCCGGCGCGCGGTCCCGCCTCAGCGCGCCGCGGGGGCCTGCACGTCGCTCATCAGCGCGCGCACCGCGGCGGCATCCGCCACATAGGGCACCTGCACCTGGCCCGAGACGATGCGCTGCTTCACCGCCTCCACCTCGGCCCACTCGGCGTCGGTGATGTGGCGGGTGCGGAGCAGCCGAACCGACCCGTCGGCGAGCCCGATGGTGTAGCGGCGCGAGCCGAAGCGCCCGGCGCGGATGTCCTCGACCATCTTGATGATGGTCTCGGTGATGTCCCACAGCACGGAGGTGAGAAGGTGGTTGGGCGCCGCCTGGGACTTGTCGCCGATCACGTCGATCAGCCACGCCTGCCCGCCGTCGGTCGCGCGGGCGGTGGTGATCGCCTGCAGCATGCCCATGGTGGCGCCGTTGCCCTGGCCGAAGATGATGTCCGCGCCGGCGGCGATCACCGCCTCGGCGACGCGGCGGCCGCCCGGCGCGTCGCTGAAGGCGGCAGGCCCGATCACCGCGTAGCGGATCGGGATGTTCGCCCGCACGCTGCGCGCTCCTTGCGCGAAGGCGTGGGACTGCGAGTTCCACGACGGCGGCTCGCCCGAGACGACGATGCCGAGCGTGCCCGTGCGCGTCTTCCGCGCGGCGAGGGCGCCCGCGATGTAGGCGCCCTCGTGGCCCGAGAGGGTGTAGTCCACCACGAGGCCCGGCCGGGTCACCTTGCGCGGGGTGTCCACCACCGCCACCGGCACGTTGCGCTCGACGCCGATCTCGAAGGCGGTGTTGTTGTAGCCGGAGGCGTGGGCGATGATGAGGTCGGCGCCGTTCGCCGCAAGCTCGCGCATGATCGGGCGGATGTCCGGGTAGCCGAGGCCCTCCGCCACCTCGAGCTGCACGCCGAGGCGCTGCGCCGCGGCGCGCGCGGCGGTGATGCCGGCCTGGTTCCAGCCCATGTCGGTGCCGCGCTCGGGCGTCATGATGGCGATCCGCCGCACCTCTCGCGGCGCGGACTGCGCGGCGGCGCGCGGCAGGAAGGCGGTGTAGCCGCCGCCGAGCGCGACCGCGGCGCCCGTTGCCGACAGCAGGCGGCGGCGCGTGAGGGAACCGAGCATTCGTCTTGCCTCCCCTAGTCTCTGCCTCAGCCTCGGCGGCGCCGGCGGAGCCGACCATTCCTCGTTTTGGTTGGGCCGGACCGCCGCTGTGGTTGACTTTATGGACGGCCTCCGGCGGTGTAAAGGGAAAGCCGCGCGATGCGGCGGGCGAGGTGCGAAGACGGCATGCGCGCGACCCTGCTGGCCATGGTGCTCCGCCGGTGCGATGCGCTGCTCGGCGCGCTGCTCGCCCTCGCCATGCTGGCGCTGGTCGCGATCAACTTCGCCAATGTGGTGGCGCGCTACGTCTTCGCCGCGCCGCTTCCCGCCGCCGACGAGATCATGACCTTCACGATGGTCTGGGGCGTGTTCCTCGGCGCCGGGCTCGTCTCGCTGCGCGGCGGGCATCTCTCGATGGACCTTGCGGTCGGGCTGCTGCCGGCGCGGGCGAAGCGGGCGGTCGGCGCCGCCGCGGCGCTCGCCTCCGTCCTCGTGCTCGGCTTCATGTTCGTCCACTCGCTCGAGTATCTCGCCACCATCGGCGCGATCGGCCTGACGAGCATGGGCGGCGGCATCCCGATGACGGTTCCGCACCTCGCGCTGCCGGTCGGCTTCCTGCTGATGATCGCGGGCGGGCTGCTGCGGCTCGCCGCCGGCCCGGCGGAGGACCCGACGGGATGACCTTCGCCCTCGCGCTGCTGCCGGCCGCGCTGCTCCTCGCCGGGTTCCCGATCCATCTCGTGCTGCTGTCGGCGGCGGCGGCCTTCGTCGCGTTCGTGGCAGAGATGCCGGCCACCGTGCTGCACCAGGCGATGTTCGGCGGCGTCGAGAGCTTCGCCCTGCTCTCGGTGCCCTTCTTCCTGTTCGCGGGCGAGGTGATGGTGCGCGGCGGGCTCGCCGCGCGCATCGTCGCGTGGGTGCAGGCGCTGGTCGGGCGCGTGCCGGGCAGCCTCGCGCTCGCCACCGTCGGCACCTCGACGGTGATCGGCGCGATGAGCGGCTCCTCCGCGGCCGCCACGGCCACCTGCGGGCGGCTGCTGCTGCCGCCGCTGGTCCGCCAGGGCTATCCGCGGCCCCTCGCGGCCGGGATCGTCGCCGCCTCGGCCGGGATAGACATCGTGATCCCGCCCTCGATCGCCATGATCCTCTACGGCGTGACGGCCGAGCAATCCATCCCGCGCCTGTTCCTCGCCGGCATCGTGCCGGGCCTGCTGCTCGCCGGCTTTATGGCCGCCTTCCTGCTTGCCCATGCGCTGCTCGCGGGCGTGAAGGCGGAGGGCTCGTTCAGCCTCGCCCGCGCGGCGCGCGCGACGCTCTCCTGCCTCTGGGCGCTCGGCATGCCGGCGATCGTGTTCGGCGGCATCTACGGCGGCGTGTTCTCTCCCACCGAAGCCGCGGGCATCGCCTGCGTCTACGCGATGCTCGTGAGTCTTCTCGTCTATCGCGACATCGGCCCGCGCGAGCTGTTCCGCATCGCCGGCAACAGCATGGCGATGACGGCGCAGATCCTCGTGATCGTCGCCGCCGCGGCGGTGTTCGGCTGGATGCTCACCACCTCCGGCGTGCCGCAGGCGGCCGTCGCCTGGATCGGCGGCTTCGACCTCGCGCCGTGGCAGCTTCTGCTCGCCGTCAACATCCTCCTGCTGCTGGTCGGCTGCGTGATCGACCCGGCCTCGGCGATCCTGGTGCTGACGCCGCTGCTCTTGCCGATCGTGACGCATGCGGGGGTGGACCCGATCCACTTCGGCATCATCATGACGGTGAACCTCTCCATCGGCATGTTCACCCCGCCCTTCGGGCTGAACCTGTTCATCCTGCAGTCCATGTTCCGCATCCCGGTGGGCGAGCTCTACCGCGGCGTGCTGCCCTTCATCGCCGTGCAATGCGCCGCACTCGCCTGCATCACCTACATCCCGTCGCTGTCCCTCTGGCTCGGCGGAGGATGACGCCGCGCCGCAACCCCGAGGAGGCTTCCATGCCCATGCTCTCCCGCCGCCATGGCCTCGCGCTGCTCGGCGCCGCCGCCCTCCCCGCGCCGCCCGCCGCCGCGCAGCAGGCGCCGGTGATGAAGATGGCCTCGGCCACCATCAACGACGTGCAGCACGAATGGCTCCGCCGCTTCCAGGCCGCGCTGCAGGCGCGCGCGGGCGAACGCCTCCGGAGCGAGATCTACCCGGCAAGCCAGCTCGGCGCGATCCCGCGCATGGTGGAGGGCCTCGTGCTCGGCACCATCGAATCCTTCGTCACGCCGACCTCCTTCGTGGTGCCGGTGGATGCGCGCATGCAGGTGTTCGATGCGCCGGGGCTGTTCCGCAGCCCCGAGCACCTGCAGCGCGTGATCACCGACGCCGAGTACCGCCCCCGCGCCCTGGCGATGCTGGAGCGGCGCGGTGTCGCCGGCATCGGCATCTTCTACAACAGCCCGGTGGTCGTGCTCTCCCGCCGGCCGATCCGAACCCTCGCCGATTTCCGCGGCCAGAAGATACGCACCTTCGCCTCGCCGCTGCAGACGCGGCCGATGGAGCATCTCGGCGCCACCGCCGTGCCGATGGCGCTCTCGGAGGTGATGCCGGCGCTGCAGTCGGGCGCGATAGACGGGCTGCTCGCCGGCATCCCGGTGCTGTCGGCGCTGCGCTTCTGGGACGCGGCGCGCTACGTCACCCAGATCCACCCGGCGATCGTCGTGTCGGTGTTCCTCGTCAACAAGCGCTGGTTCGACCGCCTGCCCGCCGACATCCGCACCGCCATGCAGGAGGAGGGCGCGCGGGTGGACCGCGAGCTGTTCGCCTGGACGACGGAGGCGATCGCGCGGGCCAACGCCGCATGGACGCAGAACGGCGGCGAGCTGATCGACCTGCCGCCCGAGGAGCAGGCGCGCATGATGCGCGAGTTCGCCGCCCTCGGAGAGCAGATCATGGGCCAGAACGCCGAGGTGATGGCGGAATACCGGGCGCTCGCGGCGGTCGCCCAGCGCCACGCGGCGTGATCCTGCGGCGGCGCGCCCTGCTGTTGGCCCTGCTGCCGGCGGCGGTGGACGCGTCGGAGGCGGAGCGCGACGCCTTCATCGCCGCCCATCTCGCCCGCTACCGCGAGGAGGTGTGCGGCACGCACTGGGTCGGCAACCCGTCCTTCGCCGCCTGCATGGCGATGCTGCGGCGGGAGGCGGAGGCGGAGTGGGAGCGGCGGCGCGCCCTCGCCGCTCAGCCGGCGCGGACCTCCCCGAACAGACCTGCCCGGTAGTCGCGCACCGCCTGCAGGATCTCCTCGCGCGTCGTCATCACGAAGGGGTCGTGCGCCACCACCGGCTCCTTGATCGGCTCGGCGTGGCCGAACAGCGCCACCGCGCCCTCGGGACCGGCGGCGAGCGCCACCTCCTCGGCGTCGTCCGACAGTTCGGCGAGGTGGAAGGCGGGCACCTCCGCGCCGCCGCAGGCGAAGCCGCCCTGCACGGCGTAGAGGAACACCGTCCGACCGGCGGGCGCCGGCAGGGCCGCCCGCGCGCCCGGAGCGAGGCGGAGGACCGACATGAACACCCCGGTCAGGCTCTCGACCGGGCCGCGCAGGCCGCCGAAACGGCCGGCGATCAGCTCCAGCACCGCGCCCTCGCCCGCCCGGGCCTTCGGGATCTCCTCCGCCTGCAGTCCGGTGTAGGCGGGCGGCGTCATCTTCAGCCGCGACGGCAGATTCACCCAGAGCTGCAGGATCTCGAGCGGCCCGCCCGCGCGCTTGAACCCCTCGGGCGAGATCTCGGCGTGCACCAGGCCGCGCCCGGCCGTCATCTACTGCACGCCGCCCGAGCGGATCACGCTCTCGTGCCCGCCGCTGTCGAGATGCGCAAGCTCGCCCTCCAGGATGAAGGTCACCGTCTCGAAGCCGCGGTGCGGGTGCGGGCCGAAGGGCAGGCCGCGGTTGCCGGGCGGATAGATCTGCGGCCCGTGGTGGTTGAGGAAGAGGAACGGGTCAAGCATCGGCAGCCGCGGCCCGGGCAGCGGGCGATGCGTCGTCAGGTCGGCGATGTCGTCGCGCAGCGCCGGATGGAGCGCGCGGAGGCTGCGGGCGGGCATGGCGCGAAACCCTTTTCCTGCGCCCCATCTGGGGCTGCCCCGCCCCGCGTCAACCGCCCGCTACAGCCCGTGGAAGCGGGCGAAGGCCGAGACCGGCTCGCGCTCCGTGCGCAGCGCGTTCTCGGGGGCGGCGGTGTCCTCGTGCCCGAGCGCCACGCCGCAGACCACCGTCTGCTCGGGGGGGATCGGCAGCTGTGCGCGGATGATCCGGTGATAGGGCGCCCAGGCGGCCTGCAGGCAGGTATGCAGCCCCTCGCCGCGCGCCGCGGTGCAGATGCCGCCGAGGAAGATGCCGAGATCGAGCCAGGAGCCGATCTTCAGGTCGCGGTGGATCGTCACGATCATCCCGACGGGCGCGCCGAAGAAGCGGAAGTTGCGCGCGTGCTGGGCGTGCATCCGCGCCTTGTCGCCCCGCCCGATGCCGAGCAGCCCGTAGAGGTCCCACCCGATCTTGCGCCGGCGGGAGAGGTAGGGCTCGAAGAACGGGTCCGGGTAGTACTGCCATTCCGGCTCGCCCGGATCGCCCGCGTCGAAGGCGGCCTGCACGGCGTCGCACAGGGCATCCTTCGCCGCCCCGGCCACCACCTGCACGGCCCAGGGCTGCATGTTGGTGCCCGAAGGCGCCCGGGCGGCGAGTGCGAGGATGCGCTCGACGGTCTCTCGCGGCACGGGGGTCGGCAGGAAGGCGCGGACGGAGCGGCGGGTGGCGAGGGCCTCGGCCGGGGTCGCGGCGCGGTCCTCGCGCGGCGGGGCGGCATTCAATGCCTCACCCCCGTGCCGACGAAGCGCGCCGGCATCCCGCTCGGCGGGCCGATCACCTCGTCCTCCCGCATCACCACGCGGCCGCGCAGCACCGTCATGCGCGGCCAGCCGCGCACCACCATGCCGGCGAAGGGCGTCCAGCCGCAGGGGGTGGCGATCCACGCCTCGGTGATCTCGCGCCTCGCCCCCATGTCCACGATGGTGAAATCGGCATCGAAGCCGGCGGCGATCCGGCCCTTGCCGGCCAGGCCATAGACGCGCGCGGGGCCGGCGGCCATCAGGTCGGCGAGGCGGGAGAGCGACAGCCGCCCGGCCGAGACATGCTCGAGCATCACCGGCACGATCGTCTGCACCCCCGTCAGCCCGGCGGCGGTCTTGGGCCAGGGGCGTTCCTTCGCCTCCCGGCTGTGCGGCGCGTGGTCGGATCCGACCACATCCACCGTGCCGTCGGCGATCGCCGCCCAGGCGGCGTCGTGGTGCCGGCGGTCGCGGATCGGCGGGTTCATCACCGCATAGCCGCCGAGGCGCTCATAGGCCTCCGGCGCCACCTGCGTCAGGTGGTTCACCAGCACCTCGACGGTGGCGATGTCGCGGAACTCGGCGAGGTAGGAGAGCTCCTCCGCCGTGCTCACGTGCAGGATATGCGCGGGCCGCCCGGTCTTGCGCGCCAGCGCCATCAGCCGCCGGGTGCCGAGGAAGGCGGTCTCCACGTCGCGCCATTCGGCATGCAGCGCATGCGGCCCGCCGCCCGAGACGAGCGGCGCGCGCGCCTGCAGGCGGTACTCGTCCTCGGAATGGTAGCAGACGCGGCGCACGCCGCTGCGCATCACCGCCTCCAGCGACGCGTCGTCCTCGACCAGCAGATCGCCGGTGGACGAACCCGCGAATACCTTGATCGCGCAGACATTCGCCTCCGCCTCCAGGGCGGCGAGGTTCGCGATGTTCCGCTTGGTCGCCCCGACATAGAGCCCGACGTCGCACCACGCCCGCCCCGAGAGGTAGGCGCGCTTCTCCGCCAGCCGCGCGGAATCGGTGATGGCGGGCGAGGTGTTCGGCATGTCGAACACGGTGCAGATGCCGCCCAGGATCGCGGCCTTGGTGCCGGTCGGGATGCTTTCCACCTGCGCGTCCCCCCACACGCCGTTGAACGGATCGCGCAGGTGCACATGCGCATCTATCAGCCCGGGCAGGATGTGCAGGCCCCGGCAGTCGAGCCTGCGTTCGGCCCCGGCGCGCGAAAGGTCGCCCAAGGCCGCGATGCGGCCCTGGCGCACGCCGATGTCGGTCGTCTCCTCGCCCCAGGGCAGCACCACACGCCCGCCCACCAGCACCAGGTCGAAGATCATCGGCGTTCCTCCTCCGCTACCTTCTCGATCAGCGCCCGCCACGCGGCGAGCACGGCCGCGCGCGAGAAGCGCTCGGCCTCCTCCTCCTTCGCGGCGAGCGCGAGCGAGAGCGCGAGCATCCTGTCCTCGAGCACGCGGCGCAACGCCGCAGCCAGCGCCGGCGCGTCGTCCACCGGCACGAGAAGCCCGGTCTCGCCGTCGCGGATCGTCGCCGCCGGGCCGGCGGCGCGGGCCGCCACCACCGGAACCCCCGCCTGCCAGCCCTCGATCACCACCGTGCCGAAGGGCTCGTAGCGGGAGGGCACCGCCAGCACGTCGGCCGCGCGCAGCAGGGCGCCCTTGTCCTCCCGCCAGCCGAGGAAGCGAACGCGGTCCATGATGCCAAGCCGCCGCGCCTGCGCCTCGAGCGCGCCGCGCAGCTCCCCCTCCCCGGCGAGCCACAGCACCGCACCCGGCACCGCCGCCATCGCGTCGAGCAGCGTATCCAGCCCCTTCTTCGGATGCAGCCGCGCGAGGCAGAGGATCACCTTCGCGTCGTCGGGCGTGTCGAGCGCCGCGCGCTCCACCGCCTCCCCCTCCTCCAGCCGCGCGAAGGTCGGGATCAGGTGGACCAGCGAGGGGTCGGCCCCGCGCCGGGCGAGATCCGCCCGCATGTCCGGCGTGATGGCGACGAGGTGGCGGCAGCGGCGGTAGCGCTTCAGGTCGTAGTAGCCGCCGAACCAGCCGATGGCGCCCTGCGGTGCGACGGCGGCGGCGCGGCCCATATAGGCCACCACCGCGCGGGGCCTGAGCCGCGCGGCATGGCGCGCCACCAGCCACCGGCCGAGCGGGGCGGGCAGGGCGTAGGGCAGGGCGTCCTCGATCACCGTCACGCCGGCAGCGCGCAGGCGCGCCACGCGCTCCGGCGCGGGCCGGGCGATCACCGCCTGCGGGGCCGTCTCGGCCAGGCCGCAGATGAGGTCGGTGGCGAAGGTCTCGGCGCCGCCGTGGCGGCCGCCGGCCAGCAGGTGCAGCACGGGGCGGGCGGTCCTGTCGCCCTCCGCGGCCCGCCCCCCTGCCGGAGCCGACCGCGCCGCTGCCTCCACGCCTGCCGCACCGGCCATCACGCCGGGTCCGTTCCGGCCGGCGCCCCGGCGTGCTGCCGCCCTTCCGTCATCGCCAGCACCCGCTTCGCCGCCGCCAGCGCCTCCGCGACCGGCAGCCGCACCATCGGCGTCTCGCCCTCCGGTCCCTCGGCCAGCACCGCCTGCGCCCGCGGCCCGACGGGCGCGTACTGGCTGGCATGGGTCGGCCCGAACAGGCCGAGCGTCGGGGCGCCCGTCGCCGCCGCCAGATGCATCAGCCCGGAATCGTTGCCGACGAAAAGCCCGGCGCGGGAGAGCAGCGCCGCCGCCTCCGGGATCGGCAGGTTGCCGACAAGGTCCCTCGCCCCCGGCAGGGCGGCGAGCAGCGGCGCGGCCATGCGGCGTTCCGCCTCGCCCGGCCCGGCGATCACGCCGATCGCCGCGCCGGGCATCGGGCCGTCCGGGGCCGTCAGCGCCTGCGCGAGTGCCGCGAATCGCTCGGCCGGCCACATCTTGGCCCGCTGCGAGGCGGTCGGCGCCAGCACGAGGAACCCCGAGGGGGAGGGGAGCAGCGGCGCGACCGCCGCCTCGTCGGCCACGCTCCACCACGCCACCGGCCGCGGCGCGGGCGAAAGCCCGAGCGTCTCCGCCAGATGCAGCAGCCGGTGCCCGGGCCGCCGCCCGCCGCGCATCACCGCCCGCCGCCGCGCCGGCACCAGGAACGCGAAGGCCGATCCGCGCAGGTCCACGACGAGATCCCACCGGGTGCCGACGCACTCCGCCCACAGCGGCAGCCAATGCAGCCCGAAGCGGCGCTTGCGGAGGATGATCGTGCGCTCCCGGTTCGGCATGCGCGCGAACACCCCTTCCGCCACCGGCCCGCAGGCGATGGTGATGCGCGCCTCCGGGTGGCGGTCGAGCAGGTGGCGGAGCAGCCCGGTGGAGAGCACCGCGTCGCCGAGGCGGGAATGGGCGAGGAACAGGATCCGCATGGTCTCGGGGGCGTCCCTACCACGCCCCCGCTTGCGCCGCACCCCGCGCCCTGCCACCTGCTGGGCCATGGGGTTCGCGTATCTGCCGGAACGGGGCGTGGTGGCGGTGCGGGGGGCGGATGCCGTGCCGTTCCTGCAGGGCCTCGTCTCCAACGACGTCGCCGGCATCGCGCCCGGAGAGGCGCGCTTCGCCGCCCTGCTCACGCCGCAGGGGAAGTGGCTCGCGGATTTCTTCGTCCTCGCCGCCGCCGATGGCCTGCTGCTCGAGTGCGAGCGGGGGCAGGCGCCGATGCTCGTGCGGCTGCTGTCGCGCTACCGCCTGCGGGCGAAGGTGGCGCTCGAGGATGCCTCGGCGGCCTATGCGGTGCATGCCGCCTGGGGGGAGGGGGCCGGAGATGCCGAGGGCCCGCCCGGCGCGCCTGCCGCCGGTGCGCCGGGCCTTGCGGTGCGGGACCCCCGCCACCCCGCCGCCGGGTGGCGGCTGCTGCTGCCGGCCCCCGCCGCCCCGGACGGCACCGAGGCCTACGACCTGCATCGCCTTTCCCTCGGCCTGCCCGACGGTTCGCGCGATCTCGAGGCCGGGAAGTCGGTGCTGCTCGAGGCCGGCTTCGACGAGCTCCACGGCGTCTCCTGGACCAAGGGCTGCTACATGGGCCAGGAACTGACGGCGCGGACGAAATACCGCGGCCTGCTCAAGCGGCGCCTCGTGCCGGTCGCGGTCTCCGGCCCGCTGCCGCCGCGCGGGGCGCCCGTGCTGCTGGACGGGGCGGAGGCGGGCGAGATGCGCTCCGGCCGGGATGGCCTCGGCATCGCGCTGCTGCGGCTCGAGGCGGCGCGCGCCCCTGCCCTTGCCTGCGGCGAGGCGGTGCTGACCCCCCGCATCCCCGACTGGATGAGGCTGCCCGATGCGTGATGCCCGACCCGTCCCGCCGGCTCCCCGCCCGCTTCGGGCTGCCGCCCATGGCTGAACCGCCGCCGCCGCCCGACCGCGGCCCCGGGGTGAAGGTGCCGCCGCCCGTGTGGTTCCTCCTTTGCGTCGGCGCGGCCTGGGGGCTGCACCGGCTGCTGCCCGTGGCGATCGCGCCGCCGCTTGTGGAGTTCGGGCTGGCGGTGGCGCTGGTCGGGCTCGGGCTGATCGTGGCGGCGCTCGTCGTCATGCTCGCCGCGCGCACCGACCCGAGGCCCGACAGGCCCGACCGCGCGCTGGTCACGCACGGGCCGTTCCGCGTCAGCCGCAACCCGATCTATCTCGGGTTCCTCATCGTCGCCGCCGGCATCGCGCTGATGTCGGGCAGCGCCTGGGCGTGGCTTGCGGTGGCGGTGCTGTACGGGCTGCTCGACCGGCTGGTGGTGGCGAGGGAGGAAGCCTACCTCCTCGCCCGCTTCGGCAAGGACTACGCCGACTATGCGGCGCGCGTCAGGCGCTGGATGTAGGCCCTGCCCGCCGGCGCAGCGCCTCCGCGGCGGCGGCAAGCGCCCAGCCGGCGATGAAGGTGCGCGGCCCCGCGCTCTCGATCCCGGCGAAGGCGGCCGAGGTCTGCAGCGGCCACACCGAGAGCAGAACGGGCAGGGCCAGCCCGACGAGCACCGGATCCCGCCCGCCGGCCAGAAGCCCGCGCAGCAGCGCAAGGGCAAGCAGCCCCTGGAACAGGCCGAACAGCAGCAGGCCCGTCATGCCGCCGTCGGCCAGCGCCTCGAGGTAGTGGTTGTGCGGATGCGGCACGCAGATCTCGGCCCCGCCACCGTCTCCGGCGCCGCCCCAGCCCACGAAGAAGCGCGGATCCCGGCAGAGGTGGCGGAACGCCTCCGCCCCGTGGCCGATCCAGGGCGAGGCCTCGGCGATCGCCAGGGTGCGGGCCAGGATCTGGCCGTAGTGCGAGTCGCCGAAGCCTGCGATCAGCCGCGGGAACTGCTCCGCGTAGCGGGCGAAGGCGTCGGGGGCGAAGAGTGGCGCGGCGGCGGCGAGAAGAGCGCCTGCGGCGACGGCGGCGAGTACCGGCCGGCGCAGCGCCGGCAGCAGCAGCGCCCCGGCCAGCAGAAGCAGCAGCACGCTGATCGCCATCACCCGCTGTCCGCTGAGCAGCACCGCTCCGAAGGCGAACGCGCAGACCGCCGCCGCCCCGGCCGCCCCGGCGAGGCCCTGGCGCATGAGGGCCGACACGCCCGCGAACAGCGCCGGCCACATCAGCATGCCGAGATAGGCCCCGACGCGCGGCCGGGCGAAGGGCCCCGAGAGATAGCCGGGCAGGGCGCGGCCGGTACCCGTCAGGCCGCGGCCGAGCAGGAACTGGGCCCAGGTCTCGAGCGCGACGAACAGCGAGGCCCCGCCGCTCACCCACAGGGCGTGGCGACGCATCGCCTCGGGACCAAGGGCCCAGGAGCAGACGGCGAGCAGCGCGAGGGGAAAGCGGATCCAGGCGAGCGCAACGGCCAGCCGCTCGAGGGAGGCGCCGGCGAGCAGGGTGGCAAGCACAAGCCAGGCCCAGTAGGCGCAGGCGGCAAGGAACCAAGGCGCGCGCCACGCTTCAGCCGCGCGCCCGAGCGCCAGCCGAACCAGCATCGCCGCCGCGAGCAGGCCGAGCACCGCCTCGGCCGCAGAGCGCGAGACGATCACGAGCACCGGCAGGGCCAGGGCGGCCGCTGACACGAGCGGAGCGGCGTGCCGCGCCAGGGCGGGAAGGGGGCCGATCATGCGCCCGCCCGCCCCGCGCCCGGCCCGGCGCGGCCGCTCCGGCGCGCAAGGCGCATCGCGCCGAGGCGCGACATCGGAGCGGGCGGCGGAACGCGAAGCCCGAGACGCCGGCTGCAGGATCTGGCTCTGGCGCGGCAGCGGCGCCTCGGTCCGGCAGAACTCGCGCAGCACGCCGACCGGTGCGGCAGGCGCGGCGAGGCCGAGCTCCCGCGCCAGTGCCGCAGGAGGGCGCAGCCCCCGCCCGCGCGGGGGCTCGGCCTCTGCTGCCGTTTGGATTCTGCGGCCGCGCCGGTCTTCATCCCGCTCCATCCTCCGGCGCGACGGGCGGATCCGCAAGCCGCTCCACCCCGGGCTCGCGCCAGCGCCGCCGCCCCGCGCGACAGCCGGCAGGCCCCCGCGCAGGCGACCGGGTGGGCGGGTTCGCGCGCCGGGGAGGGGCCGCGCGCAAGCTTGCGCGGCGGCCCGCGAATGGCCCGCGCCTCGTGCGGCGCATCGGTTGCCGGAGCCATCGCAGGAGCGGCGCCGGTGGCGCCGAAGGCACGGAGCCTGGACGGGGACTCGTGCCGTCCTCGGGCAGGAGGGCGCGAGGCAGGCCGCGTTCCGCGGCCAGGGCGCGGATCCGCTCTCGGGAGAGGGCTCAGACGCATTCGGCGCCGCTCATCGCCCGGCCCATCGCGCCGAACGTGCCGGGGCGGTCCAGGTTGCGGCCGTGCGCCGGCGGCAATCCCCGCAGCCCCGGGCAGGCGGGAAAGGGGAACCGCCGATGCCAAACCCGAGCGCGCTGCGCCCGGCGCCCCCTCGCGCAGCGCGGCCCGGCGGGCGGCCCGCCGGTGCGGAAGGATGCCGGACGGCCGCGCGCACCGCAGCGGGAGCGCTGTTGAGACCGGATCTGCCCGGGCGGCGCCTCGGTCACGCAGGTCCCGGCTCCTCGGGCAGCCAGAAGGAGCCCCGCTTCCGCCACCAGCGGCGCCAGTAGTCCCGCCTGACGAAGCGGGACAGGCGCATCTTCGGGTCGGGCAGGCCGAGATCCCGCGCCCGCCGCGCCCCGCCGATGGTGGAGGGCACGACCGAGGGGGTCGGACGGTGCACGAGCTTCGGCACCACGATCCGCGCGCCGAGCCGCGTCGTGTCACAGGGCCAGTCGGCGGTGGCGGCGACCGGCGTCGCGGCGCGGAGCAGCGCCGCGGCCGCCGGCGCCGACACGCTGTAGGCGACCGTCAGCGCGGCGGGCAGGGCAAGCTCATACGTCACGACGCCCGGGATCGCCTCGCGTTCGGTTCCGCGCATCACCCGGGCGCTGCCGTAGCAGAACTGCAGGAAGGGCGCGCGGCGGTGCGCGCCCGCGGCGAGGAAGGCGGCGAACCCCGGGAGGGGAACGGCATCGTCCTCGAGGATCACCGCGCCCGCGAGGCGCCGTTCGGCGATCAGACGATAGATGCCGAGGTGGCTGAGCGCGCAGGCGAACTCCGCGTCGCGCATGGGGCGTCCCATCCGCCTGCGGGCGGCATCGCGGTCGATCAGCGCCTCCGCTTCCGCGGGCAGGCCGGCGCGCCCGTCGAGCGCGGGGATCACCTCGCAGGAAATCCCTGCCTCGGCAAGCCGGGCAAGAAGCGGCGCACGCCGCGCAACGCCGTCCGCGAGCGACAGGACGAAGACGGGCCAGCCCTGCTCAGGCGGCATGTCCACCCTCGTGCTGCCGCCCCTCTCCCAGCAGGGATGTCCGCAGCGCGGTCCACCTGCCGACGATGGCTGGCATCGCGAAGCGCAACACCTGCGCCCGCCCGCGCGCCGCAAGGTCCGCCCGCAGCTCCGGATCGCGGGCAAGCCGCAGGATCGCCCCGGCGAGCGCGGCCGGATCGTCGGGATCGGCGACCAGCGCCGCCTCCCCGGTCGCCTCCGGAAGCCCGCCGCGGCCGGAGGAGATGAGCGCCGCGCCGCAGGCCAGCGCCTCCTGCGCCACGCGGCCGAGCGGCTCCGGCCAGCGGCTCGGCACCACGACGATCGCCGCGCGGGCCATGCGGGCGAGCGTCTCGGCATTGTCCCGGAAGCCGGCCACGGCGATGCCGGCGGCGGCGGCCTCGCGCCGGACGGCGGCGGCGTAGGGGGAATCCCGCCCCTTGCCGTACCAGCGCGCGCCGACGATCTCGGCCCGCCAGCCGGGCAGCGAAGGCAAGGCGCGGGCGCAGGCGGCGACGAAGGCATCCGCCCCCTTCTCGGGCACGAGGCGGCCGACGAACAGGATCGTCGGCTCCCGCACGGCGGCGGGCGGCGGCATGGCTTCGGGCGGGATCCCGTTCGGGATGGCGTGGACGCGCGCGGCGAGTTCGGGCGGCACCCCCTCGGCCACCCCGCGCCGGACGAATTCCGAGACGCAGACGATTCCGGCAAGGCGCGACAGCGCGGCCGTGCGTTCCGCCGGCGTGGCGAGGCCCTCGCTCGTCCGCGCCTCGTTGTGCAGCACGAGCAGCACGGGGGTGCGCGGCAAGGCGGCGGCGAGCGAGAGGGCGAGCGGGGCGCGGTTGTGCGCCTCGATCACGTCCGGCGGATCGGCGCCGAGCGTGCGGGCGGCGGCGCGGGCGAAGGCGCCGCTGCGCCCGCCCGGGACGGCGTCGAGCAGCCGCGGGCGGAGGGCGCGGAAGGCGGCGCCCGCGAAGGGTTCCCCGCCCGGATCGGCGCCGAGCACCTCGGCCGACCAGCCCGCGGGCGTGGCGCGGGCCAGATCGCGCACGACGAGGGCGACCGCGCCCGCGCAGGCGGCGGCGAAGCGCTCCTTGGGCGGCAGGACGATCGCCACACGCCTCGTCCCGCCCGGCCGCATCAGGCGGTGCGGTCCACGCCCCCGGCCGAGAGCGCCGCCTGCGCCGCGGCGAGCCGCGCCACCGGCACCCGGTAGGGCGAGCAGGAGACGTAGTCGAGCCCGACCTTCTCGCAGAAGGCGATCGAGGCCGGATCGCCGCCATGCTCGCCGCAGATGCCGAGCTTGAGGTCGGGCTTGGCGCTCCGCCCCTTCTCGGCGGCGATGCGCACGAGCGCGCCGACGCCCTCCGGGTCGATCGAGACGAAGGGATCCTTCGGCAGGATGCCCTTCTCCACATAGAGCGGCAGGAACTTGCCCGCATCATCGCGGGAGAGGCCGAATACCGTCTGCGTCAGGTCGTTGGTGCCGAAGGAGAAGAAGTCGGCGTGCTCGGCGATGCGGTCGGCGATCAGCGCCGCGCGCGGCAGCTCGATCATGGTGCCGACGGAATAGGGGATGTGCTCGCCCGTCTCGGCGAACACCTCCTCGGCGATGCGCTTCACCTCGGAGCGCGTGATCTCGAGCTCGCGCGTCATGGCGACGAGGGGGATCATGATCTCGGGGTGCGGGGCCTCGCCGGTCTCCTGCTTCACCGCGATCGCCGCCTCGAAGATCGCGCGCACCTGCATGCCGTAGATCTCGGGGTAGGTGATGCCGAGGCGGCAGCCGCGGTGGCCGAGCATCGGGTTGGCCTCCGACAGGTCGGCCGCCCGGCGCTTGACGGTCGCGATGTCGGTGCCGAGGCCCTCGGCCACCTCCCGCATCTCCTCCTCCTTGTGGGGCAGGAACTCGTGCAGCGGCGGATCGAGCAGGCGGATCGTCACCGGCAGCCCGGCCATGATGCGGAAGATCTCGATGAAGTCCTGCCGCTGGAAGGGCAGCAGCCGGGCGAGGGCGTCGCGCCGGCCGGCCTCGGTCTCGGCCAGGATCATCTGCCGCACCACGCCGATTCGGCCGGGGTCGAAGAACATGTGCTCGGTGCGGCAGAGGCCGATGCCCTCGGCGCCGAAGCGGCGGGCGGTCTCGGCGTCGGTCGGGGTTTCCGCATTGGTGCGCACCTTCATCCGCCGCAACTTGTCCGCCCAGCCCATGAGGGTGGCGAAATCGCCCGAGAGCTTCGGCTCGATCATCGGCACGGCGCCGAGGAACACCTCGCCCGTCGCGCCGTCGAGCGTGATCGTCTCGCCGGCGCGGACGATGTGGCCGCCGGCCGAGAGCGCCTGTGCCGCGTAGTCCACGGTGATGCCGCCGGCGCCCGCGACGCAGGGGCGGCCCATGCCGCGGGCCACCACGGCGGCGTGGCTCGTCATGCCGCCGCGCGTCGTCAGGATGCCCTTGGCGGCGTGCATGCCGTGGATGTCCTCGGGGCTCGTCTCGATGCGCACGAGGATCACCGCCTCGCCCTTGGCGGCGCGGGCCTCGGCCTCGTCGGCGCTGAACACCACCGCGCCGCAGGCCGCACCGGGGGAGGCCGGCAGCCCGCGCGCGAGCAGCGTGCGCTTGCCCTTCGGATCGAGGGTCGGGTGCAGCAGCTGATCCAGCGCGCCGGGATTGACGCGCTTGATCGCCTCCTCCTCGTCGATCAGCCCCTCGCGCGCCATGTCCACCGCGATCTTGAGGGAGGCGGCGGCGGTGCGCTTGCCGTTCCGCGTCTGCAGCATGTAGAGCTTGCCGCGCTGGACGGTGAACTCGATGTCCTGCATGTCGCGGTAGTGCCGCTCCAGCACCTCGCGCACCCGCAGCAGCTCGGCGAAGGCGCCGGGCAGCGCCTCCTCCATGCTGCGCTCGCCGGGCTTGGCCTTCGCCTTCAGGATCGGCTGCGGGGTGCGGATGCCGGCCACCACGTCCTCGCCCTGGGCGTTGATCAGGTACTCGCCGTAGAACACGTTCTCCCCGGTCGAGGGATCGCGGGTGAAGCAGACGCCGGTCGCGCAGTCGTCGCCCATGTTGCCGAACACCATCGCCTGCACGTTCACCGCCGTGCCCCAGCCTTCCGGGATGTCGTGCAGGCGGCGGTAGGTGATGGCGCGCTGGTTCATCCAGCTGCCGAACACCGCGCCGATCGCGCCCCAGAGCTGCTCGTGCGGCGCCTGCGGGAACGGCCTGCCGGTGACTTCCCGCACCATCTCCTTGTAGCCGTGCACCACGCGGTGCCAGTCGGCGGCGTCGAGCTCGGTGTCCTCCGTCACGCCCTTGTCGAGCTTCACGTGCTCGATGATCTCCTCGAAGCGGTGGTGGTCCACCCCGAGCACGACGCCGCCGTACATCTGGATGAAGCGCCGGTAGGAATCCCAGGCGAAGCGCGCGCCGCCCCGGGCCGCAATACCCTCCACGGTCGCGTCGTTCAGCCCGAGGTTCAGCACCGTGTCCATCATGCCCGGCATGGAGACGCGCGCCCCCGAGCGGACCGAGACGAGGAGGGGGTTCTTCGCATCCCCGAACACCGCGCCGACCGCCTGCTCCACCCGCCGCAGCGCGGCCTCGACCTGCTCCTCGAGCCCCTCGGGATAGCGCCGGCCGTTCTCGTAATAGGCGGTGCAGACCTCGGTCGTGATGGTGAAGCCGGGCGGCACCGGCAGGCCGATCGCGGCCATCTCGGCGAGGTTCGCGCCCTTGCCGCCGAGCAGGTTGCGCATCTCGGCGCGCCCCTCGTTCAGGCCGGCGCCGAAGGAATAGACCCATTTCGCCATGCCCGGATTCCCCTACCCCTCGATCCTGCCGAAATCGGCCACCATGTGCATCGCCCGCCGCAGTCGGCTGAGCAGCCGGAGGCGGTTGCGGCGGAGATCCGCCTCCGGGGCGTTGACGGTCACGCGGTCGAAGAAGGCGTCGAGCGGGGCGCGGAGCGCAGCCAGCGCCGCCATCGCCTCGGCGAAGCGCTCGGCGGCGAGTGCCGCCGCCACCGCCGGTTCGGCGGCATCGAGCGCGACGGCGAGCGCCCGTTCCTCCGCCGCCTCGAGCAGCTCCGGCTCCACCGCCCCGTCATGCGGGCCGTCGCGCCGCTCCTCGGCGCGGAGGATACTGGCCGCGCGGGTGTAGGCGGCGAGCAGGTTCGCGCCCTCCGGCCCGCTGACGAGGGCGGCGAGCGCATCGGCGCGGGCGAGCACGCGCAGCAGGTCGTCGTCCTCCCCGGCGCCGATGGCGGCCGAGAGGATGTCGTGCCGCGCGCCCTCGGCGCGGAGCTGGATGCGCAGGCGCTCGAGCAGGAAGAGGACGACGCCCTGCGCGAAGGCCTCGACCATCGGAGGATGCACCGCTCCCGGCCGGGGGCGCCAGCCGGCGTTCACCACCTCGGTCGCCACCGCCATCCCGAACTCCGGCACCGAGGCGGCGGCGCGGGCGGCGGGGTAGAGCAGGAACGCCTCCGCCACCAGGTGCCGCAGCGGCAGCCGCAGCCCGTTCTCCCGCAGGATGCGGATCACGCCGAGGGCGGCGCGGCGGAGCGCATAGGGATCGCCAGAGCCGGTCGGGCGTTCGCCTGCGGCGAAGAAGCCGGCGAGCTGGTCGAGCTTGTCGGCCAGCGCGACGGCGACCGAGACGGGCTCGCGCGGGACCTCGTCGCCCGGCCCGAGCGGGCGGTAATGCGCGGCGATCGCCTCCGCCACCCGCCGCTCCTCGCCGTCATGCAGGGCGTAGTAGCGGCCCATCACGCCCTGCAGTTCCGGGAACTCCCCGACCATGCCGGAGGCGAGGTCGGCCTTGGCCAGCCGCGCGGCGCGGGCGGCGAGAGAGGGCTCGGCGCCGACCATCGGCGCGAGAAGGCGGGCCAGCGCCTCAAGCCGCCTCACCCGCTCGCCCTGGGTGCCGAGTTTCGCGTGGAACACCACCTGATCGAGGCGCGGCAGGCGGCTTTCCAGGCGCTCCTTGCGGTCCTGGTCCCAGAAGAAGCGGGCGTCCGACAGGCGGGCGCGCAGCACGCGCTCGTTGCCGGCGATGATGGCGGCCCCCCCGTCGCGCGCCACCATGTTGGCCACCAGCGCGAAGCGCGGGGCGGGCGTGCCGTCCTTGTGCCGGAGCGAGACGTAGCGCTGGTTCACGCGCATCGTCGTCCGCATCACCTCGGGGGGCAGGTCCATGAAGGCGGCATCGATCCGGCCGAGCAGCGGCACCGGCCATTCGACGAGGCCGGCGAGCTCGGCGAGCAGCCCCTCGTCCGGCACGGGTTCCAGCCCCTCGGCGGCGGCGAGTGCGGCGATCCCCTCGCGGATCGCGCGCATCCGCTCGGCGGCGTCGCGGATCACGTAGCGGGCGCGCAGCCCCGCCTCGTGCCCGGCGGCGGAGGCGACGGCGAAGGCGCCCGGGGCGAGCAGGCGGTGGCCTTCCGTCAGGTTGCCGGAGGCGATGCCGTGGCCGTCGTCCTCGCCGTGGCGGAGGTCGAAGCGCACCGTCTCGCCGTCCAGCACGCAGAGGATGCGCTGCAGGGGCCGCACCCACACGAAGGAGGAGGTGCCGCCCCAGCGCATGGATTTCGGCCAGGGGAAGGCGCGCAGCACGGGCGGGACCGCGGCGGCGATCACCTCGGCGGCGGGGCGGCCTTCGCGGCGGATCAGGGCGAACCAGTGCAGCGCCTTGCCGGATTCGCGCTGCACCAGCGCCTCGCGCGGCAGGCCGGTGGAACGCAGGAAGCCCTGCAGCGCGGCCTCGGGCGCGTCCACGCGCGGGCCGCGGCGTTCCTCCTCGGCGGCCTCCGTGGCGGCGGGCACGGCGGCGATCAGGCCGATGCGGCGCGGCCCGTGGAAGCCGCGCATGTCCGAGGCCGGCAGCCCGGCCTCCGCCAGCGCCTTGCCGAGAAGCGAACACAGGTCCTCCGCCGCGCGGGCCTGCATGCGCGCCGGGATCTCCTCGGAGAGGAGTTCGAGCAGCAGTTCCGGCATCTCAGGCCGCCTCGCCCGCCACCCACGCCTCGCAGCAGCGCTTCGCCAGGGCGCGCACGCGGCCGATATAGGCGGCGCGCTCGGTCACGCTGATCGCGCCCCGCGCATCCAGCAGGTTGAACAGGTGCGACGCCTTGATGCACTGGTCATAGGCCGGAAGCGCGAGGCCCTTCCCGACCAGCGAGGAACACTCGGCTTCCGCGTCGGAAAAATGGCGGAACAGCAGCGCGATGTCGGCATGCTCGAAGTTGAAGGCGGAGAACTCGCGCTCGGCGCGCAGGAACACCTCGCCGTAGGTCACGCCGCGGCCGTTGAAGTCGAGCGCGAAGACGTTCTCGACACCCTGCACGTACATCGCCAGCCGCTCGAGCCCGTAGGTCATCTCGAAGGAGGGCAGGGCGACGGGGATGCCGCCCACCTGCTGGAAATAGGTGAACTGGCCCACCTCCATGCCGTCGCACCACACCTCCCACCCGAGGCCCCAGGCGCCGAGGGTGGGGCTTTCCCAGTCGTCCTCGACGAAGCGGAAGTCGTGGATCGCGGGATCGAGGCCGATCTCGCGGAAGGAGGCGAGCAGAAGCTCCTGCGCGTCGCGCGGGGAGGGCTTCATGATCACCTGGTACTGGTAGTAGTGCTGCAGCCGGTTCGGGTTCTCCCCGTAGCGGCCGTCCGACGGCCGGCGGGACGGCTGCACATAGGCCGCGGCCCAGGGCTTCGGGCCGAGGGCGCGCAGCGTGGTGGCCGGATGGAAGGTGCCCGCGCCCATCTCCATGTCGTAGGGCTGCAGGATCACGCAGCCCTGGCGCGACCAGAACGCGTGCAGGCGCAGGATCATCTCCTGGAAGCAGGGCGGGCGGGCGGAGGCGGGTTCCATCGGTGTCCGGGAAGGGGGTTGCCGGGTCGCGGGGCGGCGCACCATAGGTTCGGGCCGGAAGCGGGGCAAGCGAGCCCCGGCGGGAGACCCCATGACCGACACCGAGGCCCTGGTGCGGGCCTATTACGACGCCTTCAACCGCGGCGACCGCGCCGCCATGCTGGCGCTGCTGACCGACGACGTTGCGCATGACCCGAACCAGGGCGCCCGCCGCCTCGGCAAGGCCGCCTTCGCCGAGTTCCTGGCGCGGATGGACCGCGCCTACCGCGAGCATCTGACCGACCTCGTGGTGATGGTGGACCGGACGGGCAGCCGGGCGGCCGCCGAGTTCACCGTGCATGGCGAGTATCTGGCCGCCGAGGAAGGGCTGCCGCCCGCCCGCGGCCAGCGCTACGTGCTGCCGGCCGGGGCGTTCCTCACCATCCGGGATGGGCGGATCGCCCGCATCGCCACCTGCTACAACCTCGCCGACTGGATCGCGCAGGTGTCGCGCTGACGGCGCGCGCGGGTTGGGCCCGATCACGTCGCTCGCCCGCCGCCTGCGGGCCGGCGGCACGGCGGCCAGGGACGAAAGACGCCCGCCCTGCCCTGGGACACCACACCGCCGAACGGCCGCACCGACCCAGGCGGGCGCCGCAACCCGCCGCGCCCGCGGGGCCTCGCCTTCCTGCCCCCGGCGGCCCACGGTGTTGCCTTGTCAACGCACCCTCGGCACCCTGTCCCGCTCCGCCATCGCTCCCTTCCGATGGCCCGAACCCGACGGATTCCGCCATGCCTCGCCCCTTCCGAAGCAACCTTCCCCGCGGCTCCTCGCACTGGGCGGTGCGCCGCGCGCAATGGGCGGCGCTCGGCATCGGCGGGGAGGATCTCGAGAAGCCCAAGATCGCGATCGTGAACTCGTCGTCCG
>JANWXJ010000085.1 GCA_025055335.1 Acetobacteraceae bacterium
CGCCGCTCGGGCGGGAGGGCGGCGCGCAGCCGGGCGAGACGCCGGTACACCGTATCGTGGTGCAGCAGACGGCCCAGCATCTCCTCGAGCAGGGGGCCGAGCACGGCGTCCTCCGACGCGACCCGGCGGATGCGCGCGATCATGTTCGCCACCATGTCGCCGCGCTGGTATTGGAAGGCCGACAGGCCGCTGAACAGCCCGACGCTCGGCACCTCGGCGGGCGGCAGCGGCTGCCCGGCAAGGCCGAGCATCAGCCGCTCGGTCTCGTGCAGCTTCACCCCGTTGACCAGCACCGTGCCGATCATGGCGAGGGCGCGCCGCGCCGGGTCGGCCGCGTGGTCGGCGAAGGTGTCGCAGGCCGAGACGAGCCAGCGGAGAGACACATGCTCGCGCAGGAAGGCGCCCTCCTCAGCCCACAGGCGCTCGAAGGTCGGCACGTCGGCGGCAAGGTCGAGGCGCCGGCGGATCGCGACGATCAGCGCCGCATGGGCGAACAGCAGTTCGCTGCGGCCGGCGAACTCGGGCAGCAGCGTGCGCAGATGCGTCTCGTAGTCGCGCTCGCGGCGGGGCGGAAGCGGCCCCTCGGGCGGCGGCCCGGCGGAGAGCGGCCGGGCGCGCAGCAGGGCGAAGTCGGTCTCAGGCCCGGGCTTCATCCTGCGCGGCGCGCCAGCGCGCCACCACCTCGGGCAGGATCCGGGCGAGCCTCTCGTAGCAGGGGGCAAGGCGCTCCTTCAGCACCGCGGCGACGGCCGCCGGCATCTCGCCCGGCGGCCCGGCGAACACCGGCCGCGCCGCCTCCGGGAACCACGCCGGATCGAACCCGACGCCGAGGAAGCCGCACACCCGCTCCAGCACGGCGAGCGGTTCGGCGGCGATGGCGTCGAGCGTCTCGATGTGCAGCGTCTCCGGGCCGAACGCCTCGCGCCAGCGGGCGATGGTGGCGGCGTAGTCGGCGCGCGCCAGGATGTCGGGCGAGCGCGCGGCGGAGAGGTGGTCGAAGTCGCTCCTGCCTTCCGCCAGCATACGCAGGTGCGACCAGGACCGCGCGATCGGGTCGCGCAGCAGCAGCACCGCCTTCATGCGCGGGTTCAGCCGCCGGATGTGGGCGAGCCCAGCGCGCGGCAGCAGCGCGTATTCCGGCGTGACCTCGCCGGCGAGCTGGTCCGCCCCGGCATGGGCGAAGATGCGGCCATACCACTCGTCCGACGGCTCGCCCGCGCCGAGCTCGGCCAGGGTGCGGATCAGCCGCAGGTCCGCCGCGCGTCCGCGCCGCTCCGCCTGGGCGAGGTGGGCGCGGATCGCCCGCGCCGCGTGCTGCGCGCGGTGGCGCTGCGTCCAGCCGCGGTGGGCCGGGATGTGGACGTCGTTGAAGTACTGCAGCTCCTTGACCCAGGGGAGCCACAGCTCGGGGTGCCCCTTCAGGTTCTCGGCGAGCCAGGTGGTGCCCGCCTTCTGCACGCCGATGCCGAGGAAGTCCGGGGCGCGGAGGACGCTCATGCCCCCCGCCGCCCGCGCCCGCGCCTCATGCCGCGGCGTAGAGATAGGCCGGCATCGGCTGCGTCATGTCCTTCACGTCCTTCACGCCCGGCACGCCCTCGGCCAGCACGCGCAGCGCCCGCTGCACCGCGGGCGAGCGGCTGAAGCCGTGGATCTCCACCACGCCGTCCTTCACCTCGATCACGGTGTGGAAGGTGTCCACCCAGGGCTCCTTCCGCATGGCGGCGACGACGGCGCGGCGGATCTGCTCGTCGGAGGCGCCCTCGGCCTGGCCGGGCGGCGCGACCAGGGCGCGCAGCAGGTCGGCGCGGCTGACGATGCCCATCAGCTTGCCGTCCTTCACCACGAGCACGCGTCGGACGTGCTTGTCCTCCATGGTCTTGGCGATCTTCGCGGCCGAGTCCTCGGGCGCGACCGAGACGATCTCGGTCGTCATCACGTCGGCCGCCTTGACGCCATGGGTGCGGGCGTAGCGCTCGGCCTGGGCGACCGGGTCGGCGAACAGCCCGGCGAACCAGGAGGGGGCCTTCTCCTCCTCGTCGGCGAGGCGGCGGATCAGGTCGGCCTCGCTGACGAGGCCGAGCAGCTGCCCCTCCTTCGAGAGCACCGGCACCGCCGAGACGTGCCGCTCCGCCATCAGGTGCGCGAGCGCGAGGATCGGCGTCTCGGGCGGCACCGACAGCACGTCGGGCGTCATCAGGTCGCGGGCGGTGGGCATGGGCATGGCGGATCCTCCGGTGGCGTCGCGGCGCGACGGTAGGCGGCAGGGTCGGGCCGGTCCTTGATGCAGGTCAAGCCGGGCCGGCGGGCGGGGGCTTGGCCCGGGGCGGCGGCGCGGGCCATTCTGCGCGGGTGCCGCGCCTCTGCTCCCTGCCGCTTGTGCTGCTGCTCGCCGGCTGTGCCGCGCCGCCCGCACCGCCGACGCCGGCCTCGGTGCAGGCCGAACCCCTCGCCGCCCCGCGCCCGGGCCCCGTCGAGCCGGCGCTCCTCGCCGAGAGCGAAGGGCGCCGGATCCTGCTCCGCCTGCAGCAGGCGAACGGCGAGCAGCGCCTGTGGCGGAGCCCCGACGGCCTCGTGCTCGCCACCAACGGCGCCCGCGTGGTGGCGAGCGCCGGCGGCGCCGTCTGGCTCGCCGCCACCCGCTTCGACACCCCCGACCCGCTCGACGATCCGGCGGCGCTGCTCGGGCGGCGGGCCGAGGCGCGGCGGCTCGTGGACCTTGCCTCGGCCAGCCGCGACCCGGCGGAGATGCGCTTCGGCGTGGTGGTGGAGTGCCGCCTCTCCGCCGAGCCGGTGATCGAGCAAGGGGAGAACGCGATCCTCGTCACCGAGACCTGCGAGGGCACAGGCCAGCGCTTCCCGAACCGCTTCTGGGCCGATGCGCGGGACGGGCGGATCATCCGCTCCGAGCAGTGGGCTGGCGGCGCGCAGCCCGTGTCGCTGCGGGTCGTGTCGGCGGAGTGAGGGGTGGGACCGCCGGGGGGCCTCGGCCCCGGCGGCGCCTTCCCGTGCGGCCGGTGCCCGAGGGGTCAGGGGGGGATCGAGAAGCCGAGACTTGCGCGCCGCATGGCCCGCAGCACCACCCAAAGCCAGAAGAGCTGCCCCATTAGCGCGACCAGCAGCGGCAGCGGCTTCGCCTCGGGCGGCAGGGTCAGGAACCACAGGGCGAGCAGCCCGTGCCAGGCGGCGAAGCCGATGTGCAGCCGCGCCACGCGCACCACCGGCCAGCCCGAGCGGATCGCCATCTGGAACAGGTGCGACCGGTGCGGCTGCCAGAAGCGCTCGCCGGCCAGCGCGCGCCGCGCCACGGTGAAGCAGGCGTCGAACAGCTGGGCAGCGAGCAGCAGCGGCACGATGGCGAAGGACATCCTGGCCTCGGCCGCGAGCGCCGCCGCCACTCCGAGGCCGGCGAGCAGGAATCCCGCCCCCTGGCTGCCCACATCGCCGAGGAAGATACGCGCCGGGGGCCAGTTGAACGGGAGGAACCCGGCAAGCCCGGCGGCAAGGCAGAGCGAGAGGGCGACGACGAACGGCGCCCCGAGCGCGAGGCCTACGAGTGCGAGCATCAGGCAGGAGACGATCAGGCTGCCGCCGGTCAGGCCGTCTGCACCGTCGAGGAAGTTCACGGCATTGGTGCAGACGAGGAACCACAGCAACGTGATCACCGGGCCGAGGGCGCCGAGCGGCACCGGGCCGAGGAAGGGCAGGGCGATCGTCTCGAGCACGAGGCCGCCCGCCATGGCGACCGCGGCCGCTGCCGCCTGCCCGAAGAGCCGCGGCAGCGGCGGCAGGTCGAGCTTGTCGTCCAGCAGGCCGAGCGCGGCCATCGCCAGTGCTGCACCGAGCAGGGCCGCATGCTGCGCCGGCCCCGGATCGCCCGCGGCCCACAGCAGCGCCATGCCGGCGGCGACGGCCGCCGCCACCCCGACGCCGCCCGCCGTCGGCGTCGGCCGGGCATGGGCCTTCCGCCCGTCGGGACGGTCGAGCAGGGGCCGGGCGATCATCCCCCGGACCACCGCCGCCGACAGCAGGGCGAGCAGGGGAAGCGAGAGCAGCAGCGCCGTCACGGCAGCAGACGCTCTGGCTCCAGGCTGGCGTAGACGTCGCCCGAGTTCGCCTCGGGCGGCAGATGCGCGATCCAGGCCGCCATCTCGCCCGCGCCGATCGGCCCCTCGTGCGAGAAGGCGAGGCTTTCGCCGAGGGAGGCGTTGAAGTGCCGGTAGCCGAGCGCCGAGAGGCGCCGGAGGCACGCCTCCGCCACCTCGCGCTGGATGGTCGTGAACTCGAAGGACAGCGCGCGCGGCGCGGCGGACAGCCCGGCCAGCGCCTCGGCCTCGTAGCCCTCGACGTCGATTTTCACGAACTCGGGCAGGCCGTGGGCGGCGATCAGCCGGTCGAGGGTGGTCACCGGCAGGCGGAGTTCGGCGTCCCACTCCTGGCCCTCCCAGCCGACGGCGCCGCGGGCGGCGGCGACGAAGGCCTCCGAGGCGGTGGCGACGGTCGGGTTGGCGGAGTTCACCCGCAGCACCCCCTCGCCCGGGGCGCGGCCGACGAGGGCCGCGACGCGCTCGACCTCCGGATCGCGGCCGAACAGCAGCCGCAGCAGCCGGGCGAGCCGCGGCTGGGGTTCCACCGCCACGACGCGCGCGCCGAGGCGGCGGAAGCAGGCGGTGCGGTCCCCGACATGGGCGCCGACATCGAAGGCGTGATCCCCTTCGGCCAGGAAGCGGGCGTAGAAGCGGTCGAGCGCCGGGCCGCGGCCCGGGGCATGGTAGATCCGCAAGGAGCGTGCGATGGCGCGGGCGTCCGGCCCGGTCATGCGGTGATGTCCTCGTATTTCGCGAGCAGCCAGGAGGCCGGTTCGGCCGCCGCGTCGGCGTACCAGCGATCGACCAGGGGATGGGCGCGCACCGCCGCGCAATAGGCGCGCGAGGTGGCGGAGAGCTCGGGCTGCCAGGTGAGGAAGCGGGTGACGACCGGCGCATACATCGCATCCGCCAGCCCGAACTGCCGCCCGAACAGGAACGGCCCGCCATGGGCGGCGAGGCATTCGGCCCAGATCGCCTCGATCCGCGCGATGTCGGCCAGCGCCTCGGGCGTGCGGCGCAGGCCCGGGAAGCTGCGCCCGAGGTTCATCGGCATGGCGCTGCGCAGCCCGCGGAAGCCCGCATGCATCTCTGCGGCGATGCTGCGCGCATGCGCCCGCGCCGCACGGTCGGCCGGCCACAGGGCGGGCGCGAGCTCGGCGCAGTATTCGGCGATGGCAATGCTTTCCCACACCCGCGCCCCCCTGTGCTCGAGACAGGGCACGAGGCCGGAGGGGGAGGCGGCGGCGATCGCGGGCGAGCGGCCCTCGGCGAGCGGCAGCACCACCTCCTCGACCGCAAGGCCGGCGAGCCGCACGGCCAGCCAGCCGCGCATGGACCAGGAGGAATAGCGCCTCGTGCCGAGGAAGAGCCTGCCGTCCGCCACGCGAGGGGTTCCCGTGCTGCCGTCTCCGGCCGGCAGTTAGGCCGCGCCGCGCGGCGGGATCAAGGCGGGGTTGCGGCGGAGGCGGCGCGGGTGTTCCCTCGGCGCCACGGAAGGATGCCCGCCATGAACGAGATCCCGCGCCCGAACGACCTTTCGGCGTTCTGGATGCCCTTCACCGACAACCGCTACTTCAAGGCCAATCCGCGGCTGCTCGCCCGCGCCGAGGGGATGCACTACCGCACGCCGGAGGGGCGCGAGGTGCTGGACGGCACCGCCGGCCTCTGGTGCTGCAACGCCGGCCACGGGCGGCGCGAGATCACCGAGGCGATCCAGCGCCAGGCCGCCATCCTCGATTTCGCCCCCACCTTCCAGCTCGGCCATCCGCTGGTGTTCGAGGCGGCGGCGCGCGTCGCCGCCCTCACCCCGCCCGGGCTCGACCGGGTGTTCTTCGTCAACTCCGGCAGCGAGGCGGCCGACACCGCGCTCAAGATCGCCCTCGCCTACCATCGCGCCCGCGGCGAGGGGCAGCGCGTGCGCCTGATCGGGCGGGAACGGGGCTACCACGGCGTCGGCTTCGGGGGCATGTCGGTCGGCGGCATCCCGGCCAACCGGCGGCAGTTCGGCGCGCATCTGCCGCATGTGGACCACCTGCCGCACACCCATCTGCCGGAGCTCAACGCCTTCAGCCGCGGCCAGCCCGCGCACGGGGCGCATCTGGCCGATGCGCTCGAGGGCCTCGTGGCGCTGCACGGGGCGGACACCATCGCCGCCGTGATGGTCGAGCCGGTCGCGGGCTCGACCGGGGTGCTGGTGCCGCCCCTCGGCTATCTCGAGCGGCTGCGCGCCATCTGCGACCGCCACGGCATCCTGCTGATCTTCGACGAGGTGATCACCGGCTTCGGCCGCCTCGGCACGGCCTTCGGGGCGGAACGGCTCGGGGTGGTGCCGGACATGATCACCATGGCCAAGGGCATCACCAACGCCGCCGTGCCGATGGGGGCGGTGGCGGTGAAGCGCGGCATCCACGACGCGATCGTGGCGGCGGCGCCGGCCGGGATCGAGTTCTTCCACGGCTACACCTATTCCGGCCATCCGCTCGCGGCGGCGGCGGCGATCGCCACGCTCGAGCTGCATCGCGCCGAGGACCTGCCCGGCCGGGCGCGGGCGATCGAGCCGCTGTGGGAGGAGGCGGCGCACAGCCTGCGCGGCCTGCCGAACGTGACGGACATACGCACCTTCGGCCTGATCGCCGGCATCGAGCTTGCTCCGCGCCCCGGCAGGCCCGGCGAACGGGGCCAGCAGGTGTTCCGCCGCTGCTTCGATTCCGGGGTGCTCGTGCGCGTCACCGGCGACATCGTCGCCCTCTCCCCGCCCCTGATCGTCGAGGAGCCGCACATCCAGCGCCTGTTCGGCACGCTGTCCGCGGCGATCCGGGCGGAGGCGGACTGAGGAGCCCCGGCCGGCGACCGGCCCCGGCTTCGTTGCGCAAGGCTCGGCCTTGCGCTCCGTCCCGGGGCAGGGGGCACCGCCCCGGCCCCCTTCTCATCCCGCGCTCAGCAGCTTGCCCGGGTTCAGCAGGCCGAAGGGGTCCACGCGGCGGCGGAAGGCGGCCATCTCGGCGTGCACGGGCTGCGGATCGCCGTGCTCGACATCCCAGGCATGCGCATCCTTCAGCGTGGCGCCGAGGCTGCGGTAGACGGCCTCGATCTCGCGCAGGCGGGGGATGCTGTCGGTCATCACGAGGTGCAGCCCGAAACAGGTGACGGTGGCGCCGAGCCGGACCCACTCGCATTGTGGCACCACCTCTCCGGGCAGGGCGGCCATGATCGCCTCGATCATCGCGATTTCGCCGCCCGGCGGCAGCCCGACCTGCAGGTAGGTCACGCCCCGCCCGCCGCGGGCGCGCAGGGCGCTCAGCGTGGCGTGGTTCCAGCCGAACTCGTAGACGGGCGGCATGCCTCGCGCCGCGCAGGCCGCCGCATCCAGCGCGAGGCATTCCTCTCCCCCGGTCTCCGCCAGCAGGGCGCGCGCCGCCGGCACCGAGATGTCGGCGAGAGAGGCGAGCACGAGCGCGGCACCCTCCGGCACCACCTCCGCGATCGGCCGGAAGTGCGTGGCGCCGGGCCAGGCGATCGAGGCCACCTCCCGCTTCACGATGCCGTTCTGCTCCACGAGGGTGCGGCCGAAGCGCGCCGCCTCGGCGAAGCGAGGGAAGGCGAAGACGCATTCGATCCACTGGTGGGCCGCCGCCAGCGGCACCTCGGCCTCGAGCAGGATGCCCGTGGTGCCGTAGCCGTGCAGCAGCAGCCGCAGCTCGGGCCCCGCAAGCTCGATGCGCCGCGGCGTCTCCTCCACCGTCAGCACCGTGGCCGACAGCACATTGCCGGGCTGCGCCAGGATCCCCCACATGCAGGAGCCGACACCCCCGGCCCCGCCGGCGAGGAACCCGCCGAGCGAGGAGCTGCGCACCGTCGAGGGATAAAGCCGCAGTTCCCAGCCCTGCGGGCGGGCGGCGTCGTTGATCGCCTGCAGGCGGATGCCGGCTTCGGCTCGCACGGCGCCCGGCCTGAGCGAGAGGATCCGCTCGAGCCCCGCCGTCTCCACCACCACCCCGCCCGAGAGCGGCACGCATTGCCCGTAGTTGCCGGTGCCGCCGCCGCGGAGGGTGAGGGGCACGCGGTGCCGCGCGCAGGCGGAGGCGATGCGTTCCAGCTCCTCGGCGCTGCGGGGCAGCAGCAGCAGATCGGCCCGGGCGCCTTCCAGCGCCTGCTTCAGCACCGGGCTGAACCAGTGGAAGTCTCGGCTCTTCTGCCGCAGCAGCGCCGGGTCCTCGGCGCGCGGGATGTCGCCGAGTTCGGCGAGGAAGGCCGCGCTGCGTGCGGCGGGAGATCGGGGCGTGTCCATCCGTCGCGCTTTTGCCGAGGCAATGGCTTGCAAGCCCCGCACCACCCGCGGCCGCCTGCGGGGTCCGGGCGCCGGCGCCTGCCCTCCCGCGCCGAGGCCCATGGCAAACGCACTCGCGGCAGCGGCTGCGCCCGGCGGGCATGGCCCGTGCCCTCGCGCTGCCGCGCCTTGCAGCAATCCCGAGGCGCCTTGCGCGGATTCGGGGCAGATCGCGCCCTACTTCGGGCCGCGCGCCCGATCCCGCCACTGACGGCGTCCGTCGGCCGCGCCATGCTTCCCGCATGTCCGCCGCCGGGTTCTGGGACGCGCTCTACGAGGGGCCGGGCTACCGCTTCGGCACCGAGCCGGCAGGACTGCTCGCCGCCTCGGCCAAGCTGGTCCGCCCGGGCATGAAAGCCCTCGCCCTTGCCGACGGCGAGGGGCGCAACGGCGTCTGGCTGGCCGAGCGGGGGGCGGAGGTGCTGGCGGTGGATGTCTCGCCGGTCGCGCGGGCCAAGGCCGAGGCGCTGGCGGAGGCGCGCGGCGTCGGCGCACGCTACCGTGCCGTCACCGCCGACCTGCTGTGCTGGGCGTGGCCCGAGGCGGCCTTCGACCTCGTGCTGATCGCCTTTATCGCCTTCGCCCCTGCCGAGCGGAGGCGGGTGCACCGCGCCGCGCTCGCCGCCCTCCGCCCCGGGGGGATCCTGCTGCTCGAATGCTTCTCGGCCGCGCAACGGGGCCGCGGGACGGGCGGCCCGCGCGAGCCGGAGAAGCTCTACACCCCGCAGATGCTGCGCGCCGATTTCGCCGCCGCCGCCATCGAGCACCTCTCCGAGGCCGAGATCGAGGGCCCCGAGGGGGCGGGCGCGGTGGTGCGGCTGCTGGCGCGCCGCTTGCCTTTCCCCGACCGCACGGACCCGACAGGAGGCTTCGGATGATCCCACGTCGCGGGCTGCTTGCCGCCGGCGCCGCGCTCGCCGCACCGACCACGATCCGCGCCCAGGGCAGCCGGGAGAGGGTGTCGCTGCAGACGAACTGGCGCGCCCAGGCCGAGCACGGCGGCTTCTACCAGGCGGCTGCGACCGGGCTTTATGCCGCCGCCGGGCTCGAGGTGGAGATCCGCATGGGCGGGCCGCAGATCAACAACGCCCAGCTGCTGATGGCCGGCCGCACCGACTTCTCGCTCTCCAACGCCCTCGCGGGCCTGCAATACGCGCGCGACAACACGCCCTTCCTCACGGTGGCCGCCATCTTCCAGAAGGATCCGGTGGCGCTGATCAGCCATGCCGGGGTGATCGACAGCATCGAACAGATGCGCGGCCGGCCGATCCTGATCTCGACGGGCGGGCGGCTCTCCTTCTGGCCGTTCCTGCGCGCCCGCTTCGGCTTCACCGACGAGCAGATCCGCCCCTACACCTTCAACCTCGGGCCCTTCTTGCAGGACCGGAACACCATCCAGCAGGGCTTCATCACCAGCGAGCCCTTCGCCATGCGCGCCGCCGGGGCCACGCCGCGCATCCATCTGCTCGCCGATCTCGGCTACGACAACTACCAGACGACGATCGAGACCTCCCGCCGCATGGTCGAGACGCGGCCCGACACGGTGCGCCGCTTCGTGGACGCGACGATCCTCGGCTGGCGCTCCTACCTGCACGAGGATCCCTCGCCGGCCGATGGCCTGATCATCCGCGACAACCCGGAGCAGACGCCCGAACGCCTCGCCTATGCGCGGCAGGTGATGAAGGAGCGCGGCCTCGTCGAGGGCGGGGACGCCGAACGCCTCGGCATCGGCGCGATGGCGGCCGAACGCTGGGCGCGGCTGCATGCGGTGATGGCGGAGGCCGGCGCCTATCCGCGCGAGATGGACGTCACGCGCGCCTACACCCTCGCCTTCGTCAACCGCCGCGTCGGGATGGGCTGACGCCGGCGGGCCCTGCCATGATGTTGCCCGCGCCGCCTCCACCCCTCCCCGGGGCGGGTCCGCCTGTCAGTCCCGCGCCGCGCCGAGATCCGCGTCGCGGTTGAGGTGGACGGACAGCAGCACGCCGAAGCCCAGCATCACGGTCAGCATGGCCGATCCGCCGTGGCTGATCATCGGCAGCGGCACCCCGCCAACCGGGATCGTGCCCGTCACCATCGCCACGTTGACGAAGACGTAGAGGAAGAAGTTGGAGGCGATCCCGATCGCGACCAGGCGCCCGAACTGGTGGCGGCAGCGCAGCGCGACGAGGAAGCCGAACAGGATCACGCCGGCCAGCAGCGTCAGCAGGCTGATGGCGCCGACGAAGCCGAACTCCTCCGCCCACATGGTGAAGATGAAGTCGGTCTGCTTCTCGGGCAGGAAGTTGAGGTGCCCTTGCGTGCCCTGCAGGAAGCCCTTGCCCCAGATGCCGCCGGAACCGAGCGCGATCTTGGACTGGATGATGTTGTACCCGGCGCCGAGCGGATCGCTCTCCGGGTCGAGGAAGGTGGTGATGCGGGCGCGCTGGTAGGCGTGCAGGTTGTCGTACGCGATAGGTGCCGCCACCGCCGCCGCGGCGGCGACAAGGGCGAACTTCCACAGCCGCACGCCGGCGGCGAAGAACATGATTCCGCCGAGAGCCACCAGGATGAGCGCCGTTCCGAGATTCGGCTGCCGGAGGATGAGCACGGCGGGCAGCAGAACGGCGAGCAGGGGCGGGACCAGGAACAAGGGGTTGCCGACGCGCTCGTGGCTCGCCCGATGGAACCAGGCGGCGAGCGCGATCACGAGCAGGATCTTCATCAGCTCGGACGGCTGGAGCTGCATGACGCCGAGATCTATCCAGCGCTGCGCCCCGCCGCCCATCTGCCCCGCCGCCAGCACGGACGCCAGCAGCCCGATGCCGGCGGCATAGCCAAGCCACGCGAGCCGCGCGATCAGCCGGATGTCCACCATGGCGACGGAGAGCATCAGCACGAGGCCGAAGCCGAACCGGACAGCGTGCCGCGCGGCGTAGGGCTCGGGCGAGCCGCCGCCTGCCGAGTACAGCGCGACGTAGCCGACCGCCGCGACGAGGCCGAGCAGCAGCACGAAAGACCAGGGCAGCGCCCAGAACTTCCGCAGCAGGCCGGAACCGCGGTCGCGGGCGAGAAGCCGTCGCTCGAACCTCATCGCGCCGCCTCCGCCAGCCGCTGGCCGCCGAAATGGCGGATGGCGTCGGCCAGGATGTCGCGCGCGAGCGGCGCCGCCGCCGCCGATCCCGACAGCCCGTGCTCGACGACGACGGCGATCGCGAAGCGCGGCGAATCGTGCGGCGCATAGGCCACGAACAGCGCGTGCGGGCGGAACTCGCGCGGCAGCGTGGCGGCGTTGAAGCCCCGCTCGCGCTGCTCGCGGCTGATGCGGCGGACCTGCGTGGTGCCGGTCTTGCCGGCCATCTGCCCGAGGCCCGCGGGCAGGCGGGAGGCGCGGGCGGTGCCGCCCTGTTCGTTCACCACCGCCCACATGGCATCGCGCACGAGCCGCAGGTCGCGTTCGGGGATGCCGAGAGAGGGCCAGTCCTCGGCCCGCGTGCCCTGCACGGGCTGGCCGCCGATCGCCCGCGTCAGGTGCGGCTGCACCGCCCGCCCGGTGGCGATCCGGGCCGTCATCGTCGCGAGCGCAAGGGGGGTGATCTGGTAGAAGCCCTGGCCGATGCCATGCACGAGCGTGTCGCCGAGGTTCCAGGCATGGCCGCGCGCCTGGCGCCAGGCGCGGGTGGGCACGAGTCCGGCGCGGGTTCCCGGCAGCTCGATCTCGAGCGGCACGCCGAGGCCGAAGCGCCGCGCCATGGCGGCGATGCGGTCCATGCCGACGCGGCGGGCCATCTCGTAGAAGTAGACGTCGCAGGAGACCTTGATCGCCGCCCGCGCATCCACCCAGCCGTGGCCGTGGCGGTTGTGACAGTGGAAGCGCGTGTCGCCGAGATCCATGTGGCCGGGGCAGAACACCGTCTCGCCGTGGGTGGCCACCCGCGCCTCGAAGGCGGCGAGCGCCACCACCATCTTGAAGGTGGAGCCCGGGGCGTAGAGCCCGTTCGTCACCTTGTTGATCAGCGGGGTGGCGCGGCTGCGCGTCCATTCCCGCCACTGTTCCGCCGAGACGCCCGAGGAGAAGATGTTGGGATCGAAGGAGGGCTGGGTGGCCATCGCCAGCACCTCGCCGTTGCGGGCATCGAGCACCACGGCCGAGGTGCCGATCTCGCACTTCGCCCGCACCATGCGCTGGAACTCGGCGTCCACGCTGATCTGCACGTCCGCGCCCGGCACGCCTTCCTGCCGGTTCATCTCCCGGATCACGCGGCCGACCACGTTCACCTCGAGCTGGACGGTGCCGGCACGGCCGCGCAGCACGCGGTCGTGGTGGCGTTCGATGCCGGCGCGGCCGACGCGGATGCCGGGCAGCATCAGCAGCGGGTCGTTCTCCGTCTCCCCCTCGGCCGGCGGGGCGACATAGCCGACGATGTGGGCGAGGTGCTCGGCCTCGGGGAACACCCGGGCCGAGCCGACATCCACGCTGATCCCGGGCAGGTCCGGGGCGTTCAGCTCGATCGCCGCCATCTCCTCCCAGGTGAGGAACTCCCGCACCAGCACGGGCACGAAGCGGCGGCGGCGGCGGATGTCGCGCTCGATCCGGGAGCGCTCGGCGTCCGAGAGCGGGATGATGCGCGAGAAGGTCTCGAGCGTGGCCTGCACGTCCACCGCCTGCTCGGCCGTCAGCACCGCGCGCCAGTTGAGGTCGTTGCCGGCGACAACCCGCCCCTCCCGGTCGAGGATGCGCCCCCGCGGCGGGGCGAGCAGCCGGACCGACAGGCGGTTCTCGTCCGAAAGCGTGGCGTAGCGCGGCCCCTCGCGCACCTGGAGGTGGTGGAGCCGCGCGCCGAGCAGGCCGAGCGCGGCGAACTGCATCCCGCCGAGCACCAGGGCCCGGCGGGTGAACACGGAACGCCGGCGCTCCTCCTCCCGCCGGCTCATGCCGCGGCCTCCGCGCGTTCCAGCCGCCGGTGCAGCCGGGTGAACAGCAGCGCAAGCGGCGGGTAGAACCCGACGGAGAGCAGGAAGAGCTGCACCGCCGGAGCGACCGGCGGCACGGCAAAGGTAAGCAGCGCCTGCAGCGCGAAGCCGACCGCGACGGCCCCGGCGGCGAAGCCCGCCACCGCGAGCCACACGACCAGGAAGGATTGCCTCGCCAGCACCCGCCGCCAGCGCATCGCCGCGGCGTGGGTGAGGAGAAGCGTGAGCACCCCGGCGCCGAGCGGGCCGAAGGTGAGAAGATCCTGCAGGAGCCCGAGGCCGAACGCCACCGCCGGCCCCATCGCGGCGGGGCGGAACAGCGTCCAGAACAGCACCGAGGCGAAGGCCACCGCCGGCACGGCCGAGGGCAAGTCGGGCGGGGTGGCGGCCACCACCATCAGCAGCACGGCGAGCGCCGCCGGCAGGGCGGCGCGCCCGGCCCGGTCCGCCGCCGAGACCAGCCAGCCGAGCGAGAGGCGGGGACGCCTCGGCCGCGACATGGGCCTAGCGCCGGGGGCGCGGCTGCGGTCGGGCCACCGCCTCGGGCGGCAGGATGCCCGACAGGCCGAGTTCGAACACGCGGAGCATGTCGAGCCGGTCGAGCCGGGCGAAGAGTTCGACCTCCGCCGCCCCGCTTTCGGTCCAGCGCACCACCCCGACGGGCAGGCCGCCCGGCACGGTGGTGGCGTCGCCGAGTGTCACGACCCTCTGCCCCTCGACGGGCCGGGTGCCTTCCGGCCAGTGCTGGAGCCGCGGGCGCGGGCCGTTGGTGCCCGCCATCACCGCCCGCGCCCCGCTGCCCTCGAGCACGACGGGGATTCGCGAGTTGAGATCGGTGACGAGGAGCACCCGCGCCGAGCGGCTGCCCACCTCGGTGATGCGCCCGGCAAGCCCGCGCTCGTCCATCGCCACCTGGCCGCGCACCGGCTGCAGCTCGGGGCCGGTGCGCAGCAGCACGGCCCGGGCGTAGGTGCCTCCGGCATCGGCCACCACCCGCACCGTGCGGTAGGAGGGCTGCGGATCGGGCACGAAGCCCGTCATGCGGCGGAGCGAGGCGTTCTCGGCCTCGAGCGCGAGGGCGGCGGCCTGCCAGCGGCGCAGCCGCTCGTTCTCCTCGCGCAGCCGCGCGTTCTCGCTGCGCAGGGCGATAAGGTGCTGCACCTCCTCGATCGCCGCGCGGGCGGCGCCGATCGGCTCCGACAGCACCGCATGCACGGGGGCGAGGATGTCCGCCAGCGCCATGCGCGCACGCTCGACCAGCACGGTGTCGGCCTTGCCGAGCAGCATGGTTCCGAAGGCGGCCGCGACCATCCCCGGCAGCGTGAGCCGGGCCAGGGCGAGCCGGAGCGGAACCGACAACCGCAGCACGCTGTCTTCCTCGTCTCCCGAGTCGCGACTTTATTCCTTCAGTACATCGAGCTCAGCACGTGGCGAAGCCGCTTCATGTCCTCGAGCGCCCGGCCGGTGCCGAGCGCCACGCACAGCAGCGGCTGTTCCGCCACCACGACAGGCAGGCCTGTCGCGTCCCTGAGCACCTGGTCCAGCCGGTGCAGCAGAGCGCCGCCGCCGGTCAGCACGATGCCCTTGTCGACGATGTCGGCGGCGAGTTCGGGGGGCGTGTTCTCGAGCGCGACGCGCACCGCCTCGACGATCTGGGAGACCGGCTCGGCCAAGCTTTCCGCGATCTGCCGCTGGGTGACGATGACCTCCTTCGGCACGCCGTCGCGGAGATCGCGCCCCTTCACCTCGGCGGTCGGGCCGTCCGAGCCGTCCTCGGGCGGGGAGGCGGCGCCGATCTCCATCTTGATGCGCTCGGCGGTGGATTCGCCGATCAGCAGGTTTTGGGTGCGGCGGATGTAGGAGATGATCGCCTCGTCCAGCTTGTCGCCCCCGACGCGCACGCTGCGGGCATAGACGATGCCGCCCAAGGAGATGACGGCGACCTCCGTCGTGCCGCCGCCGATGTCCACCACCATCGAGCCGGAGGGTTCCGTCACCGGCAGCCCGGCGCCGATCGCGGCGGCCATCGGCTCCTCGATCAGGTACACCTTGCGGGCGCCGGCGGATTCGGCGCTTTCCTGGATGGCGCGGCGCTCGACGGCCGTGGAGCCCGAGGGCACGCAGACGATGATCAGCGGCGAGGTGAAGCTGCGCCGGTTGTGCACCTTGCGGATGAAGTGCTTGATCATCTCCTCCGCCACCTCGAAATCGGCGATCACGCCGTCGCGCAGGGGGCGGATGGCGGCGATGTTGCCGGGGGTGCGGCCGAGCATCTGCTTCGCCTCCTCGCCCACGGCCAGCACCTGCTTGCGGCCCTTCTGGTCGGAGATGGCGACGACCGACGGCTCGTCCAGCACGATCCCCCGCCCCTTCACGTAGACGAGGGTGTTCGCGGTGCCGAGGTCTATGGCCATGTCGGCGGAGAGGAAGCCGAACAGGCGAGAGAACATGCGCTGCAACCTTCGGAGCCCGGCGGCCTGCCGGGGGCGGTGGGAGGACGGTCGCGGGCGGCGGCCGAGTGCGCTGCCTTACCCGCCCCGGCACGCAGGCTCAAGGCCCGGGGCGGTCCCCCCGTTTCCGCCGCAATCCGGCCATTCCGGGGCCGCGGGCTTGGTGGCACACTGCCGCCCCGGACGATCTGACGGAGGTGACCCCATGCTCGGACGGCTTCGACTGCCCATGCTCGCGCTGCCTGTCGCCCTTGCGCTCGCCGCCTGCGGCCAGACGCCCGGGGAGCGGGCGGTGACCGGCGGGCTGATCGGCGCCGGGGCCGGCGCCACCGTGGCCGGCGCCACGGGCGGCAACATGGCTACCGGCGCGCTGCTCGGCGCCGGCGTCGGCGCGGTCGGCGGGGCGCTCACGGCGCCGCAGCAGCGCGGCGGCTACTACGACGACGGCTACCGCCGCGGCTACTACCGCGACCCGCGGGACGATCCCCGCTGCTACGACCGCCGCGGCCGCTTCATCTGCTGACGCCGCGCGAGGGGCGCCGGGAGGACCCGGCGCCCTTCCTGTTCCCGCTCAGGCGGTGGCGGCGAGCGCGGGCGGTGCCGTCCGCAGCCGCTTCGCCAGAAGCTTGTTCACCGCATGCACATAGGCGCGGGCGGAGGCGACGATCGTGTCGGTGTCGGCGCCCTGGCCGTCCACCAGCTTCCCCTCCTCCTCGAGGCGCACCGTGACCCGGGCCTGGGCGTCGGAGCCGTCGGTCACCGCCTGCACGGCATAGAGCTTGAGCATGGCGTTGTGCGGGAAGGCCTCGCGCAGGGCGGCGAAGGTGGCATCCACCGCGCCGTCGCCGGAGGCGGACGCCTCGCGCCGCGCGCCATCCACCTCCAGCACCACCGTCGCCGTGGGCTTGGTGTGCATGCCGGTCGCGACCGTGAGGTCCAAGAGCGCGATGCGCTCGTTGGCGCGGGCCATCTCGTCGTCCACCAGCGCCACGATGTCCTCGTCGAACACCACCTTCTTGCGGTCGGCCAGTTCCTTGAAGCGGCGGAAGGCGTCGTTCAGCGCGTTGTCGCCGAGCTCGTAGCCGAGCGAGCGGAGCTTGTCGCGGAAGGCGGCGCGGCCGGAGTGCTTGCCCATCACCAGCGAGGACTTCGACCAGCCGACCGACTCGGGGGTCATGATCTCGTAGGTCTTGGCGTCCTTCAGCACCCCGTCCTGGTGGATCCCGGATTCGTGGGCGAAGGCGTTGCGCCCGACGATCGCCTTGTTCGGCTGCACGTCGAAGCCGGTGATGGCGGAGAGCAGCCGCGAGGTCTTGAGGATCCTCGGCGTGTTGATGCCGTGCACGAGGCCGATGGAATCGTGGCGCGTGCGAAGCGCCATCACCACCTCCTCGAGGCTCGCGTTGCCCGCGCGCTCGCCGATGCCGTTGATCGTGCACTCCACCTGCCGCGCCCCGGCGCGCAGCGCCGCAATCGCGTTGGCCACCGCCATCCCGAGGTCGTTGTGGTTGTGGGTGGAGAACACCACCCTCTCGGCGCCCGGCACGCGCTCGCGCAGCATGGTGAAGATGCGGGCGAGATCCTCGGGCACCGCGTAGCCCACGGTGTCGGGGATGTTGATGGTGGTGGCCCCGGCCTTGATCGCGGCCTCGACGCAGCGGCAGAGGAACTCGTCCTCGCTGCGGCTGCCGTCCTCGGCCGACCATTCCACATCCGCGGCGTGGTTGCGCGCGAGCGTGACGGAGGCCGTCACCTGCTCGAGCACCTCCTCCGGCGTCATGCGCAGCTTCACGCGCATGTGCAGCGGCGAGGTGGAGATGAAGGTGTGGATGCGCGGGCGGGCGGCGGGCCTCACCGCCTCGGCGGCGCGCAGGATGTCGCCCGGGGCGGCGCGCGCGAGGCCGCAGATCACCGGCCCGTCCTTGGCGAAGCGCCTGGCGATCTCGAACACGCTCTCGAAATCCCCTGGCGAGGCGATGGGGAAGCCCGCTTCCAGCACGTCGGCGCCGAGTTCGGCCAGCGCCTCGGCCATGCGCAGCTTCTCGGACAGGTTCATCGAGAAGCCCGGAGACTGCTCGCCGTCGCGCAGCGTGGTGTCGAAGATGATGACGCGGTCCTCGGGCAGGAGGCCGAAGGAGGGGTGGTTCACGGGCATCGGATGCAAGGCCTTCGAATCTGGTTGCCGCACGAGGGGCGGGTGCCGCCCCGGGTCATCCCCCCTGAGCGAAGCGGGCGTTGCCGCCCGGCGTCACGCAGAGGGGCGGCTAAGTCGAAGGAGGAGCAGAGCGCGCGCAGCCGCGGCCGTGGGGCCGGGCAGGCAGGAGAGGGCATGGGCGCGCGCGTCCATGCCCCCTTGTAGCGGCCGGGCCGCCGGCCGCGCAAGCCCGGATGTCGGGCGCGGCCCCCGCGGCG
>JANWXJ010000121.1 GCA_025055335.1 Acetobacteraceae bacterium
GGCGCGCAGGACGATCGCGGAAGGCGATGCACCGGCCCCGCGCACGACCCCATCGGCCCTGGCGCGGCCGCAAACCCCGCTGCCCCCGCCCCAGGCACGACGCTGACCGGGCCCCACCCCGTCTTTCGATCCGTAACCCGATCGCGGCACAGCCCGGCCGGACGCGCCCGACCCGGCCTTAGCCGCGCGGGCCCGCGCAGGGGCGCCGGGCAGGCCGGCCGGGCACCCAGAGGGCGTTCCGCACCGCCCGGCCAGACGGCGCGATCCAGGCCAGGGCGGCGACGGCCCGCCCGCGGCAGTACACCGTGACCGGCCGGAGCCGGTAGGGCCTGCCCTCATAGGCGGAGAGCCGCCGCAGCGCCGCGGGCCCGACACGCACGAGGCGGCCCTCGACGGTCCCGCGCCCATCGGCAAGCAGCGTCGGCCAGGGCGTGCCGCGCAGCACGACGCGACGCGCCCCGCGCAACACCGCCGGCCGCCCGGCGCGCAGCGGCCCCGCCGAACCGGCTATGGCGGCGAACCGCCCCGGATCGAGCAGCGTGCCGTAGAGGAACAGCCGCACCCCGCGGCCCGGGATCAGTGCCCGGCGTTGGCGCCGGAGAAGTCCGGCGCGGCGATGCCCGAGGCGGCGAGGGCGGCGACGAGATCGGCCTTCAGCCGCTCGAGCCCCTCGGCGCTCTCTGCCTCGGCGCGCGCCACCAGCACGGCCTGGGTGTTGGAGGCGCGGAGCAGCCACCAGCCGTCGGGCGTGCGCACCCGCACGCCGTCCACGTCGGTGAAGGTGGCGCCCGCGGCGGCAAGCCTCGCCTTCACCTCCTCCACCACCGCGAACTTGCGCGCTTCCGGGCAGTCGAAGCGGAGTTCCGGCGTGTTGAAGAAGCGCGGCATCGCCTTGCGCGCCTCGGAGAGCGGCGAATCCATCCGCGCGACGACGCCGAGCAGGCGCACGGCGGCGTAGATCCCGTCGTCGAAGCCGTACCAGCGGTCGGCGTAGAAGATGTGGCCCGACATCTCGCCGGCGAGCGGCGCGCCGGTCTCGGCCATCTTGGCCTTCACCAGGGAATGGCCGGTCTTCCACATCAGCGGCACGCCGCCGGCGCGGGCGATCTCGTCGAACAGGCCCTGGCTCGCCTTCACGTCGGCGATGACGGTGGCGCCGGGGCGGTCCTTCAGCACGTCGCGCGCGAGGATCGCGAGGATCTGGTCGCCGAACAGGATCTCGCCCTCGTCGTCCACCACGCCGATGCGGTCGGCATCCCCGTCGAAGGCGACGCCGAGATCGGCCTTGAGGTGCCGCACCTCGGCGATGAGCTGCTCGAGGTTCCTCGGCACCGTCGGGTCCGGGTGGTGGGCTGGGAAGGTGCCGTCCACGACGGCGTTGAGCACGATGTGCTCGCCCGGCAGCTTCGCGACGAGCCGCGTGACGATCCCGGCGCCGGCGCCGTTGCCCGGATCCCACACCACCGTCAGGTGGCGGTCGCCGCCGTCCCAGTCCTCGGCGAGGCGGTCGATGTAGGGGCCGGAGACGTCGAGCCGGCGCTCCCGCCCCGCCGACTCGGGCACCACGTCGCCGTCGGCGGCCATGCGGCCGATCTCCTGGATGTCCTTCCCGAAGAAGGGCTTGTTCGCCAGCACCATCTTGAAGCCGTTGTAGTCGGGCGGGTTGTGGCTGCCCGTCACCATCACGCCGCCGTCGGCAGGCAGCGTGCGCGCGGCGTAGTAGAGCATGGGCGTCGGGCCGCAGCCGATGCGGATCACCTCGAGCCCGCAGGCGAGCAGCCCGGCGACGAGCGAGGCTTCGAGGGCGGGCGAGGAGAGGCGGCCGTCGTAGCCGACGGCGACGGTGCGGCCGCCCGCCCGGGCGACGACGCTGCCGAAGCAGCGGCCGATGGCGAAGGCGTCGGCCTCCGACAGCGTTTTCCCGACGACGCCGCGGATGTCGTACTCGCGCAGGCAGGTCGGGTGGAAGCGGTGGGAGAAGGCCATGTCGGTCACTCCGGTCTCAGGGTCGGCCGATCGAGCGGTAGTCGAAGCCGGCCGCGCGCATCGCCGCCGGGTCCCAGACATTGCGGAGGTCCAGCACCACGCGGCCCTTCATGGCGGCGGCGAGCCTCTCGGGCGAGAGGGCGCGGAACTCGTTCCACTCCGTCAGCAGCACGAGCGCGTCGGCCCCCGCCGCGGCGTCGAGCGCGCTGGCGGCGAAGCGCGTGGCCGCCGGCAGCATCTCGCGGGCATGCGCCATGCCTTCCGGATCGTAGGCCACCACCTCGGCACCCTCGGCGACCAGGCGCGGCAGCACCACAAGCGAGGGCGCCTCGCGCATGTCGTCCGTCTCCGGCTTGAAGGTCAGGCCGAGGACGGCGATCCGCTTGCCGGCGACGCTGCCGCCGCAGGCGGCGAGGATGCGCTCGGCCATCGCGGCCTTGCGCGCCTCGTTCACCGCGATGGTGGTCTCGACCAGGCGGAGCGGGCTGCCGGCGTCCTGCGCGGTGCGGGCGAGCGCCAGCGTGTCCTTCGGGAAGCAGGAACCGCCGTAGCCGGGCCCGGGGTGGAGGAACTTCCGCCCGATCCGCCCGTCGAGCCCCATGCCGCGGGCGACGTCGTGCACGTCGGCGCCGACCTTCTCGCACAGGTCGGCGATCTCGTTGATGAAGGTGATCTTGGTGGCGAGGAAGGCGTTGGCGGCGTATTTGATGAGCTCGGCGGTCTCGAGGCTGGTGGCGAGGACCGGCGTCTCGATCAGGTAGAGCGGGCGATAGAGGCGCTTCAGCACGGCCAGCGCGCGGTCGGACTCGGCGCCGATCACCACCCGGTCGGGGCGCATGAAGTCGCCGATCGCACTGCCCTCGCGCAGGAACTCGGGGTTGGAGGCGACCTCGATCGCCAGGTCGGGGCGGGCGCGGCGCACGATCTCCTGCACCCGCCGCCCCGTTCCGACGGGGACGGTGGATTTCGTCACGATCACCGCGGGCTGCGACAGCGCGCGCGCCACCTGCTCGGCGGCGGCGAAGACGAACGAGAGGTCGGCGTGGCCGTCGCCGCGGCGCGACGGCGTGCCGACGGCGAGGAACACCGCATCCGCCCCGGCGACGGCGGCGGCCAGGTCGGTGGTGAAGGACAGGCGCCGGTCGGCGACGTTCTCGGCCACCAGCCGGTCAAGGCCGGGCTCGTAGATCGGCATGCGGCCCCCGTTGAGGGCGGCGATCTTCCCCGCATCGGTGTCCATCACCGACACCTCGTTGCCGAACTCGGCGAAGCAGGCGCCCGAGACGAGCCCGACATAGCCGGCACCGATCATCGCGATGCGCATCGCGGCACCCCCTGCTTGCCGGCGCGCCGGGCAGCATTGCGCCGGCGGCTTCCGACCCGGCCGGGTGGTACAGGAAGCCCGGCCCGGAGGCCAGACAGCGGACCGCGGAGCAGCCGCGGCAGCAGGCCGGGCATGCGCCGAACGCGCGCTGCCGGATGCCGGTCAGCGGTCCGACTCCGCAGGGCGCCGAACGCGGGGGGGCCGCCCGGGGGATGGGATGGCACCCCCGGCCGTGGCTTCGTGCCGGCGCCGGGCTCGGGCGTCGCGTCACGCATGCGGAAGCTGCGCTTCGTCACGATCTCCCGGCCGAAGAGGCGGCGGCCGAGGGCGCGCATCGTCTCGACGGGCAGGCCGTTCAGCCGCGCGATGGTGGGCAGCAGCGCCTCCGGGTGGCCGGACCAGCCCTCGCGGTAGGCGGCATCCACACGCCATACTCGACGGGCCAGGAGAAGCGGTTGCCGGGGCGTCGGCGCCCCGCGGCCAGCAGCGCGAGGTGGGTGTTGTGCGAGGGCGGCTTGCCGCGGTTCGCCCTGGCCTCGTACGCAGGGGAATCGTCCTCGGGCGGCAGGATCCCGACCTCCCGCAGGCGCAGCAGCGCGGCGGCGCGGCCGAGCGGCTCGGTCAGCGCCAGCACCAGCGGGAAGCCGGCGGGCAGCGTCGCGGCCAGTTCCTCGTGCCGCGCGGGCGTGGTGTCGCACGGCCGGTGGCTGGCAGCACGACTGAGCTTCGCGCCGCCGCCAGCCTCAGACGTAGCGCGGGAGGAAGGCGCGCACCGCCGGCGCGAGGTCGGGGCGCCGCAGCGCGAAGGCGATCTGCGCCTCGATCCAGCCTGCCTTGTCGCCGCAGTCGAAGCGGCGGCCCTCGTAGCGCACGCCGTGGAAGGGCTGCGCGCCGATCAGCCGGGCCATGGCGTCGGTGAGTTGGATCTCGCCGCCCGCGCCCTTCTCCAGCCGCGAGAGGTGGCCCATCACCTCCGGCATCAGCACGTAGCGGCCGATGATGGTGAGGTTGGAGGGCGCCGCCTCGATGGGGGGCTTCTCCACCAGCCCCTTCACCGAGACGAGGCGGCCCATGTCCTCGGCCACGTCCAGCACGCCGTAGCGGTTGACGCGCTCGCGCGGGACCTCCTCGATCGCCACCACATTGCCGCCGGTCTCGCGGTAGGCGTCCGCGAGCTGCGCCATGCAGGGGCGCTCGCACAGCAGCAGGTCGTCGGGCAGCAGGATGGCGAAGGGGTCGTCGCCCACGAAGGAGCGCGCGCACCAGATGGCGTGGCCCAAGCCGAGCGGCACCTGCTGGCGGACGGTGACGAGCGAGCCGGGCTCGACCGAGGTGCCCTTGAGCAGCGCGAGCTCCGCCTGCTTGTTGCGCGCCTCCAGCGTGCGTTCCAGCTCGAAGGCGATGTCGAAATGCTCGACGAGCGCGACCTTGCCGCGGCCGGTGATGAAGCAGAACTGCTCGATGCCGGCGGCGCGCGCCTCCTCGACCGCGTACTGGATCAGCGGCTTGTCCACGACGGGCAGCATCTCCTTCGCCATCGCCTTGGTGGCGGGCAGGAAGCGCGTGCCGAGGCCGGCGACGGGCAGCACGGCCTTGCGGAGGGGCTTGAGTGGCACGTGGGAACTCCGGTTCTGGCGCGGCGCACTATGCCGCCCGCGCATGGCAGCGCCAAGGGGGGGCGGGGCGCTACCGCCCGAGCAGCACGTCCCGCGCCTCGTTCAGCCGGGCGGCCAGCCAGTCGGAGCCGCCGGCGTCGGGGTGCGCGCTCATCATCAGGCGGCGGTGGGCGGCGCGGATCTCGGCCTCGGTCGCGCCGGGCTTGAGGCCGAGGACGGCGAGCGCCTCCTCGCGCGTCATCGGCCCGGAGCGGGGCGGCGGGGCGGCCCCGGCCTCGCGCCAGGCGGGTTCCACGCGGTCGAGCCAGGCTTCGACCAGCGGCACGCTCTCCGGATCCGCCGCGCGGCATTCCGCCAGCAGGTCGAGCAGTTCCGGCAGGTCGAGCGAGCCCAGCGCGCGGCCGGCATAGCGCCCGCGCTTCACCTCCCCCGCCATGGTCTGGCTGTCGTGGTCGAGCCACATGGAGAGCGTGGCCGTCTCCACCGCCGAGGCGCCGCCGGGGCTCGGCCGGCCGCCGCGCGCGAAGCTGCGCGCAACCTGCCAGGAGCGCCAGGCGCGCAGCAGGATCGGCCCGAACAGGAACAGCGACCACAGCGCCTGCGCGCCGCGCCCGCTCAGCAGCAGCACGGCGAGCAGGCCGACGCCGAGGACGGCCGCGAGCACGGCGAGCGCGACCTTCACCTGCTCGACCGTCGCGCTGGCGAAGGCCCGCGCCCCGACCAGCAGCAGCACCAGGACGAGGCCGCCGAGGGCGATCCAGGTCATCGTCCCGCCCCCTTCGGCGCCGGCAACTGTCCGGCGATGCGTGCGGCGGCCTGCCCCGGCAGCCGCGCGAGCGCCGCCCGCCCCCCGGCGGCGAATACCGCCACCGCGCGCAGGAGTTCGCGCAGCGCATCCGGCGAGGCGGCGTCGAACGGCGCATAGGCCCCGCCCGACAGCCGCGCGATCTGGCGGAAGGCGGTGCCGGCCACCGGGTCGTGGCCCTCGTGGAAAACGAACACCGGCGTGCCGCGCAGCCCGAGTTCGCCGGCGGCGTGGCAGAGCGCGTCCACCACCTCCTCCATCGCGTCGCCCACGAACACCAGGGCGGCGACGCGCTTGGCCTTCGTCTCGGCCAGCGCGTGGCGCAAGAGCCGCAGGATCTGCGTCTGGCCGCCGAGGCAGGCGACCGCCGACATGCGCCGGGCAAGCTCGGCGGCATCGGTCAGGTAGGGGGTGGCGGCGAACTCGCGGAAGCCGCGGTAGTAGGCGAGGCTGACGGCAAGCCCGCCGATGTCGCGCGTGGCGAGGAACATCTCGCCCTGCACGTGGCAGGCGCGGTCCCAGCTCGGCTGGCGGGAGGCGGTGGCGTCCATCCCGAAGATCAGCCGCGCCGGCTCCCCGGCGGGGCGGACGGCCGGCATGCTCTCGAGCCGCCTGAGGAAGGCGGCGACGGCGCCGGAGGCGTGCGGCTCGGTAGGCAGAGTCATCGGCCGGTATGTAGGCGCGCGCGGGCGCGCCTGCCATGCGCGCCGCCCCCCGCGCGCCGCGGCCCCGCTCAGCCCGCCATCAGCCTCAGAAGCGCCGCCGAGGCGAGGCGGGAGGCGGCGCCGTCGGCCCGGCTGGTCAGCGCCACCGGCACCCTGAGCCCGAGCAGGATGCCGGCGCTTTCCGCCCCGCCCAGATAGGCGAGCTGCTTGGCCAGCATGTTGCCGGATTCGAGGTCGGGGCAGAGCAGGATGTCGGCGCGCCCCGCCACCGGGCTCATGATGCCCTTGGCGCGCGCGGCCTCCGGGCTGACGGCGTTGTCGAAGGCAAGCGGGCCGTCGAGCACGCCGCCCGCGATCTGCCCGCGGTCGGCCATCTTGCAGAGCGCCGCGGCGTCGAGGGTGGAGGGGATGTCGGGAGTGACGGTCTCGACCGCCGAGAGCACGGCGACGCGGGGGAGTTCGATGCCGACGGCATGCGCGAGGGCGATCGCGTTGCGCGCGATGTCGGCCTTGGCCTTGAGGTCGGGGGCGATGTTCACCGCCGCATCGGTGATCAGCAGCAGGCGGGGATAGAGCGGGGCGGCCAGCACGAAGCAGTGGCTGACCCGGCGGTCGGTGCGCAGCCCGGCCTCTCGCGCCAGCGCCGCCTGCAGGAGTTCCTCGGTGTGCAGGCTGCCCTTCATCAGCGCGGCCGCCCGTCCCTCCTTCACCAGGCGCACGGCGGCCTCTGCGGCGGCGTGGCTGTGCTCGGTGGCGGTGAGGGGGATCGCCGAGATGTCGGCGCCCGCGGCGGCGGCGGCGGCGCGGATCCGCGCCTCGGGCCCGACGAGATGGGGCAGGATCAGCCCCGCCTCGGCGGCGGCGAGCGCGCCCTTGAGGCTTTCCGCATCCACCGGATGCACCACCGCCGTCGGCACCGGCGGGCGGCCGGCGCAGCGGGCGAGCAGCGGCGGCAGCAGCCGGGCCGGGCCGGGCGCGGCCTCGACGAGCGTCGCCTCGGCCGGGGGGCGCACCTCGATCTCGCCGCTCAGCACCGGGCCCTCCGCGCCGTCCACCCGGCAGGAGAGCCGGGCGGTGCCGGCGGCGGGATCCACCGACAGCACCGACAGCCGAAGGGCAAGCGCCTCCCCCTCCCGCGGCGGGGCATGGTGGCGGAGCGTCTCGCCGAGGATCACGCTGCCCGGGCCGGGCAGCCGGGTGGCCACCGCCTCGGCCAGCAAGGCGCGGGCGGCAAGAGCAGCCCCGCCCGCACCATAGCGCACCGCGAAGGGGGCGAGGTCGGCGGGCGTCAGGCGGCGCGTCAGTTCGGCGGCCATGCCGGGCGAGAGATCGGCGAGCGGGATGCTGCGCTGCATCGTCATGCGCGGCAGGCTGCGCCGGGCGCGGGGCGCGGCGCAAGCCCGCGGGCGTGACAGGCGGGGCGGCGAAGGGCGGCCCCGCCCGGCCTTCGCCATCCCCCGCGCCCCGGCCCATCTACCGCCCCGCCGGGCTCCGCCCCTACCCTGCCGCCCCAACCGCGACCCAGGACGGCCCATGACCACCCTTGCCCCGCACTCCCCCTACCCCCGAGACTTCGCCGGCTACGGCCCGAACCCGCCGGCGGCGCGCTGGCCGAACGGGGCCAAGGTGGCACTCTCCTTCGTGCTGAACTACGAGGAGGGGGGCGAGAACACGGTGCTGAACGGCGATGCCGGCAGCGAGGTGTATCTGCACGAGGTTCCGGGCGGCACGCCGCTCAAGGGTGCGCGCAGCCTGACGGTGGAATCGCAGTTCGACTACGGGGCGCGGGCCGGGGTGTGGCGCGTGCTGCGGCTGTTCCGCGAACGCGGCCTGCGGCTTACCGTCTATGCCGTCGGCCGCGCGCTCGAGCTCAATCCGGCGGTGGGCGCCGCCTTCGCCGAGGCGGGGCACGAGGTGGCCGCCCATGGCTGGCGCTGGTTCGACTACCAGGAGGTGCCCGAGGAGGTCGAGGCCGAGCACATCGCCCGCACCGTCGAGGTCATCCGCCGCACCGTCGGCCGCGCGCCCGTCGGCTGGTACACGGGGCGCATCGGGCCGAACACGCGCCGGCTCGTCGTCCGCCACGGCGGGTTCCTCTACGACTCGGACGCCTATGACGACGACCTGCCGCACTACGTGGCGGTGGAGGGGAGGCCACACCTTGTCATCCCCTACACGCTCGATGCCAACGACATGAAGTTCTGCGTGCCGCCCGGCTTCGCCGGGCACCGGGCGTTCGAGGACTATCTGCGCGACGGGCTCGACCAGCTCCGCGCCGAACCGCACGCGACGATGATGAGCGTCGGGCTGCATTGCCGGCTGGTCGGCCGCCCGGCCCGCGCCGCCGCGCTGCGCCGCTTCCTCGACCACGCCGCCGCCTGCCCCGATGTGTGGATCGCCACACGCGAGGAGATCGCGCGCCACTGGCTCGCCACCCACCCGCCCGGGGGTTGAGGCCCCTGCCCGGGGCCCCGGGCCCGGGCCGACGCCGCGCCGCAGGCGCCCCGCCGCG
>JANWXJ010000132.1 GCA_025055335.1 Acetobacteraceae bacterium
GAGGAGCAGATCGCCGCCGTGCTGGCGGCCTGTCCGCTCGATATGCTGCAGCTGCATGGCGCCGAGCCGCCGGGGCGGGTGGCCGCGCTGCGCGCACGCTTCGGCCTGCCGATGATCAAGGCGATCGGCGTCGGCGCGGCGGAGGATCTGGACGCCGCCCGCGCCTATGCGGAGGCGGCGGACATGCTGCTGCTGGATGCGCGGCCGCCGCCTGGGGCCGACCGCCCGGGCGGCCACGCCCGCCCCCTGGATTGGCGCCTGCTTGCGGGCGCGCGGCTTCCCCTGCCCTGGCTGCTCGCCGGCGGCCTCTCGCCCGCCAATGTCGCCGAGGCCATCGCCACCGCCGGCGCGCCGGGGGTGGACGTCTCGAGCGGCGTCGAATCCGCCCCCGGCATCAAGGATCCGGCGAAGGTCGCGGCCTTCGTCGCGGCGGCGAGGGCCTCGCTCCCGCCTGCCGTCTGCGGTAGGACGGAGCCGACCGGAGGAGACGCCCGCCCGTGAACCAGCCGCTTCCGAACAGCCTCCGCTCCAGCCCCGACGCCCGCGGCCGCTTCGGCGGCTTCGGCGGGCGCTACGTGGCCGAGACGCTCATGCCGCTGATCCTCGAGGTCGAGCGCGCCTATGATTCCGCCCGTGCGGATCCGGCCTTCCTCGCCGAATGGCGGCGGCTGCTCACGCACTATGTCGGCCGCCCCTCGCCGCTGTGGTTCGCCGAGCGGCTGACGCATGCGCTCGGCGGCGCCAAGGTCTATTTCAAGCGCGACGAGCTCAATCACACCGGCGCCCACAAGATCAACGCCGTGCTCGGGCAGATCCTGCTGGCCAAGCGCATGGGCAAGACGCGCATCATCGCCGAGACGGGCGCGGGCCAGCACGGTGTGGCCACCGCCACCGCCTGCGCGCTGATGGATCTGCCCTGCGTCGTGTACATGGGCGCGACCGACGTGGAGCGGCAGCAGCCGAACGTGTTCCGCATGAGGCTTCTGGGTGCGGAGGTGGTGCCTGTCAGCTCCGGCGCGGCGACGCTCAAGGACGCGATGAACGAGGCGCTGCGCGACTGGGTGGCGAATGTGCGGGACACCTACTACTGCATCGGCACCGTCGCCGGCCCGCACCCCTATCCCCGAATGGTGCGCGACTTCCAGAGCGTGATCGGCGAGGAGGTGCGCTGGCAGATGGAGCAGGCGGAAGGCCGCCTGCCCGACGTTCTGGTGGCGGCGATCGGCGGCGGGTCGAACGCGATGGGGCTGTTCCACCCGTTCCTGGATGACGCCTCGGTGCGCATGATCGGCGTCGAGGCGGGCGGGCACGGCGTGGAGAGCGGCCGGCACGCGGCGTCGCTGACGGGCGGGCGGCCGGGCGTGCTGCACGGCAACCGCACCTATCTGCTGCAGGACGAGCACGGCCAGATCCTGGAGGCGCACTCGATCTCGGCCGGGCTGGACTATCCGGGGATCGGCCCGGAACACGCCTGGCTGCACGAGATCGGCCGCGTGGAATACGTGAGTGCCACGGACGAGGAGGCGCTGGAGGCGTTCCGGCGCTGCTCTCGGCTGGAGGGGATCATCCCCGCGCTCGAGCCGGCGCATGCGCTCGCGCATGTGATGAAGATCGCGCCGGCGCTTCCGAAGGACACGCTGATCGTGATGAACCTCTGCGGCCGCGGCGACAAGGACATCTTCACCGTCGCGCGGCATCTGGGCGTCTCGCTGTGAGCCCCCTCCCCCCGCGATCGCGGAGCCCCGCAGGCGGAGCCGAGGAGCGGAGCGTGAATCGCGGGGCCAGGCATGTGCGATCGCGGAGCCCCGCAGGCGGAGCCGAGGAGCGGAGCGTGAATCGCGGGGTCTCTCCATGAGCCGCATCGCCGCACGCTTCGCAGCGCTCCGGGCGGAAGGCCGCGGCGCGCTCATCCCCTTCATCGAGGCCGGCGACCCGGATGCCGACACCTCGCTCGCCCTGCTCCGCGGACTGCCCGCGGCAGGGGCCGACCTGATCGAGATCGGCGTGCCCTTCACCGACCCGATGGCGGACGGGCCCACCATCCAGCGCTCCGGGCAGCGCGCGCTGAAGGCGGGCGCGACGCTCGGGCGCACGCTCGGCATGGTGCGCGCCTTCCGCGAGCCGGACGACGCCACGCCCATCGTGCTGATGGGCTACTTCAACCCGATCCTCTCCTACGGCGTCGAGCGCTTCTGCGCCGATGCGGCGGCATCCGGCGTGGATGGCCTGATCGTCGTGGACCTGCCGCCCGAGGAGGCCGAGGAACTCGCCGCCCCGGCGCGCGCCAACGGCCTCGACCTCATCCGCCTGATCGCCCCCACCACCGACGATTCGCGCCTGCCGCGGGTGCTCGAGGGCACCTCGGGCTTCCTCTACCACGTCGCCATCACCGGCATCACCGGCACGCGCAGCGCGACCGCCGCCGACCTTGCCGCCAATGTCGCGCGCATACGCCGCTTCACCGCGCTTCCCGTCGCCATCGGCTTCGGCATCAAGACGCCGGCGCAGGCGGCGGAGGCGGTGCGGATCGCCGATGCGGCGGTGGTGGCCTCCTCGCTGATCGAGACGCTCGCCGCCCATCTCGACCCCGAAGGCCGCGCAACACCCGGCCTCGTTCCCGCCGTGCTCGGCCAGGTGTCGGCGCTGGCGGAGGCGGTGCGGGCGGCCCGGCGGGGTTGACCGGGGCCGCCGCGCGGCGGACGCTCGCGGACAGGAGACGTCCCGATCCGGAGGGGCCTTGCGCCGCCACGCTCTCGCCCGCTGGCTGCCCACGCTGCTGCTCGGCGCGCTGCTTCTCTACCTCGTCGCGCTGCCGCTCGTGTTCCTGGCCGTCTCCTCCGTCCGGCCGTCGGGCATGCCGCTCGATCCGGGCTTCACCCTCGCGCACTACGCCGCCGTGTACGGCGCACCCTCCTTCTGGCGGCTGGCGGCGGACAGCGCGGTCTTCGCCGCCGGTGCCGCCGCCATGGCGCTCCTGTTCGGAACGCTGCTCGCCTGGGCGGTGGAGCGCACCGACATGCCGGGGCGGGGGGTGGTGCGCGCGCTCGTCATCCTGCCCATGGCGACGCCGCCGCTGCTGATGGCGATCGGCTGGGCGATGCTTCTCTCCCCGCGGTCGGGCGCGGTGAACCTCGCGCTGATGGAGATCTTCGGCCTCTCCTCGCCGCCCTTCAACGCCTATTCCCTCGGCGGGATGGTGTTCGTGCAGGGGCTGTCGCTCACCTCCACCGCCTTCCTGTTCCTCTCGCCTGCCTTCCGCAACATGGACCCCTCGCTCGAGGAGGCGGCGATGGCCTCCGGCGCCGGCACCGGCCTGATGTTCCGCCGCGTCCTGCTGCCGCTGCTGCTGCCCGCGCTGCTCGCGGCCGGGGTGTTCCTGCTGATCGTCGGCTTCGTGGTGTTCGAGGTTCCGGGCACGCTCGGGCTGCCCGCGCGGATCTTCGTGCTCTCCTCGCAGATCTATTTCCTGGCGGCCGATCCGCCTGGCGGCTTCCCGCTCTACGGGCAGATCTCCGCCCTCGCCCTCGCCTTCCTCGCGCTGCTGTTCCTTCTCGGCCTGCTCTACCGGCGGCTGACGGCGTCGGCCTCGCGCTTCCGCACCGTCACCGGCAAGGGGTTCCGGCCGCGGCCGATGCGGCTCGGGGCGTGGCGCTTCGCGGCGCTCGGCGGGGTCTGCCTCTATTTCCTGCTCGCCGTCGTTCTGCCCGTCGGCATGCTCGCCTGGACGAGCCTGATGCCGTTCCAGGCGCGCCCGTCCTGGGCCAACCTCTCCCTCGTCACGCTCGAGAACCACCTCGATTTCCTGGCGAGCCCTCGGGTGTTCGAGGCGGTGGCCAACACCGCGCTCGTCGCGGTGCTGGCGGCCACCCTCGTGGCCGCGCTCGCCACCCTCACGGCCTGGACGACGGTGCGCCTGCGCGCCCCGGCCTCGGGCCTGCTCGACACCCTCGCCTTCCTGCCGATCGCGATCCCCGGCGTGATGATGGGGGTGGCGCTGATCTACGTGTATCTCACGCTCGATCCGATCCTCGCCATCTACGGCACGGTGTGGATCCTCGTCGTGGCCTATGCCACGGAGTATCTCTCCTTCGGCAACCGCGCCGCCGGCGGGGTGATGGTGCAGCTCCACCCCGAACTCGAGGAGGCCGGCCGCACCTCGGGCGCCGCCGCCTGGATGGTGCTGCGGCGCATCACGGTGCCGCTGCTGTGGCCGGCGATCGCCGCCATCTGGATCTGGGTGCTGGCCCATGTGATGCGAGAGCTGGCGATCGCCCTCATGCTGCAGGGGCGGGACAACCGGGTGATCACCACGCTGCTCTGGGACTACTGGCAGGGCGGGGAGGCGACGCGGGCGGCCGCCGTCGGCGTCTGGCTCGTGCTCGCCCTGCTTCTCGTGCTCGTGCTGTGGCAGGCGCTGGCGGCGCGCCGGGGGCGGGCCGATGCTTGAGGTGGAGGGGCTGTGGAAGGCCTATGACGCGCGGCCCGGCGCCTTCTCGGTGCGGGAGGTGTCCTTCTCCGTCCGCCCGGGCGAGTTCTTCACCCTCCTCGGGCCTTCGGGCTGCGGCAAGACCACGACGCTCCGCGCCATCGCCGGGCTCGAGACGCCCGACCGCGGCGAGATCGCGATCGCCGGGCGCGCGGTGTTCTCCTCGCGCACCGGCGTGTCGGCGCCGGTCGCGCGGCGCGACATCGCGATGGTGTTCCAGTCCTACGCCGTCTGGCCGCACATGACGGTGGCGCAGAACGTCGCCTTCCCGCTCGAGGCGCTCGGCATCCGCGGCGCCGAGGCGGCAGCCCGCCTTGCCCGCGCGCTGGAGATGGTCGGGCTCTCCGCCTTCCGGGACCGGCCGGCGCCGATGCTCTCGGGCGGGCAGCAGCAGCGCGTCGCGCTCGCCCGCGCGGTGGCCAAGCAGGCCTCCGTGCTGCTGCTGGACGAGCCGCTGTCCAATCTCGACGCGCGGCTGCGCGAGCAGATGCGGATCGAACTGCGCGACCTGCAGCAGCGCCTCGGCACCACGGCCGTCTACGTCACCCACGACCAGGAGGAGGCGATGGCGCTCTCCGATCGGGTGGCGGTGATGGACAACGGCGAGATCGTGGAATGCGACACGCCGGAGGCCCTGTATCTCCGCCCGCGCACCGCCTTCGCCGCGCGCTTCGTCGGGCAGGCCGATCTGCTCGAAGCCGTCCCGGCCGCGCGGGAGGAGGGTCGCTGGTGGCTCGACACGCCGCTTGGCCGCCTGGAAAGCCGCTGCCCGCCGGCCGCGGGCGCCGCGCCCTTCCACCTCTTGATCCGCCCCGAGCACATCGAGTTCGCCGAGGGCGAAGGCCCGAATGTGCGCGCGGGCCGTATCGTCCGCCGCGTCTTCTCCGGCCGGATCGTCGAGTATTTCGTCGCCGTCGGCGGCGGCACGCTCCGGGTGCAGGGAACCTCCCGCGCGCTGCTGCCGCCCGGGCAGGAGGTGCGCCTGTTCCTGCCGCCCGAGCGCTGCGTGGTGGTGGCCGGATGATCGAGATCCTGCCCTTCCGCCTGCCGCTCGCCACCGAATACCGCTGGGCCAAGGGCGTGCAGACCGAACGCCGCGGCCTGCTCGTCCGCATCGAGGCCTGGGGTGCCGAGGGCTTCGGCGAATGCGCGCCGCCGATCCATCTCGAGACCGATCCGCAGGCCCTGGCGGCGGAGGCGCGCGCCCTCGTCGTCGGCCTGCCCGTCGCCGGGGATTCGTTCCTCGCCCGCCTCGATGCCCGGCGCCCCGATCCGAGGCTGCGCTGCGGCATCGCCGCCGCCTGGCTGTCGGCGCGGGCGGCGGCGTCGGGGCTGTCGCTCGCGGCCTTCCTGGCCGGCCGGCCGGTGCCGGCGCGGGTGCCCGTCAACGGGCTCGTCACGGAAGCCTCGCCCGAGGCCGCTGCCGCGCGGGCCGCCGCGCTCGTGGCGGAGGGCTTCCGCACGATCAAGGTGAAATGCTCGGAGGATCGCGCCGCCGATCTTTCGCGCGTGGCCGCCATCCGCGCGGCGGCGCCTTCGGCGGCGTTGCGGCTCGATGCCAACGAGGCGTGGCAGCCCGGCTGGGCGCTCGAGCATGTGCGGGCGCTCTCGCGCTTCGGCCTCGACTACGTGGAACAGCCGCTGCCCGCCGCCTGCGGCATCGCCGCGCTGGCCGCGTTCCGGCGCGCCTCGCCGGTGCGGATCGCGCTCGACGAGAGCGCGACCGATCCCGAGAGCCTCGAGGCGATCCTGGCCGCCGGGGCGGCGGATGTGATCATCCTCAAGACCCAGCGCGCCGGCGGACCCGACCGCGCGGCCGCGATGATCCGACGCGCGGCGGCGGCCGGGGTGCAGGTGACCGTGACGGTCAGCCTGGAATCGGCGATCGGCACGGCGGTCGCGCTTCATGTCGCGGCCCTCCTGCCGGAGCCGCTGCCGGACTGCGGCCTCGCGATGGGGCGGTTCCTCGCCGAGGATCTCGGCCCGATGCCGGCGATCGGGGCGGCGGCGATGGCGCTGCCCGCGGGCGCGGGGCTCGGGCTCTCTCCGTTCCCGGGGGTTCTCTCGCGGCTCCGCGCCGGTTGAGGCGCTATCTCTGCCGCCGCGGGCAGAAGAAGGTGGAGCGCCCCGCCTGGACGATGCGCCGCACCCCGGGGCAGGGCGGGCCGGGGCAGGCGGGGCAGGGCTCGCCCTCCCGGCCGTAGACCGCGAAGGTCTCCTGGAAGCGGCCGATCTCGCCATCCGCCCGCACATAGTCGCGGAGAGAGGAGCCGCCGGCGCCGATCGCCTCGGCCAGCACGGCGCGGATCGCCGGCACCAGCCGCCCGGCCCGCGCGCCCGCCACCGTATGGGCGGACCGCCGGGGGCTGATGCCCGCCCGGTACAGCGCCTCGCACACATAGATGTTGCCGAGACCGGCGACGACGGACTGGTCGAGCAGCGCCGCCTTGATCGGCGTCCGCTTGCCGGCCAGGGCCGCCGACAGCGCGGCGGGGGTGAAGCCATCCGACAGCGGCTCCGGCCCGAGGCCGGCGAGCAGCGGGTGCGACTCCTCCGCATCCGTCGGCACGAGGTCGAGGCAGCCGAAGCGGCGAGGGTCCACGAAGCCGATGCGCGTGCCGTCATCCAGCAGCAGCACCACATGTTCGTGCAAGGCGCCCGTGTTCCCGCGCATGTCGGAGAACCGCCCCTGCGGCCCTTCGCGCGGCGCGAGCGCCACGCCTGCCGGCTTCGCCACCATGCGCCCCGACATGCCGAGGTGGATGAGCAGGCTTTCTCCGCCCGACAGCCGCGTGAGGATGTATTTCCCCCGCCGGCGGAAGCCGAGGATGCGCCGCCCGGCGAGCCGTTCCGCGAAGCGGTCCGGCAGCGGCCAGCGCAGGTCGGGCCGGCGGGCCTCCGCCCGCAGGATGGTGCGGCCCTCGGCCAGAGCCGCAAGGCCCCGCATCACCGTCTCGACTTCGGGAAGCTCGGGCATGTCAGAAGCGGCGCAGGGCTTCGGGCAGCGTCGTCGCAAGCCAGGGCAGCGCGACGACGGCGGCGAGCGTGGCCAGTTGGCAGAGCACGAAGGGGATCTGCCCGAGCGCGATGTCGCGGTAGGTCATGCCGGGCGGGGCGATGGACTGCAGGTAGAAGATCGCCGGGGCGAAGGGCGGCGTGAGATAGGAGGTCTGGATCATCACCAGCATCAGCACGCCGAACCAGAGGGGATCCACCCCATGCGCCCGCAACAGCGGCGTGAAGACCGGCACCGCGAGCAGGACGATCGTCGTCCAGTCCAGCAGGAAGCCGAGGACGAACACGATGGCGAGCAGCAGGACCACGAGCAGCAGCGGCTCCATCGCGCCAGAGCCGGTCCAGGACGCGACGAGCGCACCACCCCCCTGCAGCGTGAACACGGAGGAGAACAGCGTGCCGCCGAACACGATGGTGAGCAGCATGGCGGTGACGGTCGCGGTGCGCGTCAGCGCCTCCCACAGCAGCGCAAGCGACAGCCGCCGCTCGGCGGCCCCGAGCAGCAGCGCTCCGAGCGAGCCTGTCGCCGCCGCCTCCGTCGGCGAGGCCACGCCGCCGAGGATCGCCCCCAGCACCGCGCCGATCAGCAGCAGCGCCGGCAGCAGCGCGCGCAGGGTGAGGGCGAGCTTCCGCCCGAGCGGCCGCGGATCGGGCGGCGCGGCCGGGGCGAAGCCCGGCACCAGCACGGCCGCGCCCAGGATATAGGCGACGAACAGCGCCACCATCAGCAGCCCGGGCAGGATGATTCCGGCGAACAGGTCCGTCACCGGCACCTGCGCGATCAGGCCGTAGATCACGGCCGTGAGGGACGGCGGGATGATGGTGCCGAGCGAGCCGCCCGCGGTGATGGTGCCCGCGACCAGCCGCTTGTCGTAGCCCGCCTTCAGCATCGCCGGCATCGCCATCATGCCGATCACGATCTCGACCGCGCCGATGATGCCGGTGGTGGCCGAGAACACCGCGGCCATGGCGATGGCGGCGACGGCAAGCCCGCCCGGCAGCCGCCCGAGCCAGATGCGCATCGCCTCGAACAGCCGTTCGGCGATGCCGGCGCGCTCCAGCACCGCGCCCATGAAGATGAAGGCCGGCACGGCGGCGAAGGCGAAGCCGCCGGCGAGTTCCGTCAGCCGCCCGTACATCTGCCGCGGCAACAGATCCTCGAAGAAGGGCCAGCCGAAGGCCGCGGCCGTCGCGATCAGCGCGAAGCCGACCGGGATGCCGAGCAGCACCAGCCCGAACAGCGCCGGGAACATCCAGACGGCGAGTGCGGGATCAGCCATGCCGGCGCACAGCGCGCGCGCCCGCGCGCACCCCTTCCGCCAGCACCGAGACGGCGAAGCAGAAGAGCCCCGCCGCCAGCGCCGCGTGCTTGGGCCAGATCGGCCGCCGCCAGGGAGAGACGTCGTCCACCTCGCCCGTGAGGAACGCCGACCAGGCGCGCGCCGCCGCAGCCTCGAGCACCCACAGGAGCAGGGGAAGGAACACCGCCAGCAGGAACAGCGCCAGCACGCCGTCGCGCAGGCGCTGCGGCAGGCGCGCGGCCAGCACGTCGATGCCGACATGCGCCCCCTGCCGCAGCGCGAGCCCCGCCGCGAGCAGGAACCCGGCGCCGTTCAACAGCGCGGCCGTCTCGGTCGACCAGATGGTCGGCCGCCCGAGCAGGTAGCGCGAGGCCACCTCGAACAGCATCACGAGCAGCAGTGCTGCGAAGCAGAGGGCGCCGGCGGCGCCCGCCGCGCCGGTCGCGCGGTCCAGCCAGCGGATCACGTCAGAGGCGATAGACGGCGCCGGCCTCCCAGCGGTCCTGGAAGCGGAACACCTGCTCGGCGGCGCGCGCCGTCCAGGGGTTGCCGGCGGCCGTCGCCGCCGCCGCCGCCTGCGCCGCCCAGGCGCGGCCGGCCTCGCGGATCTCCCGGATGAAGCCGGGATCGAGCGTGATCAGCTCGGCCCGCCCCCGGCGGATCTCCTCCATCGCGGCGATGTCCATCATCCCCTTCTCGACGTAGGAATCGAACGTGGTGCGCCGGGCGGCGGCGCGGATCGCCGCCTTCAGCGGATCGGGGATCGAATCCCAGCGCTGCGCGCGCAGGAACACGGTGAAGTAGCCGCCCGGCAGATGCGCGCCCGGGATCACGACGTAGGGCGCGATGCGGTGCAGCCCCATCTGCACATTGTCGGAGGGTGCGGCCATCTTCGCCGCGTCGATCACGCGGCGCTCCAGCACGGTAGCGACCTCGGCGGTCGGGGTTGCCATCGGCTCCGCGCCGAAGCCGCGCAGAAGTTCCGCCCACACGCCGAGGGTGCGGAACTTCATCCCCCGCAGATCCGCCGCCGTGCGGATCGGCCGCCAGGAATGGGCGAAGATCTCGGTGGTGGCCGCCCCCGCCACCAGCGGCACGAGGCCGAAGCGGTCGCGGTGATGCGCCTCCAGGAACTGCTCGCCTTCCCCGGCATAGAGCCAGTGCAGCGTGGCCTCCACGCCGAGCCCGCCCGGGAAGGAGGTGACGAGCGCCATCGTCGGGTCGCGCTGGTAGATCAGCGCGGGCGGGGCGTGGCCGGCATCGGCCCGCCCGTCCTCGACGGCGCGGTACACCTCGAAGGGCGGGGCGAGCACGCCGGCGGCGAAGGGCTGCACCACCACCCGCCCGTCCGTCGCATCCCGCACCGCATCGGCGAAGCGCTGCGAATAGGCGGTGAACAGATAGGTGCCGGCGGGGACGATCGTCGTCATCCGCAGGCGGATCGGCTGCTGCGCCAGCGCGCCGGAGGTGGAGACGGCCGGGGCGGCGAGGGCGGCGGCAAGGGCGCTGCGTCGGGCGAGGCTCATCGGGCGGGCTCCTGGCCAGGGGATCACCGGAGCGTCATGGTGCGCCGCCCGGCCCCGCCCGTCCATGGCCCCCGCGCGGCCTTCACCCTGCCATCATGGCGCACGATATCCTGCACTGCCCAGCCCTCTCGGGAGAGACGGCCATGCCCCGCCCGCTCCTGCCGATCCTTCTCGCCTCCGCCCTCGGCCTCACGGCCTGCGCGCAGCCGCATTACGGCTACGGCCCCAACCCCTACGGCGGCCAGACGGTGATGACGGGT
>JANWXJ010000159.1 GCA_025055335.1 Acetobacteraceae bacterium
GGCGGCGGCGGCGGCGGCGGCGGCGGCGCCACTCACCCGCACGCCGCGCCCGATCGCGGTGCCGCCCGAGCGCGCGGCGGCGCACGAGGCCTTCCTGCGCGCCAAGGTGAAGGACGCGCTCTGGCTGAAGCAGGGTTGACGGCGGCCGGGCCTCTGCCGAAACCACCCGGGCAGACCCTCCCGGACCCGCCATGCTGACGCACAAGCGAATCTTCTCCGGCATCCAGCCCTCGGGCGTGCCGACCCTCGGCAACTACCTCGGCGCCATCCGCAACTGGGTGGCGATGCAGGGGAAGACCGACAGCATCTACTGCGTGGTGGACCTGCACGCGATCACGGTGTGGCAGGACCCGAAGCAGCTCGCGCGCCAGACGCGGGAGATGGCGGCGGCGCTGATGGCCTGCGGGCTCGATCCCGCGAAGGTGCTGATCTTCGTCCAGAGCCACGTGCATGCGCACACGCGGCTCGCCTGGATCTTCAACTGCGTCGCCCGCATCGGCTGGCTGAACCGCATGACGCAGTTCAAGGACAAGGCCGGCAAGGACCGCGAGGCGGCGAGCGCCGGGCTCTATGTGTATCCCACGCTGATGGCGGCCGACATCCTGGCCTACCACGCCAATCTCGTGCCCGTGGGCGACGACCAGCGCCAGCACCTCGAGCTCGCGAACGACATCGCCGAGAAGTTCAACCACGACTACGGCGTCGCGTTCTTCCCGACGATCGAGCCGCTGATCCAGGGTGTCGCCGCGCGGGTGATGTCCTTGCGCGACGGGACGAAGAAGATGTCGAAGTCCGACCCCTCGGACCAGTCGCGCATCAACCTGACGGACGACCGCGACGCCATCGCCTTCAAGATCCGCCGCGCCAAGACCGACCCGGAGCCGCTGCCCGAGCATGTCTCGGGGCTGGAAGGCCGGCCGGAGGCGAGGAACCTTGTCGGCATCCTGGCGGCGGTGACCGACAGCCTGCCCGAGAACGTGCTGCGCGAGCACGGCGGCAAGGGCTTCGGCGCCTTCAAGGAGGTGCTGGCCGAGGCGCTGATCGCCCACCTCGCCCCGATCCAGGAGCGGCTCAAGCGGCTGCTGGACGATCCGGCCGAGATCGACCGCCTGCTGCGCCAGGGGGCGGAGAAGGCGGCGGCGATCGCCGATCCGATCGTGGCCGAGGCCGAGCGGATCGTGGGGTTCCTGCCGCGGGGGTGATCAGCGCGGGCGGATCCGCCCCTCCAGCTCCGCCCGCGCCCCGCCGGCCAGGAACCGCGCCACCACCTCCTCGAGCAGCGGCCCGTTGTCGTAGGCCTCGAGCGCCGCGTCGCGCAGCACCGCGTAGCCGTCGCCGCCGCGGCGGAGGAAGTCGTTCGTCACCACGCGATAGACGCGCGCGGGCTCCAGCGCCTCCCACCGCCCCTCCCGCCGCACCTCCACGGGGCCGAGCCGCTGGCCGGGCGGCGCCGCCGCGTCCCACGCGAAGCGGATCCCCCCCACCTGCGGGAATCGCCCGGCCATCGGCTGGGACAGCCCGTTCTCCAGCGCCGCCCGCAGATCCGCGCCGCGCAGCGAAAGCGTCGCCAGCGCATTGCCGAAGGGCAGCACGGCCAGAACGTCCCCGTAGGTCACCTCGCCCGCGCCGAGCGGCGCGCGCAGGCCGCCCGCGTTCTGCAGCGCCACCTCGGCGCCCGGCGCGGCCGCCAGCATGGCATCCGCCACCAGATTGCCGAGGGCGCATTCCCGCGCCCGGCAGTCGAGCGGCAGCCCGGCCGCCAGCCGCCCGACGACGCGCGCCCGCACCTCGGCCAGCGTCGCCGCGAACTCCGCGACGATGGCGCCGACGCGCGCATCCTCCGGCAGGTCCGTCGTCATCTCCCGGACCGACGCGGCATGGGCGACGACGCGCCCGTCCGCCGCGAGGTCGAGATCGAGCCGCCCGAGATAGCGCCCGAGCGCGCCCGCCTGCACGATCCGCACCGGCCGGTCGGGCCCCTCCGCCAGGATCGGCGCCGGGCCGGACGCGCCCGGCAAGTCGCCCAGCAGCGTGTGCGAATGGCCGCCGACGACCGCGTCCACCCCCCGCACCGCCCGCGCCAGCGCGAGATCGGCCGCCAGCCCGAGATGCGACAGCAGCACCACCGTCGCCGGGCCCTCCCGGCGGGCCTCGAAGATCGCGCGCTCGGCCGCCTCGGCCGGGTCGGTGAAGCGCAGGCGGGGGCCGGGGGAGGAGACGGCCGGGGTGTCCGGCGTCGTCAGCCCGATCACCACGATCCGCGCGCCGCCGCGGGCGAAGGCCGCCCAGCCGCGCAGCCGTCCGGCCAGCGCCGGCTCTTCCGCCGCGTCGATGTTGGCCGACAGCAGCGGGAAGCGCGCCGCCTCGGCGAAGCGGCCGAGGGTCTCCGGCCCGTGGTTGAACTCGTGGTTGCCGGGGGCCATCGCCTCGCAGCCATAGGCGTTCTGCACCGCCACTTCCGCCGCCCCGCGGTGGCGGGTGTGGAACAGGCTGCCCATGAACTGGTCGCCGGCGTCGAGCGTGAGATGCGCGCGGCCGTCCGCCTCCGCCTCCGCCCGCGCCGCCCGGATCGCCGCCGCGATCCGCGCCGAGCCGCCGAAGCAGGGCCCGCGCCCCGGGTCGCAGGCGGCGCCGGAGGCCGCCGCCGGCTCGTGCCGGGCATGGACATCGTTCAGGTGGATCAGCCGGAGCCGCGCCGCGGCCTGCGGGCGGGCCGGGCGCAGCGCGGGCAGGGCGAGGGCGGCGCCGAGAACGGCGCGGCGGAAGATCGGCGTCTGGCGCATGGCAGCCTCCCCGTCGGCGGAAAACGCTCCGTCAACGCCTCTCCTGCCATGGTGCGGACAGGTTTTGCCATCTACCTTCCGTGACACGCCGGCCGGCCCGCCGCCCGGCGCAACCCCGTTTGCCGAGCCTCCGACGATGCAGGTCTATCTGCCGATCGCCGAGATGTCGGTGGATGCCCTGCTCCTGCTCGGCATCGGCTTCGGCGTGGGCTGGCTGTCGGGGCTGTTCGGGGTGGGCGGCGGCTTCCTGCTGACGCCGGTGCTGATGCTGATCGGCATCCCTTCGGCGGTCGCCGTCGCGTCGGGGGCCAACCAGACGATCGGCGCCTCCGTCTCCGGCCTCATCTCCAACCTGCGCCGCGGCACGGTGGACCTGAAGATGGGCCTCGTGCTGCTGGCCGGCGGCTTCGCGGGATCGGCCATCGGCGTGCAGGTGTTCGCTCTCCTCAGGCGGACGGGTGCGGTGGATGTGGTGGTGGCGCTGTTCTATGTGCTGGTGCTCGGCGTCGTCGGCCTGCTGATGGTGCGGGAGAGCGTGCAGGCCATCCTCCGCCGCCGCCGCGCCCAGCCGCGGCGGCTGCACGAGCATTTCTGGGCGCACGGCCTGCCGCTCAAGACGCGGTTCCGCAAGTCGCGGCTCTACATCTCCGTCATCCCGCCGCTCGGCATCGGGTTCTTCATCGGCTTCCTCTCCGCCATCATGGGGGTGGGCGGCGGCTTCATGCTGGTGCCGGCGATGATCTACCTGCTCGGCATGCCGACGGCGACGGTCATCGGCACCTCGCTGTTCCAGGTGGTGTTCGTCGCCGCCAACGTCACCGTGCTGCAGGCCTGGGCGAACGGCACGGTGGACGCGGTGCTGACGCTGCTGCTGGTGGCGGGCGGCGTTGCGGGGGCGCAGTTCGGCTCCGCCTTCGGCACGCGGCTGCGCGGCGAGGAGACGCGCGCCCTGCTCGGCGCGCTGGTGCTCGCCGTCGCGGCGGCGCTGCTGTGGGACCTCGTGCGGGTGCCGGACAACCCCTTCGCCATCGGGCGGGCCCCGGCGTGATCCGCGCGGCGCTCCTCGTGCTCGTGCTGCTGCTTCCGGCCGGATCCCGCGCCGAGGAGGCGCTGATCTCCCGCCTGTCGGACCGGCGGGTCGAGATCACCACCGCCTTCACCGGCGCCGCCATCCTGGTGTTCGGCACGACGGGGGCGCCGCTCGGGCCCGCCTCCGGCCATGACGTGCTGATCCGCGTCGAGGGGCCGCCGCAGCCGATGGTGGTGCGCCGGCGGGTGCGGGTGGCGGGGCTGTGGGTGCCGGGGCCGACCGCTACCTTCCCCGAGGTGCCCTCCTTCTATGCCCTGGCCGGCACCCGCCCGCACTGGGAGGTGCTGAGCGAGGGCGAGCGGGCGGCCGCCCGCCTCGGCCTGATCAACCTGCCGATGCGCGCCGTGGGAGAGCAGGCGCCGGTGTTCCGCGCCGCGCTGCTGACGCTCAAGCAGGAGGCCGGGCTGTGGGTCGAGCAGCCGGAACCCGTCTCGGTCGATGGCGGACGGCTGTTCTCGGCGCGCATCCCGCTGCCCTCCACCGTCGCGCCGGGCGAATACCGGGTGTCGGTGCTGCTGGTGGCGGAAGGCCGGGTGCTGGAGTGGCAGGAGCACGGCCTGTCGGTCCTGCGCGTCGGCACCGCCGCCACCATCGCCGGGCTGGCGCGGAACTGGCCGCTGCTCTACGGCCTCGTGTCGGTGCTGCTCGCCGCCGCCGCCGGCTGGCTCGGCAGCATCCTGTTCCGGAGAGGCTGAGGGAGGGGAATCGCCATGCCGACCGCGGAAGCCGCCGCCGCCAGGCGCGACCGGGTGTTCCTCGTGGTGGTGGACGACAGCCCGGAGCGGGCGGTGGCGCTGCGCTACGCGGCGCTCCGCGCGCGCAAGTCGGGCGGCCGGGTGGCGCTGCTTCGGGTGCTGGAGCCGGCCGGCCTCGTGGAATGGGCCGGGGTGGGGCAGATGATGGCCGAGGAACGCCGACAGGAGGCGGAGGCGCTGCTGTCCGGCCTCGCCGCCGAGGTGCAGGAGATCACCGGCGGCATGCCGATCCTGATCATCCGCGAAGGCGAGCCGCGCGAGGAGTTGCTGAAGCTGCTCGAGGAGGATCCGCGCATCTCCATCCTCGTGCTGGCCGCCGCCCCGGGCAGCGGCGGCCCTGGCCCGCTGATCACCGCGCTGACCGGCCGGCACGCCCACCGGCTGCGCGTGCCGATGACGATCGTGCCCGGAGAGATGAGCGAGGCGGAGCTCGAGCGGGTCACCTGAGGGCCCGTTGCACCCGGCGGCAATCCGGACCACATAGGTCGGGAAACCGCCGCCACGGACCGAGCCATGTTCATCGAGACCGAAGCCACCCCGAATCCCGCCACCCTCAAGTTCCTGCCCGGGCAGGACGTGATGGGCGGCCGCGGCACCGCCGACTTCACCGACCCCGCATCCGCCGCCCGCAGCCCGCTGGCCGAGCGGCTCTTCCGCATCGAGGGCGTGGCGCGGGTGTTCCTCGGCGCCGATTTCGTCACCGTCACCAAGGCCGAGGGGCCGGAATGGACCACGCTCCGCCCGCAGATCCTCGGCGCCATCATGGAGCATTTCCTCTCGGGCAGCCCCGTGCTGCTCGACGACGCGGCCGCCGAGGCCGAGGACGTGGACCCGGCGGATGCCGAGATCGCGGCGCAGATCAAGGAACTGCTCGACACCCGCGTGCGCCCGGCGGTGGCAGGCGACGGGGGGGACATCGTCTTCCGCGGCTACCGCGACGGCATCGTCAAGCTCAGGATGCAGGGGGCGTGCTCGGGCTGCCCGTCGTCGCGCGCCACGCTGAAGCACGGGGTCGAGACCATGCTCCGCCACTATGTGCCGGAGGTGGTGGCGGTGGAGCAGGTGGAGGCCTGACGCCCCGGCCGGGCGCCATCACGCCCGGAAATGACGGCGATGCGGCGGGCGGCATGGCGCGGCCCGCCCCGCCACCCCACATGCCGCCCGGTTTCCCTCGAACAGCCCCTGGAGTGCCCGATGCCCGACACCAGCGTGCCGCCCGCCCTGCCCGAGACGCTCGACGCGACGGCGCTCGACCGCCTCTTCCGCGAGGCGCGGACGCAGAACAAGTGGCTCGACAAGCCGGTGCCGACCGAGAAGCTCGTCGAGATCTACGAGCTCCTGAAGTGGGGCCCGACCAGCGCCAACTCCTCGCCGGCGCGCTTCGTGTTCGTCACCAGCCCCGAGGCGAAGGCGAAGCTGAAGCAGGCTCTCTCGCCCGGCAATGTCGAGAAGACGATGACCGCCCCGGTGACGGTGATCGTCGCCCACGACCTGCACTTCTACGACAAGCTGCCGGTGCTGTTCCCGCACGTGGACGCGAAGTCCTGGTTCGCCGGCAACTGGTCCTTGGCCGAGCAGACGGCCTTCCGCAACGGCACGCTGCAGGGGGCCTATCTGATGCTGGCGGCGCGCGCCGTCGGGCTCGATGTCGGGGCGATGAGCGGCTTCGACAACAACAAGGTGGACGAGCTGTTCTTCGCCGGCCGGCCGTGGAAGTCGAACTTCCTCGTCAATCTCGGCTACGGCGATCCCTCGGGGCTGTTCCCGCGCAGCCCGCGGCTCGCCTTCGAGGAGGCCTGCGAGATCGTCTGATCGTCCGCGCCGCGGCGGGTTGGGCCAAGCCGCCCCGCGGCGGGGCGGCTCACCCCGTGTCGCCCTGCGTCTCCAGCCGGTAGCCGCCGCCCTCGGTGATCAGCAGCCGGGCCTCCGTCGGGTCCGGCTCGATCTTCTGGCGCAGGCGGTAGATGTGGGTCTCGAGCGTGTGGGTCGCGATCGCGGCGGAATAGCCCCACACCTCGTTCAGCAGCACCTGCCGCGCCACCGGCCGCCCGCCCGCCCGGTAGAGGAACTTGAGGATCGCCGTCTCCTTCTCGGTCAGGCGGATCCTGCGGTTCCGCGTCGGCTCGAGCAGCAGCTTGGCCGCGGGCCGGAACAGGTAAGGCCCGATGGTGAACACCGCGTCGTCGCTGTTGTCGAACACGCGGAGCTGCGCGCGCAGCCGCGCCAGCAGCTCGTTCAGCCGGAACGGCTTGGCGATGTAGTCGTTGGCGCCGGCGTCGAGCGCCTGCACCACCTCCGCCTCCTCGCCCGCGCCGGTCAGCATCAGCACCGGCATCCGCGCCCCCCGGCGGCGGAGCTCGGCGCAGAAGGCGCGGCCGTCGCCATCCGGCAGCCGGACATCGAGCAGCACGGCGTCGAACCGCGCGCCGCCCGCCAGCGCCGCCTCGGCGGCGGCGAGATCGGCCACCGCCACCGGCGCGAACTCCCCGTCGAGGGCGAGCTGCTCCGAGAGCGTCGCCCTGAGCGCCTCGTCCTCGTCCACGATCAGCACCGGCCGTGGCCCGCTCATGCGCCCTGACGTCCTTCCCTGCACCCTTCCCTGCACCGCCGCCGCGCGAGACTGCCGCCCGCGCCCGCCGCCGGCAAGACCGGCCGCCCCATGCTCCGCCGCGATCCTTGCCATTCCCCTGCCATCTTCAACGGCGTTCATCAGGGGGTCTTGAGCGGGCCAAGGGAACGCCACATTCCGCGGGCGTGATGGGGGCCCGATGGAAACCACCGGTATGAACATGACGAGGACGAGCAGCATGGCAGGCCTCGCGCCCGAGGCGCACGACCCCGAGATCGGCCCGGCCCTCCCGGACGAGGCCGCGCTGGCGATGCGCGCGGTGCACCGCGCCGTCTCCGACCTGCGGCGCGGCACGCCGGTGCTGCTGCGCGGGCCGGAAGGCTGCCTTGCCGTGGCGGCGGCCGAGACGGTCGGCGCCCGCGGCCTCGCCGAGATCGCGGCGATCGCCCCGGCCCCGGCCGTGCTGCTGCTGGCCCCGGTCCGCGCCGCCGCCGTGCTGCACCGCCCGGTGCCGCAGCACGGCTCGGCCGGAGAGGAGGGGGCGGTCGCGCTCCGCCTCCCGCCCGCGCTGATGGAGCCGAAGGCGCTGCTCTCGCTCGCCGACCCGGTGGCCGAGCAGATCCTGCCCGAGGCGCCGGAGCGTGTCGCCGCCCCGCCGCTCGCCGCCGCCGCCATCGCGCTCGCCAAGCTCGCCCGGCTGCTGCCGGCGCTGGTCGCCGCCCCCGTGCCGCAGGGCTGCGCCGAGGGCCACGCGCTGCTGTCCGTCAACGCCGCCGACGTGCTCGCCTACCCGACCACCGCGGCCACCAGCCTCAAGCGCGTCGCCTCCGCCCATGTGCCGCTCGAGGACGCGCGCGACGTCCGCCTCGTCTCCTTCCGCGCGGCCGACGGCGGGATCGAGCACATGGCCTTCCTGATCGGCCCGGTCGAGCAGGTGGTGGCCGAGGGCGGGGCGCCGCTCGCGCGGATCCACTCCGAATGCTTCACCGGCGACCTGCTCGGCTCGCTCCGCTGCGACTGCGGGCCCCAGCTCAGGGGCGCGATCCGCAAGATGGCCGAGGACGGGGCGGGCGTGCTGCTCTACCTCGCGCAGGAGGGACGCGGCATCGGGCTGGTGAACAAGCTCCGCGCCTACACGCTGCAGGACCAGGGGCTCGACACGCTCGATGCCAACCGGGCGCTCGGCTACGGCGCGGACGAGCGCGGCTTCCTCGTCGCCGCCACCATGCTGCGCGAACTCGGCGTCACGCGCGTGCGGCTGCTGACCAACAACCCCGACAAGCTCGCCGGGCTTGCCGCCTGCGGCATCGAGGTGCTGGCGCGCGAGGTGCACAAGTTCACCGGCAACGGCGTGAACGACCGCTATCTCCGCACCAAGGCGGAACGCTTCGGCCACATGCTCGGCTGAGGTGCGGGCCGAGCTCGAGCCGCAGGGCGCGGCCGGGCTGCTCCGGATGGGGCGGCTCGTCCTCCGTTGCGCGATCGGCCGCGGCGGCGCGCGCGCCGACAAGCGCGAGGGGGACGGCGCGACGCCGGTCGGCCTGCTGCCGCTGCGGCGCGTGCTCTACCGCGCCGACCGCGTGGCCGCCCCCGCCTGCGCCGTGCCGGTCGAGCCGATCGGGCCGCAGGACGGCTGGTGCGACGATCCCTCCCACCCCGACTACAACCGCCCCGTCACGCTCCCTCACCCGGCGCGGCACGAGCGGCTGTGGCGGGAGGATCCGCTCTACGACATCCTCGGCGTGCTGGGGTGGAACGACGCGCCGGTGGCAAAAGGGCGGGGAAGTGCGATCTTCCTGCATGTGGCGCGGCCCGACCTCGCCCCGACGGAGGGCTGCATCGCCCTGCCGGAGCGGGAGCTGCGGGAGGTTCTGGCAGAGGGGCTGACGGAGATCCTGGTGCGCGGCTGAGGGCTGTGCTCGGCCCGGCTCGCCGCCGCCGCGTGGCCTCTGCGGCACCGAGGCCCTCTGGTCTGCGGCAGGGGGCCCGCGGGCAGGCCGGGCCCGGGCCGGATCAGGCGCGTCGCAGCGCCGAGGGGTAGAAACGCCCCGCCCCGTTCCGCATGCCCTCGAGCAGGAAGCCGCGCGGGAGCGGAAGCCACACGGGTTCGGGCTCCGCGTCCTCGGCCGCGGCAAGGGCGCCGAGCAGCGGCCGGCCCTCCATCTGCGGGCCGGCAAGGCCGAACAGGTGCAGCACCGTGGGCATGACGTCGGACAGATCGGCCGGCTGCCGAACCACGGCACCGCGGCGGATCGGCCCGCCGGCGAAGACCAGAACGCTCGCGAGCTCCGCCGCGTGCAGCCCGCCATGCATGCCCCCGCCCTCGGGGACATCGGGCGAATCGAAGGGCGCGGTGCCGGGCAGCCCCCACACGTCGGGCCCGGCATCGCCCGCGAAGCACAGCACGAGATCGGCGCTTCGCCGATGCGCAGAGCCGAGCGCGGAGAGCGGGATCCCCCACCCCTCGGGCAGGAGGGCGGGATCGCGCGGCAGCAGCGCCCCGGTCCAGGGATGGGCGGCGAGGAAGGCGGCGAGCGCGGGCGCATCCTCGGGCCGCCTGAGCCACAGCCCGGGCGCCGCGCCCGGCGCCACCACCACCTGCCGGCCGGCATCGCTGCCGGCATCGAAGCCCGCCCGGCGCAGCTCCTCCACGAGCGAGAGCTTCCCGCGCCCGGTCACGTGCCCGTGGTCGGACAGCACGCCGATCACGATCTCGGCGGCGTCCGGCTCTGCCGCGCGCCAGGCCATGACGCGGCCGAGCACGGCATCGGCGGCCGCCAGCGCCGCCAGCGCCGCTGCCGCCCCGAGGCCGGCATAGTGGAAGGACAGGTCGGGCTCGGACAGCCACAGCAGCGCCACATCCGGCCGCAGCTCGGCCAGGACATGCTCGACGAACAGGCGGCCCGCATGCGCGATGCGCGCGGCATTCGGCACCGCGGCGGGGGGCACCGGCCCGAAGCGGGCGGCCAGCCGCCGGGCTTCGGGCGCCTCCTGCTCCTCGACGTTCCAGCGGAACTGCCCGAGGCGCTCGGCCGCCGGGTGCAGAAGCCGCGCCGCCCCGGCGGTGCCGGAGGACACCAGCGCGAAGGACCGCCCGGCCCGCGCCAACACCTCGGCCGCCGTCTCGCGCTCGAGCGGGCTCTCGCCCCCGGCGGCCAGCAGCGCAAGATCGGCCGGGGATTTCGTGCGCAGCAGCCGCCCGGGGCAGAGCGCCGCATCGAACAGGGTGTTCGCCACCATCCCGTGCGCGCCCGGCCGGCAGCCGGTGGCGAGCGAGGGGGTGGCCGCCCGGGTCTCGGAGGGGAAGACGCTGCGCGCCGCGGAGAACCACGCACCCTCGGCGGCAAGGCGCGCGAGATGGGGCGTGCGCGCGGGCGAGACGAGGTCGGGCCGAAGCCCGTCGAATCCGATCAGCACCACGCGCACGGGCAGCACCTTTCAGCGCAGGGTGGGGTCGAGCCGGTCGCGCAGCCAATCCCCGAGCAGCGAGACCGAGAGCGTGGTGAGCACGATCACCACGGCCGGCGAAAGGAGGATCCAGGGCGCGCGCGTCAGGTATTCCCGCCCGTAGCCGACCATGGAGCCGAGCGAGGTCTCGGGCGGCTGCACGCCGAGCCCGAGGAAGGACAGCCCCGACTCGAGCAGGATGATCTCGGGGAAGGCGAGCGTCATGGAGACGATGAGGGTGGAGGCGATGTTGGGCAGCACGTGGCGGAGGTAGACGCGCCAGGGGCCGGCGCCGAGCTGGCGGACGGCGAAGGCGTAGCCCTGGGCGGAGGCCGCGATAGCGAGGCCCCGGGCGATCCGCGCGTAGCGTTCCCAGGCATGCAGCCCGAGCAGGCAGACGAACAGCACCATCGAGTTGCCGAAGAACGCCAGCACCGCGAGCGCGAACACCAGCATCGGGATGGAGGCCGAGAAGTCCACGAGCGCGAGCACCGCATGCTCGACCGCGCCGCGGAAATGGGCGGCAAGGAAGCCGAGCACGGTGCCGAGCACGGCGCCGATCACGGTGGCGCCAAAGGCGATCAGCAGGCTGGTGCGGATCGAGTAGATCAGGCGGGCGAGCACATCGCGCCCGAGTTCGTCGGTGCCGAGCGGATGGAGCCAGCTTCCGCCCAGGAAGACCGGCGGCGAGAGGCGGTTGCGGAGATCGAGCGCGGTGTGGGCGTAGGGGCTGATCGCGTCGGCCAGCAGCGCGACGAGCAGCATGAGGACGAGCCACACCGCCCCCGCAAGAACGAGCGGCGGCGGCAGCGCCCTCTCGCGCCGCGGCGGCGCGGCGGCGGCGAGTGCGGGCCGGGGCAGCGGCGCCTCCGGCATCTCAGCCCGCTCCCGCCCGGCGGATGCCGGTGCGCAGCCGCGGGTCGAGCACGCCGTAGAGGACATCCACCGTCAGGTTCGCCACCACCATGGTGGCGGCCACCAGCAGCAGGATGCACTGCACCACCGCCAGATCGCGGTTCGCCACCGCCACCACCATCAGCCGCCCCACCCCGGGCCAGGAGAACACGCTCTCGACCACCACCGCTCCGGCGATCAGGCTGCCCACCATGAAGCCGACGATGGTGACGGTCGGGATCGCGGCGTTCGGCAGCGCGTGGGACCACACCACCGCCCGCCACGTCAGGCCCTTGGCGGAGGCGGTGCGGATGTAGGGCTGGCCCAGCACCTCGAGCATGGCGCTGCGGGTGAAGCGCGCGAGCACTGCCGCCCCGCCGATGCCCAAGGTGGCCACCGGCAGGATGGCGTGCCGCCAGCTTTCCTGCCCGCCCGAGGGCAGCCACCCGAGCTGGACCGCGAACACCAGCACGAGCAGCAGCCCGAGCACGAAGGAGGGCACGGTGAAGCCGGCCACCGCCGCCACCATCAGCGCCCTGTCCACCGCCGAGTTGCGGTGCAGCGCCGCGTAGATGCCGGCCGGGATGCCGAGCAGGAGCTTGATGAGCAGCGCCGGCACCGTCAGCGCCAGGGTGGCGGGGATGCGTTCGGCCACCAGCACGATGGCCTCGCGCCCGTCGCGCATCGAGCGGCCGAGATCGCCGCTCGCGATGGCGCCGAAGTAGTGGAAGTACTGCACCCACACCGGCTGATCGAGGCCCCAGGCGGTGCGGAAGGCGTCCACCGCCTCGGGCGGGGCGTCCGCACCCATGATGATCTGCGCCGGATCGCCGGAAAGCCGCAGCACCACGAAGGCGAAGGTCACCACGAGCACGATGGTGACGGCGGCGCGCAGGAGCCGCGAGAGCAGGAAGCGGACCATCAGGCGGCCTGTCGGATCGGGGCCTCGGCCTCGCCCTGCGCGACGTGGCAGGCGACGAGGCGGCCGTCGGCCCGCGGCTTCAGCGCCGGGCTTTCGGCGCGGCAGCGCGCCACCGCCGCCGGGCAGCGGGGGTGGAAGGCGCAGCCGGGCGGGCGGTCGGCGGGGTTCGGGGGATCGCCCGGAAGCAGGATGCGCCGGACCGCCCGCCCCGGGTGCGGGATGGCGGAGACGAGGGCGCGGGCATAGGGGTGGGCCGGGTCGTGCAGCACGGCGTCGGGCTCCCCCTCCTCGACGATGCGGCCGAGATACATCACCGCGATGCGGTGGCTGAGCTGCCGGACGGCGCGCAGGTCGTGGCTGATGAACAGCATGGCGATGCCGAAGCGCGCCTGGATGTCGGCCAGCAGGTTCATCACCTGCGCCTGGATCGAGACGTCGAGCGCGCTGATCGGCTCGTCGGCGACGAGGAGCGAGGGGCCGGTCGCGAGCGCCCGGGCCAGCACGGCGCGCTGCCGCTGGCCGCCCGAGAGCTCGTGCGGATAGCGCGCCGCGTGGTCCTCCCGCAGGCCGACCGCGTGCAGCAGGTCGAACACCCTCGCCTGCCGCGCGGCGGGGTCGAGCAGGCCGTGGATGTCGAGCGGCTCGCGGATCTGTTCGCCGATCGGCAGCCGCCGGTCGAGCGCGCCGAGAGGGTCCTGGAACACCATCTGCATCCGCGCCCGCAGCCGCCGCCACTCCGCGGTGCCCGGCGGCGGCATGGGGCGGCCTTCGAAGCGCACGCTGCCTGCGTCCGGCCGCTCGAGCCCGAGCACGAGCCGGCCGGTGGTGGACTTGCCGCAGCCCGATTCGCCGACGAGGCCGAGCGTCCGCCCCGCCTCGATGCGGAGGGAAACCCCGTCCACCGCCGCGATCTCCACCCCCCGCCCGAACAGGCCGCGCCGCATGGCGTAGCGGCGCACCAGCCCCTCCGCCTCGAGCAGCGGCGCGCTCATGCCGGCACCGGCTCGGCGGCGGCGGGTTCCGTGGCGCGCAGGCAGGCCGCGCGATGGCCCGGCGCGACAGGAAGGGGGTGCGGCGCGGCCCGGTCGCACTCCGGCCGGTGCGCGGCGCAGCGGGGGGCGAAGGCGCAGCCCGGCGGCATCGCCCAGGGTTCGGGCACCCCGCCGGGGATGGAGGCGAGGCGACGCTTCGGCCCGGCGAGCGGCGGCAGGGCGCCGAGCAGCCCGCGGGTGTAGGGATGGCGCGGGTCGGCGAAGATCCGCTCCGTCGGCGCCTCCTCGACGATCCGGCCGGCATACATCACCGCCACCCGCTCGCAGGTTTCCGACACGACGCCGAGATCATGGCTGATCAGCACCAGCGCCATGCCGAACTCGCGCCGGAGGGAGTGCAGCAGATCGAGGATCTGGGCCTGGATCGTCACGTCGAGGGCGGTCGTCGGCTCGTCGGCCACCAGGAGTTCGGGGCGGCCGGCGAGCGCCATGGCGATCATCACCCGCTGGTTCTGCCCGCCCGAGAACTCGTGCGGATAGGCATCGAGCCGCCGCGACGCGTCGGGGATGCCGACGAGGTCGAGCAGCCGCCTCGCCTCCGCCCGGGCCGATGCCCCCTCGAGGCCGCGATGCAGCGACAGCGCCTCGGCGATCTGCCGCCCGACGCGGTGGACCGGATTGAGCGAGGAGGCGGGGTCCTGGAAGATCATGGCGATGCGGCCGCCGCGCACGCGCTCGAGCCGCGCCGGCGGCGCGCCGATCAGCTCCTCCCCCTCGAGCCTGACGCTGCCGCCGATCTCCGCCCGCGACGGCAGCAGCCCCAGCGCGGCGAGCCAGGTGACGGACTTCCCGCAGCCCGATTCCCCGACGAGCCCGACCGCCTCGCCCCGCCCGACCGCGAGGTCCACCCCACGCAGCGCAGGCTGGCCGGAGAAGGCCACGGTAAGGCCGGTGATGGCGACGAGGCCGCTCACGCCCCGGTCCCGAGATTGCCCGGGCCGAACACCATCGCCCAGCCGGAGGAGGCGCGCCAGCGAATGTCGCGCCGCTTCGCGGTGAAGGCCGCGGCGTGGTGCAGCACGATGTAGGCCGGATCCTCGCGCTCGAGGATGGCGAGGATGCGGCGGAACTGCGCGCGGCGGCGGGCCATGTCGGTCTCCGCCTCGAGCGCGGCCGAGACGCGGTCGAACTCCTCGTTCGTCCACTCGCCGTTGCGCTCGGCCTCTGTGCGCGGGCCGAAGGAGCGCAGGATGCCGGCCACCGGATCGCCGAAGATCGAGGTGTTGGACCAGTCGCGCAGCGCCCGGCCGGGGGTGCGCGCCGTCACCTGGGCGAAGTTCTCGCGCATCTCGATCTGCACGTTGAGGCCGACGGCGCGCCACATCTCCACCGCGATCTGCGCGTTCGCCACCTGGTTCGTGTAGTAGTTGTTGAGCAGGCGGTAGGGGATCGGATCGCCGCGGTAGCCCGCCTCGCGCAGCAGCCGGCGGGCCTCGGCCGGGTCGAAGCGCGGGTTCTCCCAGTCGGAGAGGTACATCTCGCCGTAGCTTTCCATCTGCATGCCGCGGGGGATGCGGGTGCGGCCGGCCCAGAGGGCCTGCACGATCGCCTCGCGGTCCACCGAATGGCTCATCGCCCGGCGCACCCGCGGATCGGCGAGGACGGGATGGGTCTTGTCGAAGGCGAATTTGCGGATGTTGTTGATCGGGCTGCCCAGCACCTCGAAGCGGGGGTTGCGTTCCACCACCGCGATCTGGTCGGGCGGGATGTCGCAGGCGAAGTCGAACTCGCCGGCGAACAGGCCGTTGATCCGGCCCGACACCTCCGGCACCTCGACGAAGCGCAGCCGGCGCGCGGGCGGCCTGCCGCCCCAGTAGGCGTCGTGCGCCTCGAGCACGAGCAGCGTGTCGGGGCGGAACTCGGCGATCCGGTACGGCCCGGTGCCGACCGGCGCGCGCGCCCAGGCGAGCCAGGACTCCGCCGCGGCGAAGGCGGCGCGCGAGAGGATGGCGCCCACGCTCTGCGCGATCCGGCCTTCGAGCGTGACGTCCGGCGTGCGGTTGACGAAGCGTATCCTGCGGGAGTCGAGCACCTCGATGCGCTCGAGCCCGGGATAGGTGCGGCGGGCGACCGCGATCACCTCCGGCGGCGGCTCCTTGCCCGCGCTGCCGGCAAGGATGCCGCTGCGCCCCTCGCCGGTCGCTCCCTGCGTGCCGAACAGGCGCTCGCCGAAGGAGAACACCACATCCTCGGCCGTCATCTCGCGCCCGTCGTGGAAGCGCACGCCCGCGCGCAGCGTGAGGTCGAGCGTGCGGGCATCCACCCGGCGCCAGGATTCCGCAAGGCCGGGGACGAGCCGGGCGCCCTCGAGCCAGTCGGTCCCGATGAGCTGTTCGGCATAGAGCCCGTGGACGCGGAAGCCGACGTTCGACTGCTCCCGCGGGGGCTCGAAGGTGTTGGAGTTCGAGAGCTTCTGCACCGCGATGGTCAGGGTCGGCCGCTGGTCGGCCTGCGCGAGAGCGGGCGCGGCCAGCAGCCCGGGGAAGGCGAGAAGCGAACGGCGCGGCAGCGGCATGGCCTCAGGCCCCCCAGTTCCGGCCGCGGAAGTCCATGAAGAAGGACTGCGCGGGCCGCCAGCCGATCTCCCGCCGCTTGGCGGTGAAGTTGGCGTTGCGATGGAGCACCGCATAGGCCGGATCCTCGCGCTCGATGATCGCGAGCATCCGGCGCCGGATGGCGATCCGCCGCGGCGTGTCGAGGATGCTGTCGAACTCCTCGCACAGCGCGCCGAACTCGGCGTTGCGCCACTGGTTGCGCCGCCACACGGCGCTGCCCGGGCCCCAGCTGCCGACCGTCTGGACGGAGGGGTCGGGCACCACGGCCGAGGCCGACCAGTCATGCACCCCGCGCGAGGCCGGCTCGCCCCCCAGGATCTGGCCCCAGTTCTCCACCATCTGGAGCTGCACGTTGAGGCCGACGGCACGCCAGCCGGAGACGAGGATCTGCGCCGTCGCGGTCTGGTTGGTGTAGTAGTTGTTCAGGCAGCGGTAGGGGATCGGCTGGCCGCGGTAGGAGGATTCGCGCAGCAGGCGCCGCGCCTCGGCCGGATCGAAGCGCGGCGCCTCCACGTCCCGCAGGTAGAACTCGCCGTAGAACTCCCACTGCAGCCCGCGCGGCACGCTGGTGCGGCCCTCCCACAGGGCGGTGATGATCGCCTCGCGGTCGATCGCGTGGCTCATCGCCCGCCGCACCAGCGGATCGGCCAGGACGGGATGGGCGGTGTTGAACACGACGTAGCGGGTGTTGTTGATCGGCCCGCCCGCCACCTCGAACCGCCGGTCGGACTCGATCGCGCGTATCTGGTCGGGCGGGATGTCGGTGGCGAACTCCGCCTCGCCCGAGATCAGCATGTTGATGCGCGAGGACACCTCGGGCACCTCGAGGAAGCGCAGCCGCCGCAGCGGCGGCCGCCCCTGCCAGTGGGCGTCGTGCGGCTCCATCACCAGCAGGCGGTCGGGGCGGAACTCGGCGATTCGGTAGGGGCCGCTGCCGACGGGGCGGCGCGCCCACTCCATGAAGGACGGTGCGGCCAGGAAGGCGCCGCGCGGGACGATCACCGCGATCGAGCGCGCCATGCGGCCGATCTGCACCGGATCCGGCCGGCTGTTGACGAGGCGCACCCGGTACGGCCCGACCGCCTCCATCCGCTCGAAGGCGGGAAAGGCCTGGCGGGCCGTCTGCGGCACGCTCGCCGGCACCTCGCGCCCGCCGCCGCCCCACATGCGCTCGGGCCCGAAGGAGAACACCACATCCTCGGCGGTGAAGGGCGAGCCGTCGTGGAACACCACCCCTTCCCGCAGATCGAACTCGACCACCCGCTCGTCCAGGCGCCGCCAGGCGGTGGCAAGCCCCGGGAGGAGCGACATGTCGCCGGTCCAGTCGGTGTCCACCAGGGGCTCGACATAGTTGCGGAAGATCCGCGTGCCGACGTTCGACTGCTCGAGCAGCATCTCGAGCGTGTTGGAGGTGGCGAGGTTCTGCACCGCCACGCTCACCTGCGGCCGCGGATCGGACTGGCCGACCGCCGGTGCGGCAAGCAGTGCGGAGGAGGCGAGGAGAGCGCGGCGGGGGATGCGCATCGCCTCAGGCCCCGAAGGCGCCGGGCCGGAAATCCATCGCGAAGGCCGGGCTGGCGCGCCAGCGCAGATCGCGCCGCTTGGCGGTGAAGGTCGCGTTCTGGTGCAGCACGGTGTAGGCTGGATCCTCGCGCTCGGCGATCTCGAGCAGGCGGCGGAACACGGCACGGCGGCGGGCACGGTCGGTCGAGCTCTCGAGCTCCTCGCAGAGCCGGTTGAACTCCTCGTTCGTCCACTCGCCCACCTGCTGCTGCTGGCCGCGCGGGCCGTGCTGGTTGACGATGGAGGAGACCGGATCGTTGAAGGGTGCGCTGTTCGACCAGTCGCGGATCGCCCGCGGGCTCTCGCGCGAGAAGATCTGCGCCCAGTTCTCTACCATCTGGATCTGCACGTTCAGCCCCGCCGCGCGCCACATCTCGACGAGGATCTGCGCGGTGGCGTTCTGGTTCGTGTAGTAGTTGTTGAGCAGGCGGTAGGGGATCGGATCGCCGCGGTAGCCCGCCTCGCGCAGCAGGCGGCGGGCCTCCGCCGGGTCGAAGCGCGGAACCTCCCAGTCGGCGATGAACATGTCGCCGTAGTATTCCCACTGCAGCCCGCGGGGGTCGCGGGTGCGGCCGGCCCACAGGGCGTCCACGATCGCCTGGCGGTCGATCGCATGCGTCAGCGCCCGCCGAACCCGCGGATCGCGCAGCTGGGGGTGGTTCTTGTCGAACACCGTGATGCGGTGGTTGAGGATGGTGCCGCCCTGAACCTCGAAGGCGGGATTGCGCTCGATGCCGGCGATCTGGTCGGGCGGGATGTCGCAGGCGAACTGGAACTGCCCCGACAGCAGGCCGTTGATCCGGGACGCCACCTCCGGCACCTCCACGAAGCGGATCTGCCGCAGCGGCGGGCGGCCGCCCCAGTACTCGTCATGCGCCACCAGGGTGAGCGAGACGTCCGGGCGGAACTCGGCCACCTTGTAGGGGCCGGTGGTGACGGGGCGGCGCGCCCAGTCGAGCCAGGTGGGAGCCTCGAGGAAGCCGCGGCGCGAGCAGATGTCGCTGCCGTAGCGGGCAAGGCGCCCTTCCATCGTCACGTCCGGCGTGCGGTTGACGAAGCGCACCCTGTAGCGGCCGACGGCCTCCACCCGCTCCAGCGCCGGCCAGATGCGCCGCGCCACCGCCGGCACCTCGGGCGGCAGCTCTCGCCCCTGCGGCCCCTGGCCCGGGATGCGCGCGAACAGCGTGCCCTGGGCCTGCGCCTCGCCGGTGCCGAACATCCGCTCCGGGCCGAAGGAGAACACCACGTCCTCGGCCGTCATCTCGTCGCCGTTGTGGAACCGCACGCCCTCGCGCAGGTCGAGCTCGACCGTGCGCTCGTCGAGCCGCCGCCAGGCGGTGGCGAGCCCCGGCACGCTCTCGAGGTTGCCCTGCCAGTTGCGGCCGATCAGCCCCTCCCACAAGGAGGTGTAGAACACGCGTTCGCCCACATTCGACTGTTCGCGCAGCACCTCGAGGGTGTTGGAGTTGACCACCTTCTGCACCGCGATGGTGACGGAGGGCCGCTGGTCGGCCTGGGCGATGGCGAAGCGCGGCAGCGCCGGGGCGGTGGCGAGGGCGGCGGAGCCGCCGAGCAGGGTGCGGCGGGGCGTCGTCATGGCGTGTGTCCTCGTCAGCGGTCCATCCCGCGCCGGCCCGGCACGAGGCCGCGCCGGCCCATCGGGGCGGGATTGCCGCCGGTCGGGGCACCAAGGCACGACCGGCGGCACACGCTCACCGCTCCCTGGCGCAGGGATAGCGGAGGGATCTGACAGGGGCGTGACGGCAGCGTTGGGCTTGGATGACGATGCGGGCGGAAAGCGCGCTACGCCGCCCGCCGCCGCGGCCGCGCGATCTGCCGCAGGTCGAACCCGCCCGAGGCCTGCGCCGCCCCGAAATACAGAACCATCCCGACCGCGACGATCGCCCCGGCCAGCCCCACGCGCGCGAGTGTCCCCTCCGGCGCCGGCAGGAGCCACAGCAGCAGCAGGATGCCCGCGGCCATCGCCGCTGTGCTGCCCGCAAGCCTCGGCAGCGCCCGCCGCAGCCGCCGGTCGGGCCGCCACCGCCCGCGCCGGGCCAGCACACCGGCCAGCAGCGCCGCATTGGCCCAGGCGGCGAGCGAGGTGGCGAGCGCGATGCCGACATGCCCTATCAGCGGAGCGAGCGTGAGGTTCAGCGCGAGATTGAGCGCCACCGTGGCAAGCCCGATCTTCACCGGCGTCGAGAGATCCCCGCGCGCGAAGAACCCCGGGGCCAGCGCCTTCACCAGTACGAAGGCCGGCAGGCCCGCGGCATAGGCAACAAGCGCGGCGGCCGTGGCGGCGGTGGCCTCCGGCCCGAAGGCGCCGCGTTCGAACAGGGCGGCGATGATCGGCCCCGCCGCCACCCCGAGCGCCGCGGCCGCCGGCAGCGAGAGGGCCAGCGCCACCTCGAGCGCCCGGTTCTGCGTCCGATGCGCCGACAGCGGCCGGCCGAGCCGTATCTCGCGCGCGAGCAGCGGCAGCATCGCCGTGCCGATCGCCGCCCCCACCACGCCGAGCGGCAGCTGCGCCACCCTGTCGGCGTAATACAGGAAGGAGACGGCCCCCGCCGGCAGGGTGGAGGCGATGATGACGTCTATCGCGAGGTTGAGCTGGGTGACGCCGGCGCCCAGCACGCCGGGCACCATGCGCTTCAGGATCGCCACCACCTCCGGCGGGAAGGAGGGGCGGCGGAACAGGTTCAGCGCCATCCCCGCCTGCCGCGCCGCCACCCACACCAGCGCGAGCTGCGCCACCCCGGCCGCGAACACCCCCCAGGAGAGAGCGTGGCCCGCGGTGGCGACGAAGGGCGTGAGGCCAAGCAGCGCCGCCATCAGCAGCAGGTTGAACAGCACCGGCGCGGCGGCGGCGGCGGCGAAGCGGTCGAGCCCGTTCAGCACGCCGGAGACCAGCGCGGCAAGGCAGATCAGCCAGAGATAGGGAAAGGTGATCCGCGTCATCTCGACGGCCAGCCGGTAGCGCTCGGGGTCGTTGAGGAAGCCGGGCGCGATCGCGGCGATCACCCAGTCCATCAGCAGCAGCCCGGCCAGCACCAGCACCGCGAGCCAGAGCGACAGCAGCGAGGCCATGCGCTCGGCCAGCGCCTGGGCGCGGGCGCGGCCCTCGGCGGCGAGCGTGCCGGCGAAGGCCGGCACGAAGGCGGCGTTGAAGGCGCCTTCCCCGAACAGCCGGCGGAACAGGTTCGGCAGCTTGAGGGCGACGAAGAACGCATCCGCCACCGGCCCCGCGCCGAGGCGCGAGGCGATCAGCATGTCGCGGGCGAAGCCGAGGATCCGGCTCGCCATCGTCCAGGTGCCGACGGTGGCGATCGCCCTCAGCATCGCGGGCCTGGGCTGCGGCTCAGGCGTTGGCGGCCGGCTGCGCGCCCGTCTGCCCGCGGCGGGACTGCCACAGCGCCGCGAAGTCGATCGGCGTCAGCATGATCGGGGGGAAGCCGCCGTCGCGCGTCATGTCGGCCAGGATGTTGCGGGCGAAGGGGAACAACAGGCGCGGGCATTCCACGAGCAGTACCGGCTCGACCATCTCCTCCGGCACGTTCAGGGTGAAGATGCCGCAGTAGAGCAGTTCGGCGATGAAGGCCGGGCTGTTGTCCTTCGGCACGCGGGCGTCGGCGCGGAGCTGCAGCGCCACCTCGAAGATGTTCTCGCCCTCCTGGATGCGCCGGGCGTTGACGTCGAGCGAGAGGTCCACCCGCGGGTTCTCGCGCAGTGTCGCGAAGATCTCGGGCGCGTTCGGCACCTCGAAGGAGAGGTCCTTGATGTACTGGATGTTGATCAGCAGCGGCGGCTGCTGCGGCGCGCCGTTGCCGGGATTGGCGGGGGCGGGGGGATTGGTCTGCGACATCGGTCGGGTTCCTCGGGGTGGCGCGGCCGGTAGCACGCGGCGGGCGGCGGGGCGAGGGGGGGGCGCACCCATCCCTCACCCGTGCCGCCACGCCACCTCCTCCGGCGCCGGCGCGGTGATGTCGCAGCGCAGCCACGCGCCGTTCGTCACGCTCTGCCCCGTCATCGCCAGGATGAACCCCCAGTGGGAGACGACGAGCGTCTCCTCCCAGTCCGGCAGCCGCGCCATCTCGGCCCGGAATGCGGCGGCGCGGCGGATCACGTGGTGCTCCGGCTCCTCCTCGCCCGGCCACCACACCTCGGGCAGGTGGTCGAGCGCGTGTTCGGGGAAGCGCCGCCTCAGATCGCTCGCGGGGCTGCCGATGTCGCAGGAGAAGGCGTAGCGCTCGCGCACCAGCGGCTGCACATGCACGGGCAGCCCGAGGCGCCGCGCGATCGGCGCGGCCGTCTGCAGGGCGCGGGTGTAGGGGCTCGCCACGATGCGGCGGATCGGCGCCAGCGCCGGCAGTTCCTCCGCCGCGCGCTCGGCCTGGGCGTGGCCGAGCGGCGTCAGCTCCGGGTCGGGGATGCCGGGATCGCGCCGGGTTGCCGAGAAATGCAGGTTGAACACGCTCTGGCCGTGGCGGAGCAGGATCATGCGGGGGCCTCCGGCGGCAGAGGTGGCGCGCCGCGCCGCGCCCGGCAAGCGGCCTTCCCGCAACGACGCGGTTGCGGGCGGGGGGGCGAGGGCCTAGGTATGGGCCCTCAAGGAGACCTGCGATGTCCGGCGGCTTCCCCGTCGATCTGATCCTCTTCGCGATGGTCGCGGCATTCCTGGTGCTGCGGCTGCGCAGCGTGCTCGGCCGCCGCACCGGCTTCGAGCGCCCGCCGCGGCCGGAAGCCGCCGCCGGCGCCTCGCCCCGCGCGCTCGAGCCGGAGCCTGCCCCCGCCGCCATCGCCGGGCAGGCGCGGCAGATCGTGCCCGACCCCCGCTCCCCCGCCGGCCGGGCGCTCGCCCGCATCCGCGAGACCGATCCCTCCTTCGACCCCTCGGCCTTCCTGGCGGGCGCCGAGACCGCCTTCCGCATGATCGTCGAGGCCTTCGCCAAGGGCGACCGCGAGACGCTCCGCATGCTGCTGTCGGAGGACACCTATGCCGGCTTCGAGCACGCGATCGCCGAGCGCGAGCGCGCCGGCCACCGCCAGCGCACCGAGATCCGGGCGGTGACGGAGGCGGCGATCGAGGCGGCGGATCTGCGCGGCACCATCGCCGACGTGACGGTGCGCTTCGTCTCCGACCAGGTGAACGTCACCACCGATGCCGCCGGCCAGCCGGTGGCCGGCACCGATGCCGTGACGGAACTCGTGGACATCTGGACCTTCCAGCGCGACCTGCGCTCGGAGGATCCGACATGGCGGCTGGTCGCCACCGCGACCGGCTGATCCGACCGCCCGCGCCCGCGGGCCTGCTGTTGGCCGCCCTGCTTGCCCTCTTGTCGCCGGGCCTTGCCGCCGGGCAGGCGCCGCCGGGGCCGACGCTGCACGTCTCCGCCCTGCCCGGCTGGGCCGAGGACCAGCACGCCGTCGCACTCGCGGCGTTCCTCCGCGGCTGCGAGGCGCTGGCCCGCCCCCCCGCCGCCCTGGAGGCCGCAGCCGAGATGCCGGCCGGGCTTGCCCCCCTCTGCGCCGAGGCGGCGCGGCTGCCGCCGCAGCAGGACGCCGCCGCCCGCCGCTTCTTCGAGACGCGCTTCGCCCCCGCCCCCGCCGGCCGCGGCCTGATGACCGGCTATTTCGAGCCGGAACTGCGCGGCGCCCGCGCCCCGGCCCCGGGCTTCCCCGCCCCGCTCCGCCCGCGCCCGGCGGATTTCGTGGAACTGAACCCCACCGCCCCGACCGCGGCCGAACGCGGCATTGGCCGCCGCCTCGGCGACCGCATCGAACCCTACCCCGACCGCGCCGGCATCGAGGCCGGGGCGCTCGACGGGGTCGCCCCGCCCTTCCTGTGGCTGGCCGATCCGGTGGACAAGTTCTTCCTGCAGATCCAGGGCTCCGGCCGGGTGGTGCTGCCCGACGGCGCGGTGCTCCGCGTCGGCTATGCGGGGCAGAACGGGCATCCCTACCTGCCGGTCGGGCGGCTTCTCATCGAACGCGGCGCGATCCCGCGCGAGCGCATGTCCATGCAGGCGATCCGCGCCTGGCTTGCCGCCGCCCCGCCCGAGGAGGCGGCGGCGCTGCTCTCCGCCAACCCCTCCTACGTGTTCTTCCGCCTGATCGAGGGGCTGTCGGCCGAGGACGGCCCGATCGGCACCCTCGGCGCGCCGCTCACCCCCGGCCGGTCGCTCGCGGTGGACCGGGCGCTGATCCCGCTCGGCCTGCCGGTGTGGGTGGAAACCCGCGATCCGCTGGACGGCCGGCCGCTGCGCCGGCTGATGGTCGCGCAGGACACGGGCGGGGCGATCCGCGGCCCCGGCCGCGGCGACTGGTTCTGGGGCTGGGGCGCCTTGGCCGAGGAGCGTGCGGGCCGCATGCGCGAACCCGCGGCGCTGACGGTGCTGCTGCCCCGCCCGCCGCCGCAGGAAACCGCCGAGGCGCGCTGAACCGCCGCTTCCGGCCCGCGCCCCCCGCCCCTATCTTGCCGCCATGCCGGAACCCCGCCCGCGCGTCGCGCTCTTCGTCACCTGCCTTGTGGACCTGTTCCGCCCGACCGTGGGCTTCGCCGCCATCCGGCTGCTCGAGCAGGCCGGCTGCGAGGTGGCGGTGCCCATGGCGCAGACCTGCTGCGGCCAGCCCGCCTTCAACAGCGGCGACCGCGCGACCGCGCGCGACCTCGCCCGCCGCGTGGTGGACGCCTTCCTGCCCTACGACTTCACCGTGGTGCCCTCGGGCTCCTGCGGCGGCATGATCGCCCGCCATATCCCGACGCTGTTCGAGGACGATCCCGCCTATCGCGGCAAGGCGGAGCGCCTTGCGGCCAAGACGCATGAGCTCGTCTCCTTCCTGCGCGACGTGCGGGGGATGGAGCGCGTGGAGGCCGCCTATCACGGCACCGCCACCTACCACGATTCCTGCTCCGGCCTGCGCGAGATGGGGGTGAAGGCGCAGCCGCGCGCGCTGCTTGCCAGCGTCGCCGGGCTCTCGCTTGTCGAGATGGCCGAACCCGAGACCTGCTGCGGCTTCGGCGGCACCTTCTGCGTGAAATACCCCGAGATCAGCCTGCGCATGGCAAGCGACAAGACGAAGGACATCGCCTCGACCGGGGCCGACACGCTGCTGGCCGGGGACATGGGGTGCCTCCTCAACATCGCCGGGCGCCTGAGGCGCGAAGGCAGCACGGTGAGGGTGCGGCACGTCGCGGAGGTGCTGGCCGGCATGACGGACAGCGTGCCGCCGATCGGCGCGGCGCGGGAGTGACGCGATGGTCCACCTCACCTCCCCCGCCTTCAAGGCGAATGCCGCGCGCGCCCTCTCGGATGCCGGGCTGCAGAAGGCGCTGGCGCGCTCGAAGCCGCAGTTCCAGGCCAAGCGCGCCAAGGCCGCCGCCGGCCTGCCCGAGTTCGAGGCGCTGCGCGACATCGCGCGCGACATCAAGAACCACACCCTCGCCCATCTCGACTTCTACCTCGAGGACTACGCGGCGAAGGTGGAGGCCGCCGGCGGCACGGTGCACTGGTGCGCAACCGCCGAGGACGCCCGCGCCGCGGTGCTGCGGATCTGCCGCGCCGCCGGCGCACGCACCGTCACCAAGGGCAAGTCCATGATCTCGGAGGAGATCGGGATCAACGAGCATCTGGAGGCGCACGGCATCACCCCGGTCGAGACCGACCTCGGCGAATACATCCTGCAGCTCCGGCGCGAGCCGCCCTCGCACATCATCGGCCCGGCCTTCCACCTGAACCGCGAGGACTGGGAGAAATCCTTCCGCGAGAGCCACACCGACCTCCCGCCCGACCGCGAGTTCCGCGAACGCCGCGACATCCTGGCGGAAGCCCGCACCCTGCTGCGGCAGAAGTTCCTCGCCGCCGATGTCGGCATCACGGGGGCCAACTTCCTGATCGCGGAAACCGGCAGCAGCGTCATCGTCACCAACGAGGGCAACGGGGACCTGACGCAGACCCTGCCGCGCGTGCACATCGTGCTCGCCTCGATCGAGAAGGTGGTGCCGACGCTCGAGGACGCCTGCGTGTTCCTCCGCCTGCTCGCCCGCAGCGCGACGGGGCAGGACTTCTCCGTCTACACCACCTTCTCGACCGGAATCCGGCGCGAGACCGACCTCGACGGCCCGCACGAATACCATGTGGTGCTGCTCGACAACGGCCGCTCCAACATGGTCGGCACGCCGTTCCAGGACATGCTGCGCTGCATCCGCTGCGCCGCCTGCATGAACCACTGCCCAGTCTACCAGTCGGTCGGCGGCCATGCCTATGGCTGGGTCTATCCGGGGCCGATGGGCAGCGTGCTGACGCCCACACTGGTCGGGGTGGAGAAGGCCGGGCATCTTCCCAACGCCTCCACCTTCTGCGGGAAGTGCGAAAGCGTCTGCCCGGTGAAGATCCCGCTGCCGAAGCTGATGCGCCACTGGCGCGAACGCGAGTTCGAACGCCACCTGACGCCCGCCACGACCCGCTTCGGCCTGCGCTTCTGGGCCTGGTTCGCAAGGCGCCCAACACTCTACCGCTGGGCCACGCGCGCGGCGATGGCAACGCTCGGCTGGGCGGGGCGCAAGCGCGGCGCCTTCGCCGCCCTGCCTCTTGCCGGCGGCTGGACCGCCGGGCGCGACCTGCCGGCCCCGGAAGGGGATACCTTCATGGCCCGCTACGCGCGGCAGCGGCGGGAGGTGCGGCGATGAGCCGCGAGGCCATCCTTTCCGCCATCCGCCGGGGCCTCAGGCGCGGCCCGCTGCCGCCCGACCAGGCGGCGATGCTGCGGGGCCGCATCGCCGCGCATCCGCGCCACCTGATCCCGGCCCGCTCGCGCCTGCCGCGCGCCGAACAGGTTGCGCTGTTCGTCCGCAACGTCGAGAAGGAGTTCGGCACCGTCGCCCGGCTGCCGGATCCTTCCGCCGTGCCGGGTGCGATCGCCGAGTATCTCGCGCGGCAGAACCTGCCGCCCGCCCTCGTCGCCGCGCCGCATCCCGACATCGCCGCCCTGCCCTGGGCCGACCACCCGCTGCTGCAGGTGGAACACCGCGCCGCGCGCGAGGGGGATGCCGTCTCCCTCCAGCACGCCTTCGCCGGCATCGCCGAGACCGGCACGCTGATGTTCCCCTCCGCCCGCGAACGCCCGACCACGCTGAACCTCCTGCCCGAGACGGAGATCGTGCTGCTGCGCGCCTCCCGCATCGTCGGGGCGTACGAGGAGGCGTGGGACCTGCTGCGGGCCGAGAACCGCGACGGCCGCACGGGCGGCTTCATGCCGCGCAACGTCATGCTGGTCACGGGCCCCTCGAGGAGTGCGGACATCGAGCAGACCCTGGAACTCGGCGCCCATGGCCCGCGCCGGCTGCATGTGCTGCTGGTCGAGGACGATCCCTCGGCCCGCGCCTGAGCCATGAGGCGGCGCGAGCTCTCGCCCGAGGAGCGCGCCTTCTGGCAGGACTGGGCGCGCCGCGCCGGGGTGGTGCCGCTTGCCGGGCCGCTGCCGCCTGAACCGCCCCCCGCCGCAGCTGCCCCCGCAGCCGCAGCGCCCGCGGCACCCGTACCGCCCCCGCGCCCCGCCCCGCCGCTGCCACCCGCCGAGATCGTGATCGGCGTGCAGCCGGCGGGCCTTGATGCGAAGCGCTGGACGGCGCTGCGGCGCGGGCGGCTCCGCCCCGAACGCACGCTCGATCTGCACGGCATGCGCGCGGCCGAGGCGCATGCCGCCGTGCGCGCCTTCGTCCCGCTGGCGCAGGAGGCCGGGTTCCGCTGCATCGCCATCGTCACCGGCAAGGGCTCCTCGGCCGAGGGGGGCGTGCTGCGGCGGGAGCTGCCGCACTGGCTCAACGCGCCGGATCTCCGCCCGCGCATCCTCGCCGCCGCCCACCCGCACGCGGCCAACACCGGGGCGGTGCACCTCCTGCTGCGGCGGCGCGGATGACGCCCTTCGGCGCGAGGCTGCGCGCGTTGCGCGAGGCGCGCGGCGTCACGCTCTCCGAACTCGCGGCGGCGCTGCAGGTCTCGGCCGCCTATCTCTCGGCACTCGAACACGGGCACCGCGGGCGCCCCTCGGCCGGGCTCGTGCACCAGGTGAACGAGTTCTTCGGCCTGATCTGGGACGAGGCGGAGGAGCTTTCCCGCCTTGCGCGCGAAAGCCACCCGCGCCCCACCCTCGACGCCTCGGGCCTCAGCCCCGAGGCGACCGCCCTCGCCAACCGCCTCGCGCGGGCCTTCCGCAGCCTCACCCCGGCGCAGATCGCCCGCATCAACGCCGTGCTGGACGAGGGCTGAGTCGCGGGAGGCGACGACATTTCCTCGCGCTCCGCAACGCTTCGCAACGGCGGGCCGTGGCATGTTCGGCCCGCTTCCCGCCGACGGAGCGACACCGGATGACCCCCTTCCTCCTCAAGCTGCACCGCTGGATCGCGCTCCTCTTCGCGCTGCCGCTCGCCGCCGTCATCCTCTCGGGCCTCGTGCTCTCCTTCGAGCCGGCGCTGAAGGCCGCCGCGCCCCCCGGCAGCGTGACGGAGGCGCGGCTTCTCGCCGTGCTCGACGCCGCCGGGCCTCAGGCCGCCCGCGCGGCGCTGTTCGTGCGCGGCTACGAGGGCACGGCGACCGTCGGCGGCCGCGGCCGCGCCGCCACCTTCGATCTCGCCACCGCCGGACCGGCCCAGCCAGGCCCGCTGGCGGCGGCATTCCGCACCGCCCGGCAGCTGCACGAGACGCTGCTGCTCGATCTCGGCTGGCTCGTCACGGCAAGCACCGTCGCGCTGCTCCTGCTGCTGCCGCTCGGGCTGCTGCTGGGTTGGGAACGCCCGTCCAACACGCTGCGCGGCTGGCATCGCGCATCGGGCTGGTTCGCCCTGCCGCTGCTCGTGGCAAGCCCGGCCACGGGGCTGATGCTCGCCCTCGGCCTCGGCTTCAGCCCGGGCGCGCCGCCGCAGGCGCAGGGCCCCGCGCCGACGACGCGCGAGGTGGTGCGGATGGTGGCGGAACGCCACGACCTCTCCGGCCTCGACTGGATACGCCCGGTCGGCGGAAGGCCGCTCGTGCGCCTGCTGGACGAGACCGGCACCACCCGCATCTACCGCGCCACCGCCGAGGGTCTCGTTCCCCAGCCGCGGCCCTGGGTGCGCATCCTGCACGAGGGGACTTGGCTCGGCCTTGCCGGATCGGTGGTGAACCTCGTGGTCTCGCTGGTGCTGGCCGGGCTGCTGGCCACCGGTGTCCTGCTGTGGGGGCGGCGGGCGCTGCGCCGGGCGTTTCGCCAGAACCGCCGCCCGGCCGCGGCCTGAGGCCTCAGTCCGACAGCACCCCGTGCTGCCGCAGGAAGCCGAGGAGGGGCAGCATCGGCAGGCCGAGGATCCCGGTATGCTCGCCCTCGATCCGGCGGAACAGCCTAAGGCCGAGCCCCTCCACCCGGTAGGCGCCGACCGAGCGCGTCACCGCCTCGCCCTCGGCGGCGACATACTCGGCGATCACTTCCGGCTGCAGCGCGCGCATGGCAAGCCGCGGCGCCGCCACATGCTGCCAGACGCGCAGGCCGCCGCGGTGGCAGACCACGGCCGTCACCAGCTCATGCACCCGGCCCGAGAGCCGGGCGAGCTGCGCCTCGGCCGCGCGCGCATCCGCCGGCTTGTCGAACCATTCCCCCTCGCACACCAGAAGCTGGTCGGCGCCGATCACCAGCGCCTCCGGATGGCGGCGGGAGATCCGCTCGGCCTTCGCCTCCGCGAGCATCACCGCCGCATCCCGCGGCGGGATGGCTTCCGCCTTCGCCGCCTGCTTGATTGCGGCCTCGTCCACCGCGGGCGGCATCACCGTGAAGGCAAGGCCCGCCGCGCGCAGCAGCGCCGCCCGGGTCGCCGAGCCGGAGGCGAGGATCAGCGGCGGATCTGCGGCCTGCCTCACGGCTGTGCCTTCCTGCGCAGGTGCCAGCGGTCCATGATCTGCAGGATGGTCGCGGCCGTCTCCTCGATCGAGCGTCGCGTCACGTCCACCACCGGCCAGCCGCGCGCGGCGCAGAGCCGCTTGGCGGCCAGGATCTCGGCCTGCACGGCCTCCGGGTCGATGTAGTCCGCGCGGTTCTGCCGCATGCCGTCGGCGCCGATCAGCTTCAGGCGGTGGCGGCGGATCTCGATCAGCGCATGGGCGTCGATCGTCAGGCCGATGATCGGGCAGGTCGCCTCGTCCAGCTCGCGCGGCAGATCAACCCCCGGGATGATCGGCACATTGGCCGCCTTCACCCCGCGGTTCGCGAGGTAGAAGCAGGTCGGCGTCTTGGAGGAGCGGGAGACGCCGACCAGCACCACATCCGCCTCGCGGATGCCGGCGGCGCCCTGGCCGTCGTCATGCGCCAGGACGAAATGCATCGCGTCTATGCGGCGGAAATAGTCTGCGTCCAGCACATGCTGGGCGGCCCGCTTCGGCTTCGCCTCCTCGCCGATCGCGCGCTGCAGCACCTCGAACACCGGATCGAGCACGGAGAGGCATTCCACACCGAGCCGCCCGCAGGTCTCCTCGAGGGCGTGGCGCAGGCTGCGGTCCACCAGCGTGAACAGCACGGGCCCCGGCTCCGCCTCGAGCCCCTCCAGCACGCGGTCGAGCTGCAGGCGGGAGCGCACGAGGCTCCAGCGGTGGTGCACCACCTGATGGCCCTCGAACCGCGCAAGGCAGGCGCGTGCGATGGAGTTCAGCGTCTCGCCGGTGGAATCCGAGACGAGATGCAGGTTGATCGGGCGGGCGGCCATCGCCGCCATCCTGCCGTGTCGCGCGGTTGTGGAGAAGCCTGGGGAAAAGACGTGCCGCCGCCGGCGCAAAAGCGGCCGAGCCGCGCCATACGCGGGTCGCCGCAGGTGTCGTGCCCCCCATGGCGTTGCTGCGGACAAGCGCCGCGACGGTCTGTGGAAAACCCTTCGGTGCCTCCGCCATTGCAAGCGAATCAACCGCCTGCCTGCGGACAGGCGGCGTGGATATCGCGTGCCGGCGCTGGGGATGGCCTGCGTCCACGGCTTCCACAGCCCCAACAACGACTCCCACCCTTTCAAGACTCCCTCTTTCGAGGAAGGATCGCGGCATGGATGCCCGATCGAAGCCCTTGCTGCGTGCCCTCTCCGGCGAACCGGTATGGCCGCCGCCCTTCTGGCTGATGCGGCAGGCCGGCCGCTACCTGCCGGAATACCGGCGCGTGCGGGCCGAGGTGCCGGATTTCGTCGCCCTCTGCACCGATCCGGCGCGGGCGGCGGAGGTCACGCTGCAGCCGCTCCGCCGCTACGGCATGGATGCCGCCATCCTGTTCTCCGACATCCTGATGGTGCCCTGGGCGCTCAAGCGGGATCTGCGCTTCGCCGAAGGGGAGGGCCCGCTGCTCGCGCCGCTCCGCACCATGGCCGAGGTGGAGGCGCTCGACGTCGGGGGCGTTGCCGCCGCCGCCCCGGTGTTCGAGACGGTCGCGCGCCTGGCCGAGGCGCTGCCGCGCGAGCATCCGGGGGCGGCCCTGATCGGCTTCGCCGGCGGCTGCTGGACGGTCGCCTGCTACATGGTGGAAGGCCGCGGCGGGGGCGAGTTCGCCGCCGCGCGCCGCATGGCGCATGCCGAACCCGGGCTGTTCGCCGCGCTGATGGAGCGGCTCGAGCAGGCCACCATCCGCTACCTCGCGGCCCAGGCCAAGGCCGGGGCCGAGGCGCTGATGATCTTCGATTCCTGGGCCGGGCTGCTGTCCCCGCAGGGCTTCCGCCGCTGGGTGATCGGCCCGACGGCGCGGATCCGCGCCGCGCTGAAGGAGCTCGTGCCCGAGGTGCCGGTGATCGGCTTCCCGAGGCTTTCCGGCCCCCTGATCGCGGAGTATGCGCGCGAGACGGGGGTGGAGGCGGTGGCGATGGACACCGGCCTCGATCCCGCCTGGGCGAGGGATGCGGTGCCGCCCTGGGTGGCGCTGCAGGGCAACCTCGATCCGATGGCGCTCGTGGCCGGTGGCGAGGGGATGATGCGCGAGGTGGAGGCGATCCTCGGCGCCCTGCGCGGCCGGCCCTTCGTGTTCAACCTCGGCCACGGCGTCGTGCCGCCGACGCCGCCCGAGCATGTGGCGGCGCTGGCGGCGCGGCTGCGCCAAGGCTGAGGCCGGGCGGCATCCGGGACCGGTGCGGCTACCGGCTCCGGGCGATCACCGCAAGCGCCGCCGCGCTGATCGAGACCTGGGAGAGGAGCGGCGTCACGTCCCTGAGGAACCCCCAGCGCTCGTAGGGCGAGGGATCCTGCGGCACCACCACGAGAGAGCCGGGCGGCACCGGCGGCCCGCCCGCCTGCCAGCCCGACAGCCCCGCCGGCGCCGACTGCCTGTTCGGCAGCACGACGAAGGCGCGCGAAGGATCGGCGAAGCGCTGCAGATCCCCCGCCGCCCGCACATAGTCCGCCGCCCGCCAGCCGGACTGGAACTGCCCCGGATTGAGCACCGCCCCAACCACCGTCACCTCGTTCGGGCGCTTCGGGATGGCGATCAGGTCGCCCGGTTCGAGCAGCACATCGAGCTCGGGCCGGGCGGCGAGGATCACCGGGTTCGCCTCCACCACCATGCGGCCGGCGGCGCGCGCCTCGCGCAGAGCGGCGGCAAGCTCCCGCCCGGCGGTGATGGCGGCGGCGAGATCCCCGCCCCGCCCGCCGGCGCCGATCATGCCCTGCGCCCCCGCCACCTGCAGCAGCGACTGCTCGAGCTCCCGCGCCGAGCGTTCGAAGCCCTGCTGCTGGCGCTGGCGCACGCTCTCTCGCGTGAACACCGCGCCATAGGGATAGGCCTGCGGCGTCAGCCCGCCGGCGCGGGCGAGCAGCTCCGACAGACGCTCGCCGCGGCGGATGTCGTACACCCCGGGCCGCACCACCTCGCCGAGCAGCGTGACGGGGCCGACCTCCCGGTCGCCGAAGCCGCGGGAGATGCGCAGCGTGTCGCGCGGGGAAAGCCGCACGGCGGCGAAGTTGCGGCTGCGCAGGTCGAGCAGCGCGCGGGTCAGCGGCACGGTGCCGGCCGGGTCGTTCGGCTCGCGCGCGAACTCCCCGGCGGAGAGGTCGGCGCTGTCGGCCGGGCCGCCGGCCGCGGCCAGCATCTGATCCAGCCCGGTGTTGTCGAGGATGGGATAGAGGCCGGGCAGGCGCGCCTCGCCGCCGATCAGCACCGCTTGGTCGAGCAGGAACACGAGGAGCGCCGGATAGTCGCGGAACACCGCCGGGCAGGGGGGCGAGCCGATGTCGGGGAAGCCCGCCCCGCGCGCATGGGCGAAGCGCTGGGGAGAGGCGCGGGCGGCCACCGCCAGCGCCTGCAGCGCGGGGCAGGCCTCGGCGTCCGGGGGCTCGCCGCGCAAGGCCCGCTGCACCGGGGGCGAGGCGAGGAACAGCACATCCGCCTGGCCGAGCAGGACCACCTCGTCGGCCTCGGCAAGCGTGAGGTTCGCCTGCCCCCCCAGCACCCGGCCGAGATCGAAGGGGAGGAAGCGCCGCACCCGGGTTGCCGGATCCACCCGCCATACCACCCCCATGCGCACATAGGGATCGGGGCGGATCAGCCGCGGATCGGCGAGCAGGCTGCGCAGCGTCGGCCGCCCGGCGGCCGAGCGCGTGACGGGCGCCGTCACATGCCCGACAAGGCGAAGCGCATTGGCCGGCACATCGGCCGAGGGCTGGACCAGCACCGCATCGCCGCGCCGCAGCAGGGTTTCCGGCCCGATCTCGGCGAAGGACCGGCGCCCGCCGGCATCGGTGCCGACACGGAGGAAGCGGTTGCCGGCCGGCCGCAGCGGCTCCCCGGCGAGGGCGAGCAGCACGGAGAGCGAGGCGGCATTGGCCCCGGGGGGAAGCTCGTAGATCCCCGGGCGCGTCGCGTCCCCGCCGATCGCCACCACCGGGCCGAGCGGCGGGATCACCACCTGCTCCCCCTCGCGCAGCGAGAGATCGGGCGCCTCGCCTTGGCCCGCGAGCACGGCGTAGAGATCGAGCGTGCGCGCCCCCGCCGGCCCCTCGACCCGGATCGCCCGGAGCGAGCCCGTCCGCTTCACCCCGCCCGCCGCGATCAGCGCATCCAGCACCGAGGCGAGGGCGGGCAGCGCCACGACACCCGGGCGCTCGGTCTCGCCCGCCACCAGCACGCCGATCTGGCGTATCTCGCCGACCGAGACGAAGGCCTCCGACCCGCCGAGTTCGCGGTTGGCGCGTTCCGCCAGCTCCGCCCGCAGATCGCGCAGGCTGCGGCCGGCGGCGGGGATGGGCGGCAGGTCGGGCAGGACGAGCAGCCCGTCGCGGCCGATGCGCGCGCGGTGGGTGGCGCGGGCGCGGCCGCGCAGGATCACCACCACCTCGTCGTCGCGGCCGAGCACATAGCCCTCGGGCACCGCGCCGAGCGGCGGCGGGCCGGCGGGGCCGGCGCGCAGCGAGTCGTAGCCGAACTGCCGGAGCGGTGCGGCCAGCTCGAGCCGGGCGGCGAAGAACGCCTCGACGGCGGAGGGCGGCTCGGCCGGTTCCG
>JANWXJ010000201.1 GCA_025055335.1 Acetobacteraceae bacterium
AGCAGCGGCTGACACGGGCCGCGGAGGATGACGCTGGCTTCCTGCCACGTGTGGAGGATGCGATCGGCCGTCCCACGCCATCCCGCCTCTTCGCCTCCATCGGCGGCGGCACCCCGGCGGCGCCCGGCCTGCCGCGGCCCCCGGAGCCTTGCAAGCTCGCACTGCCCGAGGAGCCCCGCCTTGCACCCGACGCCGCGGCGGTCGTGATCCCCTACGACGCCTTGCGCGCCAAGATGTGCGCCCGTCTCCGGCGGCAGGTCCGCCGGCTTGCGCGGCTGGCCGCCCTCGGCGTGCCTGTGGTTCAGGCCGAGACGCCGCCCCCCCGTGCCGGACAACGGCGTTCTCGCCCTTCAGATCGCCCGGGTGGTGCCCGGTGCCGATGCCGGAGGCATCCCGCCCCCCGCGCCGCGCCACAAGATCCGGCGTCTGCACGGCTCGGGGTTCGGGGAGTTCTGTCCTGCGCGGGGGATGTCCTGCCGTCGCAACCCGCCCGGGATTGCCGGCGCAAGCGGCTTCCTGAGGCGCCCGCGCCGGCGCGACGCCGTGCACGGCAACGCGCGCTACGGGGCGGCGCTGGCCGGGCGGGTGGAGGAGTTCGCGTGCCGGCGGAGAAGGTCCGGCGCGCGGGCGAGCGGTTCCTCGGCCCCTTCCGCCCCAGGATCCGGCCGGACGGCTTCGCGTCGGAGGAGGAGTTCCAGGCCGACCGCGCCCAGCACCGTGCCGCGGTGCGCCGCATGTTCGAGGAGCGCGACGTCTTCGTGTTCACGCTCGGCCTGACAGAGGGCTTCGTCAGCCGGCAGGATGGCGCGGCCTTCCCGGTATGCCCCGGGGCCGCGGGCGGGAAGTTCGATCCCGAACGCCCTGTCTTCGTCCACGAGCGCGTGGAGGAGGTGGTCGGGAACCTGGCCGTGTTCATCGCCTCGCTGCGCCGGGTCGACCCGCGGGCGCGCGTGATCCTCACAGTCTCGCCGGTTCCCCTGAAGGCGACGGCGGAGGACCGCCACGTCCTGCAGGCCAAAGTGCATTCCACCTCGGTTCCGCGGGGCGCGGCGCAGGAGATCTGCGACACGCACGAGGATGCCGCCTCTTTCCCGTCCTGCGAGATCATCACCGGGGCCTGCACACGGGGCGCCCATTTCGCCGCCGACCTGCGCGAGGTCGAGGAGGCCGGTGTGGAGCACGTGATGCGGGTGTTCTTCCGCCATGCGACGATGCCCGGGCCGCCTGCCGGCGCACCCGCGCCCGCCGCCGCCGTGCCCCCGCCTGCGGCGCGCCATCTGGCGCGGGCCAGGGCCGCCGCGGCGTTGATCTGCGACGAGGAACTTCTGGACATCCCTCCGGCGGCGCTGGAGACGCGGTGATGGCCACGGCCCCCGTCGCGCCGCTGGAAGGGCGGCGCATCCTGGTGACGGGCGCTGCCGGCTTCATCGGCTTCCACCTGTCCCGGCGCCTCCTCGAGGGGGGCGCGACCGTGCTCGGCATCGACAACCTGAACCCCTACTACGATCCGGCGCTGAAGCGGGCGCGGCTGCGCCTGCTCGCGCATCCGCGCTTCGCCTTCGAGGCGCTGGACATCGCCACTCCGGGCGCGCTCGCGGCGGCGTGGAGCCGTTTCGCGCCGGATTCGGTGGCGCATCTCGCCGCGCAGGCCGGGGTGCGGTATTCGCTCAAGGATCCGCGCGCCTACGGCCATTCCAATCTCGCCGGCTTCCTCGAGGTGCTGGAGGCGGCGCGGGCGCATCCCGAAGCGCCGGTGCTCTACGCCTCCTCCTCCTCGGTCTACGGCGCCAACACGAACGTGCCGTTCCGCGAGACGGATGCGGTGGACCGGCCGGTCTCCCTCTACGCGGCGACCAAGCGCGCCAACGAGGTGATGGCGCAGGCCTACGCCGCGCTGTTCGGCCTCCGCCTGACCGGTCTCCGGTTCTTCACCGTCTACGGCCCCTGGGGCAGGCCCGATATGGCCTACTGGGGCTTCACCGAGGCGCTGATCGAAGGCCGCGAGATCGCCGTCTTCAACCACGGCCGGGTCTGGCGCGATTTCACCTATGTGGACGAGGTCGTGGAAGCGGTCGCGCGGCTGCTGAGCCTGCCGCCTTCCGCGCCGGACGAGCCCGGGCGCATCGTGCCGGAGGTGCCGCATCGGCTGTTCAACATCGGCAACCATACGCCGGTCGCGGTCGGCGACTTCCTGGCGATCCTCGAGCGTCTGACCGGTCGGCGGGCGTTGCGGCGGGATCTGCCGATGCAGCCGGGCGATGTCGAACGCACCTGGGCGGATGTGTCGGCCCTGCAGGCGGCCACCGGCTTCAGCCCGTCCACACCCCTCGAAGTCGGGCTGGCGCGCTTCGTCGCGTGGTATCGGGAGTGGCGGGCCTCCGGACAGGCCACCGCCTGAGCGTGCCCCGTCGACGGCAGCCGCGCTGCCCCGCGTCATGCCCGCCGCCGCTGGCCGAGGCCGGGATTCCGCCGTCGTGCAGACGGTCTCCGTCCGCGGCGTGCCGCGCGCGGGCCCGCGCCGCCCGCCGGCCACCCGTTCGGCCGGACGGATCAGCGCCGCCCCGCATCCGCCGCATAGGCCCGCCCGTAGCGCGCCTCGAGCCGCCGCTGCACGAGATCCCACGCCGTCGTCATCAGCAGGTAGTAGAGGGCGGCCACCATGAACAGCTCCAGCACCAGGAAGCGCTCCTGGATCAGGATCTGCGTCCGGCGCAGCAGCTCCTCCATGCTGATCACCGAGGTGATGGAGGTGGTCTTGAGCAGCCCGTTCACCGAGTTGCCGAGCGGCGGGATGATGATGCGCAGGGCCTGCGGCCACACCACCAGGCGGAACACCTGCGCCCGCCGCAGGCCGAGCGCGCGGGCGGCCTCCGTCTGGCCCTTCTGCACCGACATGATGCCCGAGCGCACGATCTCCGACAGATACGCCGCCTCGTTCAGCGAAAGCCCGATCAGCGCCGCCTCCAGCACGCTGAAGCGGATGCCGAACAGCGGCAGGCCGGTGTAGATGATGAGCAGCTGCACGAGCAGCGGCGTGCCGCGGAACACCCAGCAGTAGAAGGCGGCGATGGCGGCCAGCACCGCCCCGCCGGACAGCCGCATCAGCGCCAGCAGGATGCCGAGGATCAGCCCGAAGAACAGGGCGGCAGCCGTCAGCCCGACGGTGACGAGCGCGCCATAGGCCAGGAACGGGTTCGTCAGGTACTCGAAGAACCCGCTCCAGGACCAGACCTGCATCGGCTACGACGTCGGGCCGACGACGACGAGCGGATCGGTGTAGCGCGAGGCGCCGTAGCGGTCGAACAGCGCCTGCAGGCTGCCGTCGGCGGTCATCTCCTGCAGCACGGTGTTCACCGCCTCGGCCAGGACGCGGCTGCGGAAGGCGAGGCTGACGGGGGTGGGGAACAGCCCGTTCAGCACGCGCGGGAACTCGCCGCGCTGGTCGTATTCCGCCGCGACCCCGTCGATCGAGGTGACGGCGTCCACCTGCCCCGCGCGCAGCGCCTGGTAGGCCACGGCGAAGTTGTCGAAGGTGCGGATGTTGAGCGGCCGCAGACCCTGCGCCACCAGCCGGTCGGAGAGTTCGCGCGTCCGCCGCTCCTCGAAGCCGCCGATCTCGACGCCGACGGTGAGCCCCGCCAGATCCTCGACGCGGCGGATGTTGCGCGGGTTGCCGCGCGGGGCGGAGAAGGAGATCGCCTGGTTCTCGTAGCGGATCATGTGCATGATCCGCGCGCGTTCCTCGGTGAAGAAGATGCCGGTGTTGATCATGTCCCACCGGCGCGCGGCCAGGCCCGGGATCATGGCGCTGAACTCGATGCGCACGTATTCGGGCGTGAGGCAGAGCCGCCGCGCGATCTCGTTGCCGAGCTCGATCCGCATCCCCCGGAGCTGTCCCTGCGCGTCCACGAACTGCAGCGGCGGCAGGGTGGGGTTGGTGGACATCACCAGCGTGCGCGGGCGGATCAGCTCGGAATCCGGAACGCGCGGCGTGCAGGAGGGCTGGGCGGCGGCCCCGCCGGCCAGCGTCGCCGCGGCGCCGAAGGCGGCGGCGGCAAGAAGGAGGCGTCGGAACATGGTCTGTCTCCCTGTCGGTGGCGGTCAGGCGGCGCGGTCGGCGATCAGGCCCATGCCGCGCAGAACCTCGGCGAGGGCGGCCGTCTCGGCCGGCGGCAGCGGCAGCCGCGGCGGGCGCGGGTCGCCCGCCTCCATCCCGATCAGGCGCAGCGCCGCCTTGGTGCCCGAGACGTAGCGCGGCCCGCCGACGAAGGGCAGCAGCGGCGCAAGCCGGCGATAGAGGGCGAGCGCCTTCGCGCGGTCGGCCTCGAAGGCGGCGGCGCGGAACATGTCGGAGGACAGGCGCGGGGCGACATTGCTGCACACCGCCACCCAGCCGACGGCGCCAAGCCAGGCGCTCTCGTAGCCGAGCACGCCGGCGAACACCTCCATCCGCCCGCCGCAGAGGTCGAGGATGTCGCGCACGCGCGTCACCTCGAGCGTGCTCTCCTTCACGTAGCGGCAGTTCGGGATGCGCGAGAGCTCGGCGAGGATCGCCGGCGTCAGGTCCACATTGGCGGCGGCGGGATTGTTGTACACCATGATCGGGATGCCGATCGCCTCCGCCACGCGGCCGTAGTGGCGCATCAGCTCGGGCAGGGTGGGCACCGAGTAGAAGGGCGGGATGATCATCACCCCGTCCGCGCCCAGCACCTCGGCCTCCTTCGAGAGCGCGACCGCCTCGCGCGTGTCCTCCGCCCCGGTGCCGACCAGCACGGGCACGCGCCCGGCGGCTGTGCGCACCACGCATTCCACGATGGCCGCGCGCTCCTCGCGCGAGACGGAGAGGAACTCGCCCGTCGAGCCGAGCGGGATCAGACCCTCGACGCCGCCTGCGATCTGGAACTCGACGAGGCGGGCGAGCGCCGGGAGATCCACCGCCTCGCCGTCCGGCGTGAAAGGGGTGACGAGCACGGTGTAGGTGCCGCGGAACGGCTTGCTCACGCAGGGTCTCCGGCTTGCGGCGGGAGTCGCCTCTGGCATGATCGCATCGCGATTTGCGCGCACCCGCAAGAGGGATCATGCGGCTCTCCTCGCCACGTATACAGCCGACTGCCGCGCCGGTGGGCATGCGCTTCGATGGTGCGCAGATCGCGGCGCTGCCGGGCGAGACGGTGGCCGCGGCCCTGTCTGCCGCGGGTGTCCTCGCGTTCCGCCGCGCCGCCTCGGGCGCCCCGCGCGGGCTGTGGTGCGGCATGGGCGCCTGCTTCGACTGCGTCGTCACGATAGATGGCCGCGCCGGGCAGCGCGCCTGCATGGTGAAGGCGCGCGAGGGGATGGCGGTGCAGAGCACCGCCGCGCCGAGCACGCCGCTCGCCGCGCGGGCCGCAGCGCCGCAGGAGATCGCCTGCGACATCCTCGTCGTCGGCGCCGGTCCGGCCGGATTGTCCGCCGCCATCGCCGCCCGGCGCGCCGGCGCAGAGGTGGCGGTGCTCGACGAGCGGGAGGAACCGGGCGGCCAGTACTTCAAGCCCCTCGCATCAGGCCACGCCGCCGCGCGCCCGGACCGGCAGTTCCGCGCCGGAGCCGCCCTGCGCGCCGAGGCGGAGGCCGCGGGCCTGCGCATCCTGACCGGGGCGACCGTGTGGGGCGCCTTCGCGCCGGACGAGATCGCCGTGCTGGCGGAGGGCCGGTCCTGCGTGATCCGCCCGCGGCGCCTCGTGCTTGCCGCCGGCGCGCAGGAGCGCCCGATCCCGATCCCCGGCTGGACGCTGCCCGGCGTGATGACGACGGGCGCGCTGCAGACCCTTGTGCGCGCCCAGCGCGTCTGCCCGGGCGAAAGCGTGGTGATCGGCGGCAGCGGCCCCTTGAACCTGCAGCTCGCCTGCGAGCTGCTCGCGGGCGGCGTGCGCGTCGCGGCGGTGGTGGAGGCCGCGCCGAGGCCGAGCCTTGCCCTGTGGCGGGAGGCGCTGGCGCTTGCCGCCAACGCCCCCGATCTCGCTCTCGAGGGGCTGCGCTATCTGCTGCGGCTGCGGCGCGCGGGGGTGCCGGTGATCTGGGGCGCGCGGCTCCTCGCCTGCGAGGGGGAGGGGCGCTTCGCCGCCCTGCGCATCGCCACCGCGCAAGGCGAGCGGCGGATCGCGGCCGACATCGCCGCGCTCAACCTCGGCTTCCAGCCCGAGACGGCGCTCGCCCGCGCGCTCGGCTGCGCCCACCGCTTCGTCGGGGAGGGGCTTGGCCGCATCGAGACCGAGACGGATGCCGAGGGCCGCACCAGCATCCCCTCGGTGTTCGCGGTGGGCGACGGCGCGGCGATCGGCGGCGCGCGCGTCGCCCTCGCGCGCGGGCGGCTTGCCGGGCTCGCGGCGGCGCGCGATCTCGGCTTCCCCGCCCCGCAGGAGCGCGACTCCCGCCGCGCGCTCGCCCGCGCCGAGGCGTTCCAGCGCGCGCTGTGGCGGATCTTCGCCCCGCCCCCCATCGACATCGCCGCCATCCCGGACGAGACCATCCTCTGCCGCTGCGAGGAGGTGACGGCCGGCGCCCTGCGCGCCGCGCGGGCCGAGGGCGCGGCAAGCCTCGCCTCGCTCAAGAAGGCGACGCGCGCCGGCATGGGCCGCTGCCAGGGGCGGATGTGCGCGGCAACCGTCGGCCGGCTCGTCGGCGCAGCGCAGGAGGCCGATTTCGCCGCCCCCCGCGCGCCGGCGAAGCCCGTTCCCTTCGCCGCCATCGCGCGCAACCGCGATGCCGAGGCGGCACCCTGCATCCTCGACCCTCCGCCACCGCCGCCGCCCCCGCCGCGGAGCATCCCGCTCGGCGAGGTGGAGGCGCTGGTGATCGGCGGCGGCGTCATCGGACTCTGCATCGCCCGGGCGCTGGCGCGCGAGGGGCGGGAGGTGCTGGTGCTCGACCGGGGCGAGCCCGGCCAGGGCGCCAGCACCGCCAATGCCGGCAGCCTGCACGCGCAGCTCCATGCCTATGATGCCGCTGGAGACACCGGCGCCGGCTCGCCGCTCGCCGAGCTTCTTCCGCTCGGCCGGCAGGCCATCGCGCTGTGGCGCGCACTCGCCCCCGAGGCGGCGATCCGCACCGAGGGCGGGCTGATGCTGGCCGCGACCGAGGCCGAGTTCGCCTGGCTGCGCGCCAAGGTGGCGCTCGAGCGGGCGAAGGGCCTCTCCTCCGAACTCCTCGGCCCGGCGGAGCTCGGCGCGGCCGCGCCGTGGCTCGGGCCGGGCTTCCTCGGCGCCGCCTTCTGCCCCGAGGAGGGCCAGATGGACCCGCTTGCCGGCATGGTGGCGCTGCTGCGGGCGGCGCGCGCGGCCGGCGCGGGGATCGAAGGGGGCGTGTCGGTCGAGGCGCTGCGGCGCGAGGGCCGTGGCTTCCTGGCCTCGACGAGTTCGGGCGAGATCCGCGCCCGCCGCGTCGTGAACGCCGCCGGCGCTTGGGCCGGGCGCGTCGCCGCGATGCTCGGGCTTGCGCTGCCCGTGCGCGGCGCCGTGCAACAGGTGCTGGTGACGGAGGCCGCCCCCCCGATGCTCCGGCCGCTCGTGCTGCATGCGGGGCGGCGGCTGTCGCTCAAGCAAGGGGCGCTCGGGCATTTCATTCTCGGCGGCGCCTGGCCCGGCGAATGGGATGCCGCGCGCGGCGCCAGCCGCAACCGGCGCAGTTCAATCGAAGGCAACCTCGCCGTCGCGCTCGACGTGTTCCCCGCCCTCGACCGGCTGCATCTGCTCCGCGCCTGGACGGGCCTCAACGTCCATCTCGACGGCCCGCCGCAGATCGGCGAGGACCCGCGCTGCCCCGGGATGTTCCACGCCGCCTGCTTCAACGGCTGGACGCTCGCGCCCGCGATCGGCGAACTGATCGCCGAGGCGGTGGCCGGGCGCGGCGCACCGCCCGCGGCCTTCCGCCCCGGCACGACGCATCGGGAGAGCATCCATGGCTGAGTTCGACCTGGTGGTGAGGAACGGCGAGGTGGCGACCGGCTACGGCCTCGCCCGCTGCGACATCGGGGTGAAGGACGGGCGGATCGTCGCCCTCGCCGAGCGGATCGCGGGCGGTGAGCGGGTGCTGGACGCGGGCGGGCGGCTCGTGCTGCCGGGCGGGGTGGACAGCCACTGCCACATCGCCCAGCCCGAACCCGCGGGCTTCGTGCACGAGGAGAGCTTCGTCACCGCCTCCCGCTCGGCCTTCGCCGGGGGGACCACCTCCGTCGTCTGCTTCATCCCGCAGTTCAAGGGCGGCGGTGTGTGGGAGCAGTTCACCGCCTATCGCGCCGCCGCCTCCGAGGCGATGGCCGACTACGCCTTCCACCAGATCGTGACCGACCCGCGCCCCGAGATCCTCGAGCGCGAGCTGCCGGCGGTGATCGCCGAGGGGGTGCGGAGCCTCAAGGTCTTCCTCACCTACGATCCGCTGCACCTGACGGATGCGCAGTATCTCGCCGTGCTGGCGCTGGCGCGGCGGGAGGGCTGCCTCGTCACCGTCCACTGCGAGAACCACGACGCGATCCGCTGGCGCATCGCGGCGCTGAAGGCCGCCGGCCTGACGGCGCCGAAATACCACGCCTGGGCGCGGCCGCCGGTGGTGGAGCGCGAGGCGACCCACCGCGCCATCGCGCTCGCCGAGCTCGTGGACCAGCCGATCCAGGTGTTCCACGTCTCCTGCGCCGAGGCGGCCGAGGAGATCGCCCGCGCCCGCGCCCGCGGCGTGAAGGTATGGGGCGAGACCTGCCCGCAATACCTCGTGCTGACGGCGGCCGACATGGACCGCCCCGGCTTCGAGGGGGCGAAGTTCATGTGCAGCCCCTCCCCGCGCAGCGTCGAGGAGCAGGGCCGGGTGTGGCAGATGATCCGCCAGGGCGTGCTGGACGTCGTCTCCTCCGACCATTGCGGCTTCTCCTACGGCACGCCAGACGGCAAGCGGATGAACGGCGAGGACGATTTTTCCGTGGTGCCGAACGGCATCCCGGGCCTCGGCTCGCGGCTGCCGATCCTGTTCAGCGAGGGGGTGTCGAAGGGCCGCATCACGGTGGAGGAGTTCGTGCGGCTCTCCGCCGCCAACCCGGCGAACCTCATGGGGCTTGCGCCGCGGAAGGGCCGCATCGCCGTCGGCGCGGACGCCGACCTCGTGCTGTGGGATGCGGAGAGGCGCGTGACGATCACCAACGCGCTGCTGCAGCACGCGATCGACTACACGCCCTACGAGGGGCTGGAGGTGACGGGCTGGCCCGTCTGCACCATCCGCCGCGGCGAGGTGGTGATGCAGGATGGGCGGGTGCAGGCCGCCCCCGGCTCGGGCCGCTACCTGCCGCGCGGGCGCTACGCCCTGGTGGCGCCGCGCGGGGTGGTGCCGGACGGGTTCGACGCGGCGCGCCTGTGAGGGGCCGCCTCGGCGCCGCCGGCCGTTGCGGGCCATGGCGTTGACAGCCCGCACGCAAAGGGGATAGTCCGCGCGCTCCCGCCGGCCGGGACAGGCGGAGGGGTGCCCGAGTGGCTAAAGGGGGCAGACTGTAAATCTGCTGGCTCGCGCCTACGTTGGTTCGAATCCAACCCCCTCCATTCCGGCCGGTCGGCGTCGTGGTGCTTGCGCCACGCGGCGGCGCGTCCCGGCGGAAGGCTCCGGGCCTGCGCTCCGCACGACGGCGCGGGTGTAGCTCAATGGCAGAGCCCCAGCCTTCCAAGCTGGTTGTGCGGGTTCGATTCCCGTCACCCGCTCCACGCGCGTGGGCGGCGGCGGGGCAGATGAGACACGGAGCGGGACAGGACCATGGCGAAGGCGAAGTTCGAGCGTACGAAGCCGCACTGCAACATTGGGACGATTGGCCATGTGGATCATGGCAAGACGTCTTTGACGGCGGCGATCACGAAGGTGCTGGCGAAGACGGGTGGTGCGACGTA
>JANWXJ010000205.1 GCA_025055335.1 Acetobacteraceae bacterium
GATCGGCGCAAGGCGCGGCCGCCGCCGTCGCCCTGCCCCAAGGCCGATCGCCGGGGCGCGCCCGGTTCAGCCGCGCAGCAGACCGGCCTCGGGCCGGACGGTGTCGCTTCCGGGGAAGGCGGCGGCGACGGCGTTGTTCGACAGGCGCAGGTGGTCGCGCAGCAGCCCCTTGGCGATCGCGCGCAGGTCCCGGGTCGGCTGGAGGTCCCGCCGCTGCAGCAGGTTGCCCTCGGCAAGGCCGGGCCAGTCCGCGATGACCCGCCCGCCGCGGATGGCCCCGCCGGCGAGGAAGGCGACGCCGCCGGTGCCGTGGTCGGTCCCGACGGTGCCGTTGACATGGGCGGTGCGGCCGAACTCGGTGATCGCGAGGACGGCCGTGCGCGCCCAGGCCGCCCCGAGCCCCTCCTTCAGCGCGATCAGCCCGGCATCGAGCTGGCCGAGCGCGGGCGGCAGCCGGGCGAGCTGGTTGGCGTGGGTGTCCCACCCCCCGAGTTCGAGCGCCGCGACGCGGGGCCCGTCGGGGGCTGCGAGAAGCCGGGCGGCGAGGCCGCACAGCACGGCGAAGCCGCGTTCGCGCGGCGGCGCCCCGACCTGGCCCGACGCGTAGAGACGGCCGCGGAGCCCTTCCGCGAAGGGTCCGGCGAGACGGTCGTCCGCGGCGTAGAGCGCGGCCAGGCGGTCCAGCAGCTCGGGCGCCGGGGCCGATTCCGGCGTCTGCGCGTAGGCGCCGACGGGCACGGCGCCGCGCAGCAGCAGCGGCACGTCCAGCCCGATGGACAGCCCCCCGCGCGGCGTGCCGTTCCGCCGCGGCGGCAGCCCGGCGAGCGCCCGGTTGAGCCAGCCGGACGCCAGCCGCTGTTCCGCGCCGGCCTCTAGCAGATCCTGCGCCTCGAAATGGCTTCGCGTGCGGTAGGGGCCGGCCACGGCATGGACGATCGCCGCCTCTCCCGCGCGGTAGAGCGCGTGCAGGCCGGGCATCGCCGGGTGCAGGCCGAAGAAGCCGCCGAGATCGAGGAGCCCCCCTTCCTGCCCCGGCTCTGGCGGGGCGAAGCCGGAGCGGAGAGCGGCCAGCCCCGGATCGCCGTAGGGCACGACGGCGTGCAGCCCGTCGAGCGCGCCGCGCAGCAGGATCACGACCAGCCTGGGATCGCCCGGGGCCTGGGCGAGGGCGAGACGGGCCGGCCCCAGCGCGGCCACCGCCGCGAGGCCGAGCAGGAGGCCGCGCCGGCCGATCGCCGGCAGATGGGGTGAGGAACTCATCGCCGCTGGAACTCCGGGCTGGCGAGAAGAAGGGTCATGGCGTCCTGGGCCGATCCGGCGCGGCCGATTTCCCGCCGCAGCGAATCCCGGGCAAGGCGCCCGAGCGCCGCCTCGGCTGCCGCCTGGGCGTCCACGCGGGCGAAGCGGCCGGCGGTGGCGAAGGCCCAGTCGGCGCGGGCGAGCAGCGCTTCCGGGCCGGCCCAGTCCTCGATCCGGTCGGGCCAGCCTTTCGGCGAGGGCGGACTCCACAGGGGCTGGGCAAGCTGGTTCATGCCGGCGACGGCAAGCAGGGCGCGATCCGGCGGCGCCCCGACCGCGCGCAGCGCGGCCAGGACGAGATCGTGCGGCGGGCGGAGCTTGGCCAGCGGGGCCGAGAGCGCCTCGGGCCGCGAGATGAGGGTCCGCGCGGCGGCGCCGAGATCGCCGCCGCCATCGCGCAGCGCCCCCTCCACCGCCCGGACGATGGCGGGATCGGGGTCGTCGGCGAAGAAATGGGCGGCGAGCTTGCGGGCGAGGGCGCGATGCGTCGCCGGATGGCGGGCGAGCCAGCGGAGCAGGGCGATCCCCCCCTCCTCGCCCTCCTCGACCCGCCTGCCCATCACCGTCTTGGCGCCGGGCTCATGCGCGGCGGGGCGGAAGGCGAAGGCGCCGGTCTCGGCGTCGAAGGACCAGCCGGTTAGCACCTTGGCGAACTCGGTCACGTCCTCCTGGGTGTAGCCGGCGGCCGGGGTGACGCTGTGCAGTTCGAGGATCTCGCGGGCGAGGTTCTCGTTGAGGCCGCGGTTGCGCCGCCGCCCCACCTCGCTGTTCGGGCCGATCGAGCCGGCATTGTCGAGGAAGCGGAGCATCGCCGGGTGGCGCACGGCGGCGAGCAGCATGTCCTCGAAGCGGCCGAGCACATGCGGCCGGATCGCCTGCCGGACGTAATGGCCGGCGCCGAAGGCGGCGACCTGGCCGGCGCGGCGCGAGATGCAGAGGTGGTTGGCCCAGAAGGCGACGAGCCGCTCGATGAACGGCGCCTCCGCGGCGAGGCAGCCGGCGCACCAGGCGGCGAGCTCGTCGGCGACGAGCCGGTTCAGGGCCCGCTGCGTCTCGGCCGTCGGCATCCGCGCCCGTTCTGCCGTGAGGCGGAAGCCTTCGCCGAGATCGGGGAGCGGCGAGGGCGCCGGGGCCGGGCGGTGCCGCGAGATCTGCGCGGCGAGCCACCCTGCCGGATCGTCGGGAAGCGGCTCTCCGAGGCGCGGTCCGTAGCCGAACCGGATCAGGGCGATGTGGGCGGCGGTCATGGGGGATCGGCCATCTTCGGCTGACATGCTAGCAGCCTTGCGGGCGCCCCGGCGCAACGAACCGTGACAGGCGCGGCGATGTCGAATCGACGCTTGCCAAAAGGCTCCGATCCGGTCAGAAGCGGGGGCGGATAGGCGGCCGGGCAACCGGCCGCCCCTTCGTCTTGGCCGAACGCGATGCGGTGCCCCGCGGCGCCGCCCGGCCGAGGCAACACCCTTGACGACCCGCGGCGGGTTCGCCGCGCATGGAGGCCAATCGTGGCGCGCACCCCGCTTGAGCGTATCCGCAACATCGGCATCACCGCGCACATCGACGCGGGCAAGACGACGACGACCGAGCGGATCCTGTATTACACCGGCAAGTCCCACAAGATCGGCGAGGTGCACGAGGGCAACACCACGACCGACTACATGGAGCAGGAGCGGGAGCGGGGTATCACCATCACCTCCGCCGCCGTGACCTGCGAATGGAAGGGCCACCGGATCAACATCATCGACACGCCGGGGCACATCGACTTCAACATCGAGGTGAACCGGTCCTTGCGCGTGCTGGACGGCGCGGTGTTCATCATCGAGGGCGTGGCCGGCGTGCAGCCGCAGAGCGAGACGAACTGGCGGCTGGCCGACCGCTACAACGTCCCGCGCATCATCTACATCAACAAGCTCGACCGCACGGGCGCCGACTTCTACCGGGCCGCGGCGACGCTGACGGAGAAGCTCGGCATCGCCTGGGTGGCGCTGCAGCTGCCTATCGGCATCGAGGACACCTTCAAGGGTGTCGTGGACCTCGTGACGATGAAGGCGCTGATCTGGGAGGGCGACGAGCTCGGCGCCAAGTTCCGCGAGGCCGAGATCCCCGACGACCTCAAGGAGAAGGCGGCGGAGTACCGGCAGAAGCTGCTCGACACCGCGGTCGCGGTGGACGAGGCGGCGATGGAGGAATATTTCGCCAACGGCGACGTCTCGGTCGAGACGCTGAAGAAGTGCATCAAGAAGGGCACCATAAGCGGCGAGTTCCGCCCGGTGCTGTGCGGGTCCTCGTTCAAGAACAAGGGCGTGCAGCCGCTGCTCGATGCCGTGATCGACTACCTGCCCTCTCCGGTGGACGTCGAGGGCATCAAGGTCGCCCCGGCCGAGGGCCAGGACGAGGACAGCGAGCGCCGCATCATCCCGGTGCGCGAGGACGGGCCCTTCGCCGGCCTCGCCTTCAAGATCATCAACGACAAGTACGGCAACCTCACCTTCGTGCGCGTCTACTCGGGCGTGCTGCGCTCGGGCGACATGGTGCTGAACACCACCAAGGGCCACAAGGAGCGCATCGGCCGCATGTTCCAGATGCACGCCGACAAGCGCGAGGAGATCAAGGAGGTGTTCGCCGGCGACATCGCCGCCTTCGTCGGCCTCAAGGACACCCAGACGGGCGACACGCTGGCGAGCCCCGAGGATCCCGTCGTGCTCGAGCGCATGGCCTTCCCGGTGCCGGTGATCGACATCTCGGTCGAGCCCAAGACGAAGGACGCGATCGAGAAGATGACGCTCGGCCTGCAGAAGCTGGCGGCCGAGGATCCGTCGCTTCGCCTCAAGACCGACCAGGAGACGGGCCAGACCATCCTCTCCGGCATGGGCGAGTTGCACCTCGAGATCATCATCGACCGGCTGAAGCGCGAATACGGCGTGGAGGCGAACGTGGGCGCGCCGCAGGTGGCCTACCGCGAGACGATCACCCGCGCCCACACCGAGACCTACACCCACAAGAAGCAGACCGGCGGGTCGGGCCAGTTCGCGGAAGTGAAGATCGTCTTCGAGCCGCTCGAGCGGAACGCGGGCATCGTGTTCGAGAACGCCGTCGTCGGCGGCGCCGTGCCGAAGGAATACATCCCGGCGGTGGAGAAGGGCATCCGGACCCAGGCCGAGACCGGTGTGCTGGCCGGCTTCCCCACGGTGGACTTCAAGTTCACCCTGGTGGACGGCAAGTACCACGATGTCGACTCCTCGGCGCTGGCCTTCGAGATCGCGGCCAAGGCCTGCTTCCGGGAGGGCATGAAGAAGGCCGGGCCGGTCATCCTCGAGCCGATCATGGACGTCGAGGTGACGACGCCGCAGGACCATGTCGGCGACGTGGTGGGCGACCTGAACCGCCGCCGCGGCATGATCCAGAGCCAGGACATGGCGGGCACCTCCGTCATCGTCCGCGCGCATGTGCCGCTCAAGGAGATGTTCGGCTACATCTCCAACCTGCGCGGCATGACGAAGGGCCGGGCGTCCTTCTCCATGCAGTTCCACCACTACGAGCCCGTGCCGCGCAACGTGGCCGACGAGATCCTGAAGGCCTCGGCGTAGGCACTCCCTTCAGCCGGGGCCGGCGCGCGGCGCGGGGGGGAGGCTTCCGCGCCGCGTTGCTTGTACGGGATGCGGCGGGCGTGCTCGCGGACGTTGCCGGGAAGGAACGTCCGCGCGCGCCGCCCGCTGCCCGGCGCCTCCGCCGCACCCGCTCTGGCCGACTACGTCGTCTAGCAGCCTGTCCGAGAAACCCCTAGCCGCGGCGACATGGTTCTGATTCGCTGTGGGTCATGAGCAAGACCTTCCGGGCATGGGACGTGGATCAGGCGTGGGTGCTGCCGCCGTCGCTACAAGATTTCGTGCCGGCGGGGCACCTGGCGCATTTCGTGCGGGATACGGTGCGCGAGGGGTTGGATCTGTCTGCGATCCTGGGGCGCTACACGGAGGATCGCAGCCAGCCGCCCTACCATCCGGCGATGCTGGTGGCGCTGCTGCTGTATGGCTACAGCCGCGGCCTCTACTCCTCGCGGCAGCTGGCGCGGGCCTGCGAGGAGCGTCTCGACGTGATGGCGGTCACCGGCCTGCAGCGGCCGGATTTCCGCACGATCAGCGACCTCCGCAAGCGCCACCTGGCTGCCCTCGGCGATCTCTTCGTGCAGGTGCTGCGGCTCTGCCGGGCGGCGGGGCTGGTCCGGCTCGGCCATGTGGCGATCGACGGCACCAAGCTGCGCGCGAACGCCAACCGCAACCGCGCTATGAGCTATCGCCGCCTGCGCGAGGCGGAGGCGAAGCTCGCTGCCGAAGTCGCCGCCTGGTTGGCCCGCGCCGAGGCCGTCGACACCGAGGAGGACGCGGCGCATGGCCGCGACCGACGCGGCGACGAGATGCCTGCCTGGGTGGCCGACAAGCAGCGGCGCCTGGAGCGTATCGGCGCCGCCCGCGCCGCGCTCGAGGCCGAGGCCGCCGCCGGGCCAGACGACCAGGACCCGAACGGGCCGGGGCCGTCCTCGGGCATGCGCGGGCGCAACGGCACATGGCCCGGCTCGGGCGAGCCGCCGCCCGACACGGCGCAGCGCAACTTCACCGATCCCGACAGCCGCATCCAGCCCAGTCCCGGCGGCGGCGTTATCGCGGGCTACAACGCCGAGGCCGCGGTCGATGCCGAACAGGGCGTCATCGTCGCCCACGCCGTGCAGACCAACCCCGCCGACTTCGCCGCGCTGATCCCGCTGGTCGATGCCGTGCATGGCAATCTCGGCGCCAAGCCCCGCGAGGTCTCCGCCGATGCCGGCTTCGCCTCCGAGGCCAACTTCGAGGCCATGGCGGCCCGCCGCATCCGCGCCTACCTCGCCCCCGGCCGCGCCAGGCACGGCGACGGACACGAGGCCGGCGCCAGGCGCTTCAAGCGATGTCCCAGGATGGCCGCGATGGCCGAAACCATCCGCCGCGCCGGCCACCGCAGCCGATACCGCCTCCGCAAGCAGGTCGTCGAGCCGGTCTTCGGTCAGATCAAGCAGGCCAGAGGGTTCCGCCAGTTCCTGCTCCGCGGCCTCCACAACGTCCGCGGCGAATGGGCCATGCTCTGCACCGCCCACAACCTCCTCAAGCTCGCCAAGGCCAGCGCGTGACACAAGGCCTCACCCCATCCCAGACAAGGCACGGCTACATTTTCCGGACAGGCTGCTAGTGCGCAAGAGGTGGACGGCCGGAACCCGGAGCGAGATGCGCATCGCCCGCGGCTCCGGCGTCTGCCGGATGGGCCCGCGCGTCGGCTTCCTGTCGGACGCCCAGGCCTTCGCGCAGCGCAACTTCGGCGGCGCCGGGCGGCCCTGCTCCTGCCGTTCGGGCTCAGCGCCTCAGGAAGTGGGTGATGAGCGCATCCAGCACCAGAACGCCATCCGCCTGGCGTTCGGCGATATAGCGGAACTTCGCGATCCCGAGGTCGGCGCGGCTGCGGGAAGGCCGAAGCTCGACCACCTCGGCCGACAGTTCGAGCACCTCGTCCGGCCGAACGGGCGCGGGCCAGCGCACCTCCATCTGGTTGCCGCCGAGGTTGATGTCGGCCAGCAGCCCGCTGTCCACCGAGCGGCCGAAGACGGCGGAGAGGGTGTGCAGGCCGCTCGCCACCATCTCGCCGAACATGCTCCTGCGGCCGGCCTCCTCGTCCATGTGGAACGCTTGCGGATCGAAGCGGCGGGCGAACTCCACCACCTCCGCCCGCGGCAGCACGAGCGTGCCGAGACGGAAGCGCTGGCCGACCGCAAGCTGGTCGAAGGAGGAGAGGCGGGGGATGTCCATGTCCGGATCCTCTGGCGCGTTGCGCGCCTGTCGCTTGGCGCAGATGCCACGCTGCGTCTAGCATCGCATCGCAGCGCATCGGAACCGGGGGGAGGATGCCATGCGAAGGATCGCCCTTGCCGCCGCCCTCGCCGCAGCAGCAGCCTGGGGCGGCCCGGCCTCCGCTCAGGCGCCGGACGGGGCAGCGGCCTACAACGAGGCTTGCGCCAACTGCCACCGCACGCCCGCGCGCTTCATGCGCCGCTTCATGGAGATGACGCCCGAGCAGCGCCGGGCCGAGCTCGACCGTTTCCTCACCGGCCACTACGCGCCGGACGCGGCGCGGCGCGAGGCGATCATCGCCTGGCTGGAGGCGAACCACACGCGGCGCTGACGCCGCCTCAGGCGAACAGCGCGCGCAGCGCGAAGGCGACCGTGCCGGCCGCGACCGCCAGCAGCAGCAGGCGGATCTTCAGGCGCAGAGCGGCCTCGCCGCGGGGCAGGGGCTCAGGCATAGTCGAACAGCTCATAGACGATCCGCCCGGGCGGCACGCCGAGCGATTCGAGGTGCCGCGCGACCGCCATCGTCATCGCCTCCGGCCCGCAGATCATCGCCGTCAGGTCCTCCGCAACCCAGCCCTCGATCAGCGCGGCGATGCGCGCGCGTTCCATCACGCCCTGCGTCACGCCCTCCGGCGCGTCCTCCTCGGCGAGAAACAGGGTGCGCCAGCCGCGGCGGGCGGCGATCGCGGTCGTCTCGGCGCGGCAGACGAGGCGGTCGGATGTCCGGGCGCCGTGCAGCAGCGCGACGGGGCGCGCATCGCCCGCCGCGTCCAGCGCGCGCGCGAGCGACAGGATCGGCGCGATGCCGGCCCCGCCGGCGATCAGCAGCAGCGGACCCTGGCCCGCGTGGTCCAGCGTGAAGGCACCGTGCGGGCCGTCGAGTCGCATCGGCGTGCCTGGCGCGAGGTTGCCCGTCTGCCGCGTCCGGTCCCCGGCCTCGCGGATGACGAAGCGGAGTTCCGGCTCCTGCGGCGCGGAGGCGACGGAGAAGGGGTTGTCGTCCCACGGCGCGGCGCGTCCGAAGGCGAGCCAGAAGAACTGCCCGGCGCGGTAGGGCGGCACCGGCCCGGAGATGCGAAGCTCCCAATACCCGGGCCCGAGCCGCTCCACCGCGGCCACCCTGTGCCCGGCGGCGGCGAGCCGCCACGGCTTCCAGCCCCAGGACCAGACGAGCAGCAGCAGCGCGCCGGCCATCCCCGCAAGCCAGGGCCAGAACAGCCAGGGCGACGCGGAGTAGAAGCCGAGCGAAAGGGCATGGTGCGTCGCGCCGACCGCCGCGACGCCGGCACCGAGGCCATGCAGCAGCCGCCAGGTCTCGTAGCGCATGCGACGTCGTGCGAGGGCGAGCACGACCGTCGCGATCAGCGCGATCCAGGCGATCTTGCCGCTGGTCATGCTCTCGAATGCGAACATGCGGGAGAGGCGGGCGAGGCCGTCGGCCGGGCTGGCAATGATCGCGGGCGCGACGAAGGCGAATGGGTGCAGCACCACCGCCGCCAGCAGCAGGATCGCCGCGGCGCGGTGGAAGCGCATCGTCACGTCGATACCTGTGCGCCCCGAGACGAAGGCCCATCGACCGGCATGGGCGAACTGCAGCAGCAGCAGCGACAGCCCGACGAGCCCGAGCCCGAGGCCGAGTTCCTGGTGGAAGAAGCCGATGTCCTCCGCCGTTGCGGCGGCGATGGCGAGCGGGGCGAGGGCGAGCAGCAGGAAGGCCGCCGCGGCGGTGCGAGGGGAGAGTCCGCTTGGGTTCGGTCGTGTCATTTCCGCAGAGGCTGCCGCAAACCGGGCGGCGCTTCCACCCCGGATGAGCGGCATTTGCCGGGGCGCGGAACCGGTCTAGTCTTCGGCACAGATCAAGCCGGAGGTGGAACGTGTGGGAATGGCTGACAGGCGGGACGATCGTGCTCGTCTTGCTGCTGGTCCTGGCGGCGGTGACCGCCATGAAGGGCATCCGCACCGTGCCGCAGGGCGAGGTCTGGACGGTCGAGCGGTTCGGGGCCTTCACGCGGCTCCTGCAGCCGGGGCTGAATTTCGTCATTCCCTATGTCGACACGATCGGCCGGCGGCTGAACGTGCAGGAGATCGTGCTCGACATCCCCGAGCAGGTGGTGATCACCCAGGACAACGCCTCCGTCACCGCCGACGGCATCGTCTATTACCGCATCATGGATCCGCGCCGCGCCGCCTACGAGGTGCAGGACCTGGAAGGCGCGCTGACGGCGCTGGCCATGACGAACATCCGCGCCGTGATCGGCGAGATGGACCTCGACGCCACGCTCGCGGGGCGCGAACGCATCAACTCCTCGCTGCTCAGCATCCTCGACGGCGCGACCGATCCGTGGGGCGTCAAGGTGAACCGCGTCGAGATCCGCAAGATCGAACCGCCGGAGAACCTCGTCCGCGCGATGAACATGCAGATGACGGCCGAGCGCGAGCGCCGCGCCCAGGTGGCCCGAGCCGAGGGCGAGCGCGAGGCCGAGGTGCGCCGGGCGGAGGGCCAGAAAGCCTCGCAGATCCTCGAGGCGGAAGGCCGGCTCGAGGCCGCCAAGCGGGACGCCGAAGCACGCGAGCGCCTGGCCGAGGCGGAGGCGAACGCCACCCGCCTCGTGGCCCAGGCGGCGGCGGGGGCGGGCCTCGAGGCCCTGCGCTACTTCATCGCAGACAAGTACGTGAAGGCGTTCGAGGCGATCGCCGCCAACCCCTCGGCGCGGCTCGTCGTGGTGCCGATGGAGGCCTCCGCGCTCGCAGGCGGCATCACCCAGGCGCTGGAACTGCTGCGCGCCGGCGGGCCGGAGGCGGCCGCGCCGCCGCCGCCGCCTCCGCCGCGATGAGGCCAAGATGTCTGCGGGCCTGATCTGGGTGCTGGTGGGTCTTGCCTTCTTCGGGGCGGAGCTGCTGCTTCCGGGCGTGTTCCTGCTGTGGATCGGCATCGCCGCGATCGGCGCTGGCGTCGCCCTGATGGCATGGCCGGAGATGCCGTTCGCCTACACGGTCCTGCTGTTCATCGGCGTGCTGGCAGGCGGCATCTTCCTCGGGCTGCGGCTGCGGCGGATCACCGGTGACCGGCCGGAGGTGAACCTGCCGGGCTCGGCAGTCGTCGGGCGGATCGGCATCGTCACGGACGCGACGGGGCCGCTGCTGCGCGTCCGGCTCGGCGACAGCGACTGGTCAGCCGAGGCCGAGGAACCGCTTGCGGCCGGGGACAAGGTGGAGGTCGTCGGCGTCTGTGGCACGCACCTCAAGGTGCGGCGGCCGGGGGCGTCGTCGACGCCTCCCGCCGGGGCTTGAAGCGGGGGCGGCGGGCGGCAACATGAGGTGGATGAACAAGCCCCGCTCCCGCCCCGTGATCGACATGACGCCGGAGGGCGAGTTCCGCGATCCGTCGCCGCCGCGCCGCCCCTGGCTCGACCGGGCGCTGGCGCGCGTCGGCGCCTATGCGGTGCTGGCGGCGGTGGTGGCGGGCGGCCTCGTCGTCGCGGCGCTCGCGGTGGTGTTCGCGGCGGTGCTGCTGCCGATCGCGCTGCTCGCCGGGGCGGTCGGCTTCGGCGCGCTGTGGTGGCGCGCCCGCCGCGCCCGGCGCGAGGGGCGGTCCTTCATCGTCGTCATCCGCCGCTGATCCGGCCCGGTTGACCCGGATCAAGGACGGCGGGACGAAGCCCGTGCACAGTCCGGCCGTCGCCGACGCAAGGAGATCCTGGTGAACCATCGTCATCGCAAGGTGCTGCACGCCGTCTTCGCGCACCCGCTGAACCACAACATCGACCCGACGCTGCTCCGCCACGTGTTCGAGGAACTCGGCGCCGATCTGCGGGAGACCGGCGCCGGCTCCACCCAGGTGACGCTGAACGGCAAGGTGCGCGCGTTCCATCTCGGGCAGCATTCGGTGCCCGGGGAGGTGGTGATGCAGGTCCGCCACTTCCTGAAGGAGGCCGGGGTGGACCCGGCGGCCTACCCGGTGTGAGCGCGGCCCCGGGCGGGGCGCGTCAGCCCCGCCCGACGAAGGGCATCTTGGTCGCCATGATGGTCATGAACTGCACGTTCGAGTCGAGCGGCAGCGAGGCCATGAACACCACCGCGCGGGCCACGTCCTGGACATCCATCCGCGGTTCGGCGGCGATCCGGCCGTCGGCCTGCGGCACGCCCCTGGCCATGCGTTCCGTCATCTCGGTGGCCGCGTTGCCGATGTCGATCTGGCCGCAGGCGATGTCGTGCTTGCGGCCGTCGAGGCTGAGCGACTTCGTCAGGCCGGTGATGGCGTGCTTCGTCGCCGTGTAGGGCGCCGAGCCCGGGCGCGGCGCATGCGCGCTGATCGAGCCGTTGTTGATGATCCGGCCGCCCTTCGGGCACTGCGTCTTCATGCGGCGATAGGCGGCGCGGGCGCAGAGGAAGGCGCCGTGCAGATTGGCCGCCACCACGCCGAACCAGTCCGCATCGGTGATCTCGTCGAAATCCACCGAGGGGCTGCCGCGGCCGGCGTTGTTGAACAGCAGGTCCACCCGGCCGAAGCGGGCGACGGTGGCGTCGAACAGAGCCTCCACCTGCGCGGGGTCCGACACGTCGGCCGGATAGGCGAACATGGCGCCTGCCGGGCCGGCGGCGACGGTCGCCTCCAGCGCCTCCGGCCTGCGGCCGGCGCAGGCCACCTTCCACCCTGCCTCCGCCAGCGCGAGCGCCGAGGCCCGCCCGATCCCGCTGCCTGCGCCGGTCACCACGGCAACGCCCGCCATGCTCAGAACCCCACCTTGTCGCCGCCCTTGAGGGAGAGGATCTCGCGCGCCTCCGCCGGTGTCGCCACCTCGAGGCCGAGGCCCTCGATGATCTGTCGCACCTTGCGCACCTGCTGGGCGTTGCTCTCGGCGAGCCGGCCGGGGCCAATCCACAGGCTGTCCTCGAGCCCGACGCGCACATTGCCGCCCATCGCCGCCGCCATCGCCGCCACCTGCATCTGCGCGCGCCCGGCGCCGAGCACGCTCCAGCGGTAGTCGCTCCCGAACAGCCGGTCGGCGGTGCGCTTCATGTGCATCACGTCGTCGGGGTGGCTGCCGATGCCGCCCATGATGCCGAACACCGTCTGGATGAACAGCGGCGGCTTCACCAGCCCGATGTCGAGGAAATGGCGCAGGTTGTAAAGGTGGGCGGTGTCGTAGCACTCGAACTCGAAGCGCGTCCCGGCCTCGGCGCAGGTGGTCAGGATGTGCTCGATGTCGCCGTAGGTGTTGCGGAACAGGATGTCCTTGTTGGAGAGGTAGTCGCGCTCCCACTGGTGCTTGAGGTGCGGGAAGCGCTTCAGCATCCCGAACAGCCCGAAGTTCATGCTGCCCATGTTGAGGGAGGCGATCTCGGGCTTGAAATGCGCCGCAGGGCGCACGCGCTCGGCGATCGTCATCGTCGGGGCGCCGCCGGTCGTGATGTTGATCACGCAGTCGGAGGCCTGCTTGATCACCGACAGGAACGGCGCGAAGGCCTCCGGCGTCTGCACCGGCCGGCCGTCCGCCGGGTCGCGGGCATGCAGATGCACGATGGCGGCGCCCGCTTCCGCGGCCTCGATCGCGGCCTCGGCGATCTCCGCCGGCGTGATCGGCAGGTGCGGCGACATGGTCGGGGTGTGGATCGCGCCCGTCACGGCGCAGGTGATGATGACCTTGCCCTTGGCGGCCATGGCGGTTCAGTCCGGCTGCGCGCCAGAGGCGCGGACGATCGGGGCCCAGCGCGCCACCTCCTCGGCCACGAAGGCGGCGAACTGCGCGCGCGTGAGCGGGCGCGTGGCAGAGCCCAGCTCCTCGAGGCGCTGGGCGATCCCGGGCTCGGCGAGGGTGGCGAGCAGCTCGGCGCTCAGCCGGTCGGCGATGGCGTCCGGCAGCCGCGCCGGCCCCGACAGCCCGAACCAGGTGGAGGCGACGATGTCGTAGCCGAGTTCGCGGAAGGTCGGCACCTCGGGCCAGCGCGCCATGCGCTCCGCCGAGGTGACGGCGAGCAGCCGCACGCGCGGATTGCGTCCGGCCTCCTGCAGCGTCGTGATCATGGCCTCGATCTGGTTGCCCATCACGTCGTTCAGCGCCGGGCCGGAGCCGCGGTAGGGCACATGCGTCGTCTGGATGCCGGCGAGTTGGTTCAGCAGCACCTGCTTGATGTGCGAGGAGGAGCCGTTGCCGGGCGAGGCGACGCGGATGCCGCCCGGGTCCCGCCGCGCCGCCTCGATGAACTCGGCAAGCGTGCGGATCGGCCGGTCCACGTTGACGATCAGCACCGACGGGATCTCGGCGATCACGCCGATATGGGTGAAGTCGGTCACCGCATTGTAGGGAAGGTTGCGGTAGAGGGACGGCCCCACGCCCTGGCTCGCCACGTTGGAGACGAGCAGCGTGTACCCGTCGGGCGGCGACTGCGCGACGACCGCGGAGCCGACGGTGCCCCCGGCGCCCGCGCGGTTCTCGATCACCAGGGACTGGCCGAGGCGCTCGCCCATGCGCGCGGCGACGAGGCGGGCGACCACATCCGTCGTGCCGCCGGGCGGGAAGGGCACGACGATCCGCACCGGACGCGCCGGCCAGGCCTGCGCCCGGGAAAGGCCCGGCAGCAGCGCCGGCGCCACCAGCAATCCGGCAAGGGCGCGACGGGAGAGGCTCATGGCTGTCACTCCACCTGTGCCGCGGCGCGCAGCCCGGCGATCATGGACGAACGGAGCAGATATTCGCGCGCCCTGGCCCGGTCGGCCAGCATGGCCTGCCATTCGGTCAGCATCGCGCGGCGTTCCGCGGCGTCCGTCACGCGCATGCGGGCGCGGTTGCGGTCGGCCTGGGCGATGATCTCCTTCTCCGCCACCGGACGGCGCCGCCGCGTGTAGCGGGAGAGGATGGCGGCATCCGCCTCGCCGCGCAGCACCGGCACGAGGTGGGCGGCGAGCTCGAAGGCGTCGTGGATGCCGCCGTTCATGCCCATGCCGCCCGAGGGCGAGTTGAGATGCGCCGCATCGCCCGCAAGCAGCAGCCGGCCCTTCACGTAGTCGGCGACGATCCGCTGGTGGATGCGGTAGGGGCGGAGATCGAGCACCTCATAGGGTTCAGGCTTGCGCCAGATCGCCTGCAGCTTGCGCTCGATGGCGGCGGGCCGAAGCGCCTCCTCCACGCTCTCGCCCGGGGCGGGGTAGAGGCTCGCGCGCCACTTCCCGGGCACGCGGAGCAGCGAGAAGGTGCCGGAGAAGGCAGGGCTCTCGGTCCAGACGTAGTTCACGTTGCACAGGCCGGGCAGCACCGAGGCGAAGTCGAAGCGTGTGGTCGCGAGGATCGTCGTCTCGGGGTAGGTGTCGCCCGGGAAGTCGAGGCCCATGGCGCGGCGCACCACGCTCCGCGCCCCGTCGCAGCCGACGACCCAGCCGGCGCGCAGCGTCTCTCCGTCCGCCAGCCGCACCGTCGCGCCATCCGCATCCTGCGTCACCTCGACAACCTCCGCGCCGAAGCGCACGGTGCCGGCAGGCAGCGCCGAGAGCAGCAGGCGCGAGAGCTTGTGCTGTTCCGCCTGCAGCCGGTACGGGTGGGCGGTGTCCTCCTTCAGCACCGAGAGGTCGAAGAGCGCGTATTCGTTCACCTCGTGCCAGCGTATCTGCCAGGTCGGGGTGACGAGGCCCTGCGCGATCAACGGTTCGGCAAGCCCGAGCGTGTCGAGCATGTCGAGCGTCGGCGGATGGAAGGTGGAGGCGCGGAGTTCCTCGGCGATGTCCTCCGCCGCTTCCAGCACGGAGGGAACGAAGCCCGCCCGGGCCAGAAGCAGGGCAAGCGTGAGGCCGACGGGGCCTGCGCCGACGATCAGGACGGGCGTGTTCATGTCCGGACTTTTCGCCCGGCGCGGGCGAGGTGGCAACCTCGTGCCGGCGGGCGCCCGCTACGGCGCCTCCGCAACCAGCCGGCGCGCGCCGCGCCAGCCCCTTGCCAGGGCGCGGCAGTGGCAGGCGATGTGCGGCGCGACGGACTCGCACCAGCGGCGCAGGGGCGCGTTCAGCGCAAGGAGCCGAAGGGCGGCCTCCTGCGCCTCGGAAGCGAGCTTCGCCTCGTCCAGCCCCACCACCACACCGTCCCGCAGCTTCCACGCCCCGCCCACCATCACGTCGCGCACCGCCGAGCCGTCCTCGGTGAATACGAGCTGGTTCGCCGCGTCGTTGAACGGCACCCAGTTGATGTGGGTTGTGTCGAGGAACACGAGGTCCGCGTGCCTGCCCGCTTCGATCACGCCCGCCTCCATCCCGAACAGCGAGGCGGAGCCGGCGGTGGCGAGCCGCACCGTCTCGGCCGCGCCGAGCCACTCCTGCTCCGCCGCGTCCTCCCAGAGCCGGGAGGCGAAGGCTGCCAGCCGCATCGCCTCGAACATGTTCTGGTTGTCCGAGGAGGAGGAGCCGTCGGTGCCGATGCCGACGCGGATGCCGCGCGCGAGCGCCTTGCGCACCGGCGCTACACCGGAGGCGAGCCGCATGTTGGCGCCCGGGTTGTGCGCGAGCCCGCCGCCGCGCGCGGCCAGCAGGTCGAGATCGGCATCCGTCAGCCACACGCCATGCGCCACCGAGAACCACGGGCCGACGCAGCCGAGGCGGTCCATCTCGGCGAGCAGGCTGCGCCCGTAGCGTTCGGCCCCGCCCGCGGCCTGGTAGCGCGCTTCCGCGACGTGGGTCTGCATCGGCAGGCCGAAGTGCTCGGCGAGCTCGCGGCAGCCGCGCAGGAACGCGTCCGTGCCGTGCAGCGGGATGGTCGGCGCGATGCCGAGCGCCACGCCGCGATGCGGCCAGGAGGCGGCGACGCGCGCGATGGCGGCGAGCGTCTCGGCCGCGGGCGGCATCCGCAGCGCGGCGGCGCGCGCGCGGTGCTCCGCCGGCAGCGCGTCGAGCAGGCCGGGTGTCGCCTCGAAGAACGTCAGGTCCGCGACCATCGGCGCGAGCACCATGCGCAGCCCGACCGTCTCGTAGGCTTCCGCCATCGCGTCCAGGCCGTCCGGCGTGGGCCCCGGGAACTCCGCCGTCATGTCGAAGCCGCCGGTCGCGCCCTTCTTCAGGTTCTCGACCGCGGCGAGCAGGGTGGACAGGCGCTTCTCCTCGGCGCCGCGCCCGCCGTTCAGCCAGGGCGCATGGGCGAGCAGCAGCGCGAGATCCCACGTGTCGCCAAGCCCCTTGCCGAGCCCGCCATGGCCGTGGGTGTGCGCGTTGATCAGGCCCGGGATGACGAGGCGGTTCGACGCATCGTGCCGCGGCGCGTCGGCCGGCCCCTCGCCGGGCGCGAGCACGGCCGCGATGCGTTCGTGCTCGATCAGGATGTCGGCGCGCGGCGCTTCGGCCGCGTCGGGCGAGAGCACGCGCGCCCCGGTGATCAGCAGCATCCTTGCCTGTCCCTCGAATGGCCGGATCGGGGGAGCGCCGACGCCCCCCGGTGGCGTCCGGCCGTCAGACGCGGCGTTCCGACGCCGGCGGCAGGTAGCGGTCGGTGAACATCGAGGCCGCCGTCGGCGGGTTGGCGATGTTGTAGGCCTCGGCGTTGGCGCGCACGAGCGTCTCCGCCCGCGCCATGTCGAGGTGGCCGAGGCCGTGGGCGCGGCTGTTCGGCGTCAGGATCGAGCGGTCGCGCGTCATGGCGAAGCGGCGGGCTTCCAGCGCCTCGTCGAACAGCGGCTCGCGCCGCTTCAGCGCCGCCATGCCGCCCGGCACGTCGTTCAGCAGCATCCTGAGGCCCTCGATCGAGGCGCGGACGAAGCGCGCCGCCGTCTCGCCGTTGCGCTCGAGCCAGTCGGCGCGGGCGAACACCGCCGAGCCATAGAGGTCGAGCCCGTTCTCGGCGTAGGGCCAGCCGAGGATCTGGTCCTCCGGCACGCCGAGGCCGACGAGGTTGAAGTGCACGGTGAACAGGAAGCCGGTCACCGCGTCCACCTGGCCCTGGCGGAGCATGGTGTCGCGCAGGTTGGCGGCCATGGACGTCCAGCGGATGCGCGAGGTGTCGATGCCGGCGGCGCGGGCGAAGGCCGGGAACAGCAGGCGGGAGCCCTCGCCCTCCGGCGCGCCGAGGTGGCGGCCGGCGACGTCCTGCACGCGCTCCATCCCGCGCCCGCGCATCGTCACCACGGCGGCCGCCGTGCGGTCGAACACCTGGTAGATGGAGACGAGCCGGCTCTGCGGGTTCTCGGCGTTGAAGCGCACGGCCGAGTTGATGTCGGCGAAGCCGATGTCGTAGGCGCCGGAGCCGACCTTCACGATGGTGTCGCCGGAGCCGAAGCCGCGATCCATGCGGACGGCGAGGCCCTCTCGGCGGAAGATGCCGCGGTCCTCGGCCAGCGCCCACATGCCGTGGTTGCCCTGCAGCGCCCAGTCGAGCGCGAAGCGGATCGGCGTCTGCGCGGCGGCGGTGCGGATCCAGGGGAGCGCGAGGGTGGCGCCGGCCGCGGCGCCGAACAGCGCACGGCGCGAGGGATGGAAGCTCTGTCGGGTCATGGTGGTGTCTCCGCGAGTGTTGCCGTGTGGCGCCGCCATGGCGGCAGCGTTCCGCTCCCCCGACAGGTTGTGCCACCGATGGCGGGCGGGCGGAACCCCCGCCCGCTTGACCGCGCGCCGCCGCGGCGGCATCGGCGCGGCAGAGGGAGGCCCGCGCGCCGGCAAGGCGGCGGAACGGGAGGAACGTGCGGGATGCGGGTGCCGATCGCAGGGGGCGGGATCGGCGGGCCTGCGGCCGCGCTGTCGCTGCACGCGGCCGGCATCGAGGCGGAGCTGTTCGAGGCGGCGGCCGAGCCGCGCCCGCTCGGCGTCGGCATCAACCTGCTGCCGCATGCGGTGCGGGAACTGGAGGAGCTCGGGCTCGGCGCGGGGCTGGCGGCGAACGCCATCGCCACGCGCGAGCTGCGCTACGTCAATGTGCATGGGCAGACGGTCTGGGCCGAGCCGCGCGGCCGCGCCGCGGGCTACGCCTGGCCGCAGTATTCCATCCATCGCGGCACGCTGTGGCGGCTGCTGTGGGAGGAGGCGGAGCGGCGGCTCGGCGCAGCGCGCATGCATCGCGGCCGGCGCGCCGTGGCGGTCGCGCAGGATGCGCTCTCGGCCACCATCGTCTTCGCCGACGGCGGCCGCGCCACGGGTGAGGTGGTGGTGGCGGCCGACGGCATCCACAGCGCCATCCGCGCCGCCCGCCACCCCGAAGAAGGCCCGCCGCGCTGGAACGGGTCCGTGCTGTGGCGCGCAACCAGCGTCGCCCCGCCCTTCCTCGACGGCGCGACGATGATCCAGTGCGGGCACCGGGCGCTGAAGTTCGTCTGCTACCCGATCGCCACGCGCCCGGGCGGCGCGCAGCTCATCAACTGGATCGCCGAGCGGCCGGTTCGGGCGGCGGCGGCGTGGCCGCGCGAGGACTGGAACCGGCGCGGCAGCCTGGACGACGTGCTGCCGCACTACGCCTCCTGGCGCTGGGAGTGGCTCGACGTTCCGGCCCTGATGGCGCGCGCCGAGGCGGTGTTCGAGTTCCCGATGGTGGACCGCGATCCGCTGCCGAGCTGGACCGAGGGGCGCGTGACGCTGCTCGGCGATGCGGCGCACCCGATGTACCCGATCGGCTCCAACGGCGCCTCGCACGCGATCCTGGACGCGCGGGTGCTGGCGATGCACCTCGCGCGGGAGCCGTCGGTCGAGGCGGCGCTTGCCGCCTACGAGGCCGCCCGCCGCCCGCCGACCGCCGCCATCGTGCAGGCGAACCGCGGCCACGGCCCGGACATCGTGCTCGACATCGCGCAGGAACGGGCGCCAGGGGGCTTTGCCGACATCCACGAGGTGATCCCGCGCGAGGAGCTCGCCGCGATCGCCGCGCGCTACAAGCGGCTCGCGGGCTTCGATCCGGCGGAGCTGAACGCGCGGCCGAGCTCCTCTGTCCGGTAGCCGGCGGCAGAAGGTCGCTTCACGGCAGGCCTCCAGCGCTTCGGTTCCCGCGCCGCCCCGCCCGCGCCGCGCCCCATCCGATCGGGCGAAAGGTCGAGCCTTCCGCCCGCCGGCATGAGACCCCGCCCTCAGCCCACCTCGGCCTCGGCGGGCTCCAGGTCCACCGCCGCCGTCAGCCAATGCGCGCCGCCGCCGAGGATCACGCCGCGCAGGGGCGAGACGTCGGAGAAGTCCCGCCCCCAGCCGAGCACGACATGCTCGTCCGTCACGAAGCAGTCGTTGGTCGGGTCGCACATCACCCAGCCGAGATCGGGCCCGCACCAGGCCGCCACCCAGGCATGCGACTGGTCGGCGCCGCGCCGGCGCGGCTGGCCGGGCGGCGGCCGCGTCCGCACATAGCCCGAGACGTAGCGCGCCGGGATGCCGAGGCCCCGCAGCCCGGTGATCATGACGTTCGAGAAGTCCTGGCAGACGCCCTCGCGCCGTTCCAGCACGCGGGAGACGGGGGTGGCGATGTCGGTCACGCCGGGGCGGAAGGCGAAGCCCTCGCGGATGCGGCGCATCAGGTCGGCCAAGCCTTCCACCACCGGGCGGCCGGGCGGGAAGGAGGGTTCGGCAAAGGCGCGCGCGGCGTCGGACCGCGGCAGCATGGGCGAGGGGAACAGGAACTCGGCCACATCCGGCAGGCGGCGCGCCAGCGGCGCGAGCGCCTCGGCGGCGGGGCCAGGGCCGGCCGGCGGCGGGAAGCCAACCTCCACCTCGGCCTCGGCGATCACCTCGAAGCGGTCGTGCGGCGTGTCGAGGAACAGCCAGCAGGCCGGGTTGCCGTAGGCGTCGGCGCGGCGGACAAGGCGCGCGGGCCGCGGGGCGGCCAGGATGCGGTGGCGCAGCACGCGCTGGCCCGGCATGTCGCGCGGCTTGAGGTGCAACAGATGCGCGGCGAGGTCCACCGCCTCCGCGTAGCGGTAGGAGGTGAGGTGCCGCAGCCGGTATCTCATGCCGCGCCGGGGAGCGAGGCGCTGTCCTCGACCGGCCCGAGCGCCTGGGCGGCGGGCAGCAGCGCGAAGAAGCGGCGGGTGATGCGGTCGGACAGGGCGGCGCCCTCGGCGGCGAAGGCGAGGAGGCGTGGCGGCAGGGCCGCCGCCGCCGCCGCCTGCTGCGGCGCGGCAAGCACCTCGGCGGCCATCGCCGCAGCGTCCGCGCCCAGCGCCTCGGCCTGTTCGCGCAGCGCCTCGGCGCGCGGCAGCAGCGCGAGGTGGCGCGCCACCGCCCCGGTCTGGAAGGCAAGGCCGCGCGGGTTCCCGGGATCGGCCAGCACGAGGTCGAGCGCCGGGGCGGGCTGCAGCACCGAGAGGTAGCGCGCGCGGTAGGTCAGCACCGAATCGCAGAGCTCGAGCGCGAGGCGGAGCCCCGCCTCGATCCGCGCCGGCGGCTCGGCCAGCGCGGCGGCGAGCGAGGTCGCGGTCGTCTGCAGGCGCTCGATCCGCCGGCCGAGGTCGAGGAACAGGTAGCCGCCGCCGCGCACCATGCTTTCCGCCACCGCCCCGGCAAGGGCGGACAGGGCGAGGATCAGCGAATCGAGCGCCTCGGCCGAGGCGGCTAGGTCGCGCGTGTCCGCGAGCGCCTCGCGCGCCGCGCCGAGCGGCAGGGTGAAGGCGGCGTAGAGGTCGGCGGTCAGCCGGTCGCGCAGGCTGTCGGTCAGGCGGCCGAGCGCCGAGAACAGGGGCGAGAGCGCGCCGTTCGCGCGGCCGGCGCGCAGCACCGCCTCGGCCAGCGGCCCGCTCTGGCCCGGGCCGGGCGCGGCGTCCTCCGCGAGCAGCCCGGCGCGGATCAGGCAGCGGCCGAGGGCGGCGAGCTCATATGCCTCGCGCGGCAGCGCCACGCCGCGATGGAGCCGCTGCGCCGCCGCGCGCAAGAGCCGGGCGGCGGCTTCCAGCCGTTCCGCCTGGCGGCCGAGCCAGAAGAAGTTGTCGGCGACCCGGCTCGGCAGGTCCCCCGCAGCGCGGCGGATCGGCAGCGGCGCCTGCGGGCGTGCAGCGGGGCCGAGGATCTCCTCTCGTTCCTCGGCCAGAACCCAGACATCCTTCGCAAGGCCCCCGTCCGGCAGGCCGCCGGCGATGGCCCCCGCACCCTCCAGCGTGCGGGCGAGGCCGCCCGGCAGCGCCTGCCACGCGCCGCCGTCCTGCAACAGGAACATCCTGAGCAGCACGGGGCGGGGCTGCAGCCCGCCATTGACGATCGTGGGCGCGACGGAGGGCGGGATCGCCTCGCTCGCGGCATAGGCGGCGCCCTCGCGCGAGAGGCGCGAAAGCCAGGCGGCGCGGTCGGCGAGGTCGAGCGCAGAAAGGGACACGGCCGGGGCCATGCCGTCGGTCGCCGGGCGGATCAGCCAGCGCTCCGGCTCCTCGAGCACCTGCCCGACCGCGCCGGGCGTGCCGAGCCAGAGGGTCGGCACCTGCGGCAGCAGCAGGTCTTCTCCCAGGAGCCGGCGGGCGAGGGCGGGCAGGAAGGCGGCGAGCGCCGGGGCCTCCGCGGCGCCGGAGCCGGGGTCGTTGACGATGCGCACGCTGCCCTCGCGCAGCGCGTCGAACAGCCCGGGGATGCCGGCGGCGCCCGCGGTGCCGAGTTCCAGCGGATCGAGCAGCCGGCCATCCACCCGGCGGATCAGCACGCCGATCCGCTTCAGCCCGTTCAGCGTCTTGAGGAACAGCGCGCCGCCGCGCACCGTCAGGTCGCCCGGCTCCACCAGCGCGCAGGAGAGTTCGCGCGAGAGCACCATGTGCTCGAACCAGTGCGGGTGGGCGACGCCCGGGGTCAGCAGGGCGATGCCGGCATCCTCGCCGTCCTCCGGCAGAAGGCGGGAGAGCGCGTCCTGCCACGCCTCGAAGAACGGGCCGAGGGGGCGGACGGCGGCGCCGCGGAACAGATCGGGGAAGGCGCGGGCGAGCAGCCGCCGGTTCTCCCGCGCCTGGCCGAGCCCGGCGGCGCGGGAGGTGCGGTCGGCCAGCACCCGCCAGGCGCCGTCCGGGCCGCGCAGCAGGTCGGCGGCGTAGGTCTGGAGGAAGGGGAGGGTGGCGGGGCGGGCGGAATCCCGCGTCGGGCGCAGGAAGGCCGGGTTGGCGAAGACGAGATCGGGCGGGATCAGCCCCTCGGCGAGCAGGGATTGCGCGCCGTAGAGGTCGGCCAGCACCGCCTCCAGCAGCCGCGCGCGCTGGGCGAGGCCGGCTTCCAGCGCCGCGAACTCGGCGGCCGGGATCGGCAGCGGCACGGCGTCGCACCGCCAGGAGGCGCCGCGTGCGTCGGGCCCGGCGAGCAGGCTGCGGGCGCCGTCCTCGGCCAGCGCGCGATCGAGCCTGAGCGCCCGCGCGGCGAGCCCGCCTTCCGGCAGGTCGGCCAGCGCGGCCATGGCGGCTTGCCAGTGGGGGCGGATGCGGCCCCGCCCGTTCACCATTTCGTCGAGCGGTGCCGAGTCTCTCACCGGAGGGAGGGTAGCATGTCCCCGGCCTCAGGCCATCCGGCGCAGGTCGAGGATGCGCGGGTGGGTCGGGTTCGGCACCTGCCGCGGCGGCGGCATCGGCCCCGGCGTGTGGCCGATCGGGAAGAAGCGGGCGCGGCGGCGGGCCTCGGCCTCGTTGGCGTTGACGGGGAAGGTCTTGTAGTTGCGCCCGCCCGGGTGGGCGACGTGGTAGGTCGCCCCGCCGAGGGAACGGCCGGTCCAGGAATCCCACAGGTCGAACACAAGCGGCGTGTGGGCGCGGATCATCGGGTGCAGCGCGGAGGGCGGATCCCACGCCTTGAAGCGCACGCCGGCGACGTAGGTGCCGGGCGTCTCGGTCCGCTGCAGCGGCACGGCTGCGCCGTTGCAGGCCAGCGTGAAGCGCTCCGGCACGAAGCCCTCCACCTTCACCTGCAGACGCTCGAGGCTCGAGTCCACATAGCGCGCGGTGCCGCCGGCGGCACTCTCCTCGGCCAGGACATGCCAGGGTTCGAGGGCGTGGCGGAACTCGATCCGCATGTCGCGCAGCGTGACCTCGCCGATCAGGGGGAAGCGGAAGGCGATGTGGGGCTCGAACCAGGCGGCGTCGAGCGGCGCGCCGAGGCTGCGGAGCTCCCCGATCGCGTCGCGGAAGTCGAGCGCGCAGAACTCCGGCAGCAGGAAGTCGTCGTGCAGGCGGGTGCCCCAGCGGATGAGGCGGCGTTCGTAGGGCTCCTCCCAGAAGGCGGCGATGGCGGCGCGCATCAGCAGCATCTGGGCGGCCGACATCTGCGCGTGGGGCGGCATCTCGAAGGCGCGGAACTCGACAAGGCCGCGCCGGCCGCCCGGCCCGTCCGGGCTGTAGAGCTTGTCGATGCAGAACTCGGTGCGGTGGGTGTTGCCCGTCATGTCCGCGAGGATGTTGCGGAACAGCCGGTCGGTCACCCAGGGCGGGGTTTCCTTGCCGCGGGCGATCTGGGCGAAGGCGATCTCGAGTTCGCCCACACTGTCCTCCCGCGCCTCGTCGATGCGGGGATGCTGGCTGGTCGGGCCGATGAACAGGCCGGAGAACAGGAAGGACAGCGACGGGTGGTTGTGCCAGAAGCCGAGCAGGGACTTCAGCAGGTCCGGCCGCCGGAGGAACGGGCTGTCGGCGGCCGTGGCGCCGCCCATCACGACGTGGTTGCCGCCGCCGGTGCCGACATGGCGGCCATCCAGCAGGAACTTCTCCGCCGCGAGCCCTTCCCGGCGCGCGGCCTCGTAGAGCTGTTCGGTACGCGAGACCAGCGTCGGCCAGTCCGGCGCCGGGTGGATGTTCACCTCGATCACGCCGGGATCGGGCGTGACGGAGACGTGCTGCAGCCGGTCGTCGGCAGGCGGCAGATAGCCTTCGAGGATGACGGGGCGGCCGGCTTCGGCGGCCGTCGCCTCGATGGCGGCGGCGAGGTCGAGCCAGTCCTCGGCGGCGTAGAGCGGCGGGAAGAACACATGCAGGATCCCGCCGCGCGACTCGACCGTCAGCGCGGTGCGGACCACGCCCGGCTCCTCCCGCCCGACCACCGGCAGCTCCTGCGGCACCGGGCGAAAGGCTTCCGCCCCCTGCGCGCCGAGCGCGACCGCCTCGCGGATGCGCTGGGCGGAGGGCAGCGGCGGCGCGGGGGCGAAGGGGTCTCGCGGGTGGTCGGCCTCTCGCGCCAGCGTCTCCGGATCCGCCCAGGGCAGGCTCTCGAGCGGCAGGCGGAAGCCGATCGGGCTGTCGCCCGGGATCAGGCACAGCGCGCCCTCGCGGAAGAACCAGCGGCCGGACTGCCAGCGGCGCGCGCCGTCCTGGATCACGCGGCGCAGCGGCAGCACGGAACCCACCGGCGCGGCGAGGCCCTGGCCGAACAGGCGGGCGAACCGGGCGCGTTCCAGCGGGTCGCGCAGCTTCGAATCCTCTGCCAGCACGTTGGCGGGCAGCTTCTTCTCCCGCCAGAGGTAGTAGTGCACGTCCTCATGCGCCGGGATGACGAAGGCGGGGTCCAGCTGCAGGCGCTCGGCCAGCGCCGCGGCGAAGCGGGCGGCGTCGCGCGCGTCGGCGTTGTCCGTGGTGTCGTCGGAGGCGAGCAGCCCCGCGTCGTGCCACACCGGCTCGCCGTCCGTGCGCGCATGGGCATAGAGCGCCCAGCGCGGCAGCGGCTCGCCCGGGTACTGCTTGCCCATGGCGTATTGCAGGGCGGCCCCCGGCAGCCAGAGATCGGCCAGGCGCCGCAGCAGCCGCCCCGCGATGCGGCGCTTCGTCGGGCCGAGCGCCTCGGTGTTCCACTCCGCCCCGTCGCGGTCGATGGCGGAGACGAAGGTGGGCTCCCCGCCCATCGTCAGGCGCACGCCGCCGCGGGCGAGGCGCTCGTCCACCGCGCGGCCGGCGGCCAGGATGTCCTGCCATTCGGCGTCGGTATAGGGCTTGGTGACGCGCGGCGTCTCCCGCACGCGCCGCACCGACATCGCGAAGGAGAAATCCACCTCCGCCTTCTCCACCATGCCGGAGATCGGCGCCGCAGACTGCGGGTCCGGCGTGGCGGCGAGCGGGATGTGCCCCTCCCCGGCGAGCAGGCCCGAGGTGGCATCGAGGCCGATCCAGCCGGCGCCGGGCAGATAGACCTCCGCCCAGGCGTGCAGGTCCGTGAAGTCGGCCGCCGGGCCCTCGGGCCCCTCGAGCGGCTTCTGGTCGGCGACGAGCTGGATCAGGTAGCCCGAGCAGAAGCGGGCGGCGAAGCCGAGGTGGCGCAGCAGCTGCACCATCAGCCACGCGGAATCGCGGCAGGAGCCGCGGCCTTCGGCGAGCGTCCGCTCCGGCGACCAGACGCCGGGCTCCATCCGCACGATGTAGGCGATGCGCCGCTGGATGGCGCGGTTGAGCGTGACGAGGAAATCCACCGTCCGCTCGGCGCTGCGCGGGGTCTCGGCCAGAAGGGCGGAGAACAGCGGCCCCCCCGGCTCGAGCCTGCGGAACGGCGCGAGCTCGTGGTCCAGCACCGGGTCGTAGGAGAAGGGGAAGCGCTCCGCCTCGGGTTCGAGGAAGAAGTCGAACGGGTTGATCGTCGCCATGTCGGCGACGAGATCCACCGTCACGTCGAAATGCGTCACCCGCTCCGGGAACACGACGCGGGCCAGGAAGTTGCCCTGCGGGTCCTGCTGCCAGTTGAGGAAATGCGGCTTCGGCTCGACCTTGAGCGAATAGGACAGCACGGGCGTGCGCGCATGCGGCGCGGGGCGCAGCCGGATGATCTGCGGGCCGAGGAAGACAGGCCGGTCGTAGCGGTAGGAGGTGCGGTGCGTCAGCGCGACGTGCAGGCTCATGGCGGCTTCCCGGGCGATCGGCCGCGCGGGGGCAGGCGGCCCCTGGCATCCGGCGATCCGGCAACTTCATAGGCCGGATGGCCGCGGCGGCGAAGGGCGGAAACGATGACGGAACGGCGGCCTTGCGCCGCCGATGCGAGGCGCGGCCTCATCGCTTCCACGCCCGATCGAGCGGCACGAAGCGGTTCAGCAGCAGCAGCAGCGCGATGGTGAGCAGGATCGTCAGCGTGGAGATGGCATTCACCGTGTTCTCAAGGCTGAAGGTGGCTTCCGCGTAGATCCGCACCGGCAGGGTCTGGAGCCTCGCGGTGGTGAGGAAGGCGGTCACCGTCACCTCGCCGAAAGAGATCAGGAAGCCGAGGATGCAGGCCACCGCAATCCCCGGCGCGAGCTGCGGCAGGATGACGTGCATCAGCACCTGCCGGCGGGTCGCGCCGAGGCCTTGCGCCGCTTCCTCGAGCGTGCGGTCGAGCCCGGCGACGGAGGCGCGCAGGAACACCAGCATGAAGGGTGCGACGAGCACCACATGCACGGCCAGTATGCCGAGGAAGGCCGGCACGGCGGTGAACCACTGCAGCAGCCGCAGCATGCCGAGGCCGACCGCGATGCCCGGCAGCGCGAGGGGCAGCAGGAAGGCCGCCCCCAGCGCCTCCTTCGCGCGGAAGGTCCCGCGCACCAGCACGAAGGCGGCCGGCAGCGAGATCAGCAGCCCGGCGAGAACGGTCGCGACGGCCAGTTGCAGGCTGATCCAGGCGTCGCCCAGGTAGCGCGGGTTGTCGAGGATCAGCCCGTACCAGCGCCAGGTGAAGCCGTGGAAGGCGGCGACCGTCGCCTGCGGCGTGTCGTTCACCGACGCCACCACCACGAGCAGCAGCGGGAACAGAAGCAGCGCCGTGCCGAGGCCGAACAGGAGCGGCGACAGCACCGGGCGGACCGCCTCCGCGGCGGCGAACAGGGTGCGGGCGGCGGCGGCAGGCAGCAGCGGCGCGCGGCGCCTGCGTCCATGCGCCCAGGGCATCGCCAGCGCGATGGCGCGCCCGATCAGCAGCGTGACGAGGACGGAGAGGACGAGCATCACCGTCGCCATCGCGGAGGCGAGCGGGAAGTTCAGGTTGTCGAGCCCCTCGCGGAACACGACCATGGCCGAGACCCAGACCTGCCGCCCGCCGACGAGCGTTGCCGACACATAGGCCGTGGAGGAGAGCAGGAAGACGACGACAAGCCCCGCGCGCAGCCCGGGCAGCGACAGCGGCAGCGTCACCTTCAGGAAGGTGGTGGCGGGACCGGCGCCGAGGCCCTGCGCCGCCTCCGTCAGGCGCTTCTCCTGCGCCTCCAGCACGTCGTACAGCGCCAGCACCATGTAGGGCAGGAACACCTGCACCAGCGCGAGCCCGACGGCAAACCAGCCGAACAGCAGGTTCGGCCGCGGGAAGCCGAGCGCCTGGACGATGCCGGACACGACGCCTGCTGGCGACAGCAGCAGGATGATGCCGAGCGAGCGCACCACCACATTCGTCAGCAGCGGCACGAGGATGAGCGCGAAGCCCCAGGGCCGCCAGCGCGCCGGCAGCCGCGTCAGCCACAGCGCGATCGGGTAGGCGAGGATCGCGCTCGCCGCCGTGACCCCGAGGCCGAGCAGAACGGTGTTGACGATCACGCGGCGGAGGAAGGCGTCGCCGGCGATCTCCTGGTAGTTGATCCAGTCCGGCGTCCAGGAGAGGGGCGCGAAGGGCTCCGGGCTCTCCTGCACGCTCATCAGCAGCACCGCCCCGAGAGGGGCGGCGAACGCAACCATCATCCACGCCGCGTAGGGCGCGGCGAGGGCTGCCGCCCAGCCGGGGCGGATCATCGGCGATCCGTCGGCTCAGCCGGCGATCTCGCGCGTGAAGCGGCTGGCCCAGCGGGGCTGGTTGCGGATCACCACGTCCCAGTCGAAATCCACGAGGCTGGCCACCGCCTGTTCGCCGATGATCAGCTTGGCAGCGAGTTCGGGTGGAAGTTCCAGGTTGCGGATGGTCGGGGAGTAGTAGATGCGCTCGGCGTAGGCGCGCTGGCACTCCGGCGAGAGGTGCCGGTTCACCCATTCCTGGGCCAAGGCCTGCTTCGTGGTGCCCACCGTGATGCAGGCGACGTTGAGCGCGATCGCCTGGCCCTCCACGGGGTTGGCGATCTCGATGTTCGGGTTGCGGCTTTCCGCGTACATGCGGGTGAAGGAGCCGAACTCGACGGAGGCCGCGCCGATCTCCTGGTCGAACATGGTGAAGAGCTGGTCCTGGCTCGACTGGATGCCGGCGAAGGGGCGCAGCCGGGCGATGTTGGCGAAGGCCGGGTCGATGTTGTTCTCGTCGCCGCCCCACACCTTGGCCGACATCAGCAGCGCGGCGGTTCCCTGGGCGCCCGGATAGGACGGCCAGATCACCTTGCCGCGCAGGTCCTCTCGCCAGAAGTCGCGCCAGGAGGTCATCGGTGCGGCGACCTTGCGCCGGTCATAGACCACGGTGATCGGATTGTAGGCGACGCCGTAGCCGCCGATGCGCGCGGAGGGGTAGAGGTTGGCGAAGTTCGGAACCTCCGGCGTGGGCGGCTGCGTCACGCCGTCGCGCACGGCCTGGCGGCTCTCGAAGATGTTCAGGTAGATCACGTCGAAGGAGGGGCGGCCGCGCTCGGCATAGGCGCGGGCGCGGCGCTCGACGGTGCCGCCGAGGACATAGTTGATGCGGACGCCGTACTGGCTCTCCATCGGGCCGGAGACGAACTCGCGCAGGATGCGTTCCTGCGCGCCGCCCCAGACGCCGACGGTAAGCTCGTCGCCGCGGCGGATCTGCGCCACCGCATTGGTGCCCCAGATGGCGGGAGTCGCGAGCGCCGCGCCGACCAGGGCGCGGCGGGTGAAGGTGGGTGTGCTCATGCGGCGGCTCCTTGCGCAGGCTCGATGATCCAGGAAAGGGCGTTGCCGGGCGCCGAGACGGTGACGGCGGCGCCGATCGGCAGGAAGGGTTCGGTCGAGGGACGCAACACCGACAGGCGCAGCGGCCCGGCGGCGACCTCGTAGGAGAGGATGTCGTCGAGGAAGGCGGCGCCGGTGATCGTGCCGTCGAGCCGGAACACCGCATCCGGCACGAGGCCGAGCATCAGGCGCGCGGCGCGCAGCACAAGGTGGGTGGCGCCCGCCGGCGCGCCCGGCAGCGGCGGCAGGCCATCCGCGCGGAAGGCGCCGCCGACGCAGCGCCCGGCGACGACGTTCCGCTCGCCGAGGAAGGAAGCGGTGAACACGTGGCGCGGCGCCTCCGAAAGCGCCTTCGGCGGCCCGATCTCCACGATGCGCCCGGAGGACATCACGGCGATGCGGTCGGCGAGCGCCATCGCCTCGTGCTGGTCATGGGTGACGAACAGCGTGGTGATGCCGAGGCGGCGGCGGAGCGAGGCGATCTCGGCGCGCATCTCGGCGCGCAGCCCGGCATCGAGGTTGGACAGCGGCTCGTCCAGCAGCAGCAGGTCCGGCTCGATCACGAGCGCCCGGGCGAGCGCGACGCGTTGCTGCTGCCCGCCGGAGAGCTGGGAGGGGTAGCGGTCGGCAAGCGCGGAGAGCCCTACCATCTCGAGCGCCGCGCCGACGCGGCGCGCGGCCTCGGCGCGCGGCACGCCCCGCATCTCGAGGCCGAAGCCGACATTGCCGGCCACCGACAGGTGCGGGAACAGGGCATAGGCCTGGAAGACCATGCCGATGTTGCGGCGGTTGGGCGGGTCGCGGGTGATGTCCCGGCCGGCAAGCGTGATGCGGCCCGAATCGGGCGTGAGGAACCCCGCAACCATGCGCAGAGTCGTCGTCTTGCCGCAGCCCGAGGGGCCGAGCAGGGCGATGCACTCGCCTTTCGCCACGGAGAGCGACACGCCCGCGACCGCGAGCGTCTGCCCGTAGGCCTTCCGCACGGCATGGAGCGAGAGGTGTGGGGCGTGGTCGGTCATGTCCGAGCCACGTGGTAATCAAGGGGCGTGCCACCCGGGCGGCCTTCACGCCGCGGATGCGCGCATGGGTCTGGCGGGGAAGCGCTGCCCGTGCTTTGAGCAGTCTGCCGACTGCGGCGTCTGCGTCGGCTGCGGCGCCGGCCCCACGCTGCGCCGCGGCGGGGGACGGGGTGGCTCGGGTTTTGCTACACTTCGCGGCACGGAGGTGCCGGGCGCATGGGGCGCGCGGCCGGAGGGGATAAGGGCGGACATGAGAAGCGTCGCCACGAAGTATCGCATCGAACGCCGCACGCTGCTCGGCGGCGCGCTGGGCTTCGCGCTTGTTCCGGTGCCGGGCGCCAAGGTCTCGGCGCAGGTGCTCGACCGCGTGTCGTTCCAGACCAACTGGCGGGCGCAGGCGGAACACGGGGGCTACTACCAGGCGGTCGCCGCCGGAATCTACCGGCGCTACGGCATCGAGGCCGAGATCCGCATGGGCGGCCCGCAGATGAACCCGGCGCAGCTGCTGCTCGCGGGGCGGGTGGACATGATCATGTCGGGCGGCCTGTCCGCGCTGAACTACGTGCGCGAGAACATCCCCTTCCTGTGCATCGCCGCGATCTTCCAGAAGGATCCCCAGATCCTGATGACGCATGAGGGGAACGGCATCAACAGCTTCGAGGACATGCGCGGCCGGCCGATCATGATCGGCGCGGTGGCCCGCACCACCTTCTGGCCGTTCCTGCGCCGCCGCTTCGGCTTCACCGACGAGCAGATCCGGCCCTACACCTTCAACATCCAGCCCTTCCTGGCCGACCGCATGGCCATCCAGCAGGGCTTCCTCTCCTCGGAGCCGTTCGCCGCGATGCAGGGCGGGGCCCGTCCGCGCACCTTCCTGATTGCCGACGCGGGCTATCCGAACTACCAGACGACCATCGACATCTCCCGCCGCATGGTGCAGGAGAAGCGCGACCTCGTGCAGCGCTTCGTCAACGCAACGATCGAGGGCTGGGCGCAGTACATGACCGGCCAGGGGATCGAGGCCGCGAACGCGCTGATCAAGCGCGACAACCCGGAGATGACCGACGAGCGCATCGCCTACGCGATCCGCGTGATGAACGAGCAGGGCATCGTGATGTCGGGCGATGCGCTGCAGCTCGGCATCGGCGCGATGACGGATGCGCGCTGGCAGACCCTCTACAACACCATGGTGGAAGCCGGCGTGCTGCCCGCGGGCCTCGACGTGAGCCGCGCCTACACGCTGGAGTTCGTGAACAAGCGGGTGGGACTTGCCTGACACGACATCCCTGATCCGGCCGCTCGTCACGCTGAGGGGCGTCGAGAAGCGGTACCGCAACGGCACCCTCGCGGTGCGGGGGGTGGACCTGGCGATCGGGCAGGGGGAGTTCGTCTCCCTGCTCGGGCCGTCCGGCTGCGGCAAGTCCACGCTGCTGCGGATCATCGCCGGCCTGATAGACGCCTCCGCCGGCACGATAGAGTGGCCGAGCGCCATGCATGACGCGCGCGGCAGGCCCGAGCGGTCGATCGGCTTCGTCTTCCAGGAGCCGACGCTGATGCCCTGGGCGGGCGCTCTCGCCAACGTGATGCTGCCGCTGCGGCTTGCCGGAGTGCCGAAATCGGAAGCCGCGGACAGGGCGGCTACGGCGCTGGCGGCCGTCGGGCTCGCCGGGTTCGAGAAGGCCTATCCCCGGGCGCTGTCCGGCGGCATGAAGATGCGCGTCTCCATCGCGCGCGCTCTGGTGACGAAGCCGCGCATCCTGCTGATGGACGAGCCGTTCGCCGCCCTCGACGAGATCACGCGGTTCAAGCTGAACAACGACCTGCTCGAACTGTGGGAGCGCGAGCGCTTCACCACCATCTTCGTCACGCATTCGGTGTTCGAGAGCGTGTACCTGTCGCAGCGCATCGTCGTCATGGCCGCCCGCCCGGGGCGGGTCGTGCATGACATCCCGATCGAGGATCCCTACCCCCGCGGCGAGAGCTTCCGCACCTCGGCGGAATACGCGGCGCAGTGCCGTGTCGTCTCGCGCGCGCTCTCCGAAGCGATGGCCGCATGAGCAACGAGCCGCCTATCCCGAACGCCGATCCGCGCTACTTCGGCCTGACCGCGGACGGCTGGGCGCGCGTCCTCGCCCCCCTCCTCGTCGGCCTGCTGGCGCTCGGCGCCTGGGAATGGGCGGTGCGCGCGAACGACGTGCCCTCCTACATCCTGCCCGGCCCGGTCGAGGTGTGGAACACGCTGCTCCGCGACTGGCACACGCTGTCCGTCTCGCTCGGCATCACGCTGCAGATCACCTTCGCGGCGCTGCTCGTTGCCGCGGTGCTCGGGCTGCTGCTCGCGGTGCTGTTCGCGCAGTCCCGCGTGGTGGAGCTGTCCCTGTTCCCCTACGCCGTCATCCTGCAGGTGACGCCGATCGTCGCCATCGCGCCGCTGATCATCATCTGGGTGAACGACGTCCGCATCGCCCTGCTGATCTGCGCGTGGATCGTCGCGTTCTTCCCGATCCTCTCGAACACCACGATCGGGCTGAACAGCGCGGACCACAACCTTCTCGACCTGTTCCGCCTGTACGGCGCCACGCGCTGGCAGGTGCTGACGCGGCTCAGGCTGCCCACCGCCATGCCGTTCTTCCTCGCGGGTCTCAAGATCTCGGGGGGGCTTGCGCTGATCGGCGCGATCGTCGCCGAGTTCGTCGCGGGCACGGGGGGCAGCGCCTCCGGCCTCGCCTACCGGATCCTGGAAGCCGGCTACCAGCTGCAGATCCCGCGGATGTTCGCGGCGCTGCTGCTCGTATCCGCCACCGGCATCGCGATCTTCCTCGTGATGACGCTGATCTCGCACCTCGCGCTGCGCTCCTGGCACGAAAGCGCGATGACCCGGGAGAAGGGCTGACCCCGCATGATGCCTGCCATTCCGGAGGGCGGGGCCTACTGGCTCCGTGACGCGCGGGTCGCCGCGTGCTTCCTCGACAGCGCGGTCGCACCGGCCGACCGCGAGGGTCTCGTCCGCTGCGATATCCGCATCGAGGCTGGCCGGATCGCCGCCGTCGCACCGCAAGGCTCGGCGCCGGACGGGGTGGACCTGCGCGGCGGGCAGGTCTGGCCCGGCTTCGTGGACGGCCACACCCACCTCGACAAGGGCCATATCTGGCCGCGCGCGGCCAATCCCGACGGGACCTTCCTCGGCGCGCTGACGACCGTGTTCGAGGACCGCGAGAAGAACTGGTCCGCCGAGGACATCCGTGCGCGCTTCGAGTTCGGCCTCGCCTGCTCCTACGCGCACGGGACCGTCGCCATCCGGACGCACCTCGACACCTACTTCCCGCACGCCCCGACGACCTGGCGGGTCTTCGCGGAACTGCGGGACCAATGGGCGGGGAAGATCGAGCTCCAGGCCTCCTCGATCTCGGTGATGGACCGCATGGCGACGGAGGAGGGCGTGATGATCGCCGACCTCGTCGCGCGCCATGGCGGGGTGCTGGGCGGGGTGTCCCGCCTCTCGGGCGGCGTGCATGACGAGCTGCCGCCGGACTTCCAGCCGATGCTCGACCGTCTGTTCGAGCTCGCCGAGGAGCGCGGCCTCGGCCTCGACCTGCACATCGACGAGAGCGGCGAGACCGGCGCGCGCGCGCTGCGCGAGGTGGCGCTGACGGCGATCCGCCGGAAGTTCAAGCAGCCGATCCAGTGCGGGCACTGCTGCTCCCTCTCGATGCAGCCGGAGGCCTTCGCGCGGGAAACGATCCAGGCCGTCGCCGATGCCGGCATCTCCATCATCGTCCTGCCGATGTGCAACATGTACCTGCAGGACCGCGTGCCGGGCCGCACCCCGCGCTGGCGCGGCGTGACCCTGGTGCATGAGCTGCGGAACGCTGGCGTGCGGGTCTCGGTCGCCTCTGACAACTGCCGCGACCCGTTCTACGCCTATGGCGACCACGACATGGTGGAGGTGTTCCGCGAGGCGACCCGAATCCTCCATCTCGACCACCCCTTCGGGGACTGGCCCGCGGCGGCGTCCCGCCGGCCGGCCGAGGCGCTGGGGCTGCCGCACCGCGGGCGCATCGCGCCCGGGATGCCGGCGGATCTCGTGCTGTTCTCGGCGCGCTTCATGACGGAACTGCTGTCGCGGCCGCAGTCCGACCGGATCGTGCTGCGCGCGGGCAGGCGGCTCGACGCGACGTTGCCGGACTGGCGCGAACTCGACGCAGTCGTCGGCTTGGCGCCCGCTACCAGCGGCTGAAATGCGCGGCGACGCGGTCGCGGAACGCCTCGCACTCGGCCCGCGTGCGGCGGTCCATCCGCGTCAGCGACAGCCACTCGAGCGTGCAGCCGGGCGCGCAGAGGCGGCGTATGCCCCGCCCTATGAGCTTGCGGTCTGGCCGTCCGACATACCACAGCAGCCAGGTGGGCGAGCCGTAGGTCGTGACGACGGCGATCCGGCGGATGTTCGTCAGCGCCGGCCTGATCGCGCCTTCGCCCAGGTGGAACGCGACGCCGGGCGCCCACACCCGGTCGAACCAGCCCTTCAGCATCGCCGGCATGCCGTACCACCAGGTGGGATACACCAGCACCAGCGCCTCGGCCCGGCGCAGGCTTTCCACATGGGATTCGATTCCCCGCAGGTTGTCGGGCACGTCGTGGTAGCGGCCGCGTTCCTCCGCGCTCAGGGCCGGAACGAAGCCCTCGGCGTAGAGGTCGCGGAGGTCCACCTCGTGCCCGCGCGCGCCGAGCGTCTCGGCCACGGCGTCCTTGAGGCCCGCCGACAGGCTGTCCGGCCGCGGATGGCAGAACACCACAAGCACGCGCATCGCCCGCTTCCCCTCTGCAGCAACGAGGCCCGCCCCACATGACAGAGACGGCCTGCATCGCCAAGCGCCCCGAAGAGCTTCGCGCCTTCCGGATCTCGCCGAAGGACAGCAACTACTTCGCCTGCCTGTACGACCCGCTGGCCGACGGCGCACCCTTCACGCTGGTGGTGGAGATCTTCGCGCCCGGCGGCGCGACCCCGCCCAACACCCACAAAGTGGCGCAGGAGATGTTCTTCGTCCTGAAGGGAGAGGGTGTTGCCGTCGCCGACGGCACGGAGATCCCGATCGGTCCTGGTTCGTCCTTCCTGCTGAAGCCGGGCGTCGAGCATGTCGTGCGGAACACTGGCCAGGGCAAGCTCTACTGCCTGACGCTGATGGCGCCGAACGAGGGCTTCGCCGAGCTGATCCGCGGCGGCGAGGAGGTGGCGCTGGACGAGGAAGACCTCGCCGTGCTGCGGAGGATGCGCTGATGCGCGTGCTGTATCTCTACGCCCATCCGCTGCCGGAATCCTTCCACGGGGCGATCCGCGAGCAGGTGAAGGCGGGCCTCGCGGAAGCCGGGCACGAGGTGGACCTGTGCGACCTCTACGCCGAGGGCTTCAACCCCGTGCTGTCTCCGGAGGAGCGGCGGAAGTACCACGACCTGTCGGTGAACCACCTGCCCTGCGCCGACTACATCGCACGCGTCCGCCGCGCCGAGGCGCTGGTGGTGCAGTTCCCGACCTGGTCCTACGGCCTGCCGGCGATCCTCAAGGGCTTCTTCGACCGCGTGTTCATCCCGGGCGTCTCCTTCACGCTGTCGCCCGAGGGCGTGGCGAAGCCGGCGCTGACCTACATCCGCAAGATCGCGGGCATCTCCACCTACGGCCGCCCGCGATGGAACGCCATCCTGGTGGGCGACCCCCCGCGCAAGGCGGTGACGCGGTATCTCCGCGTCCTCACGCAGTGGCGCGCGAGCGCCGAGTATCACGCGCTCTACAACATGAACCAGGCGACGCGCCCGCGCTGCGAGGCGTTCCTGAGGCACGTCCGCGCGAAGATGGCGGCCTTCTGACCGCGCCGCGCGCGGGGCGGGGCCGCGGGCGGCGGGCGGCTATTCCAGCACCTCGGCGGGGGCGGCGTAGTCCGTCTCGTACAGGGTGATCTTGCGCGTCCGGCCCGGCCGCCAGTCCGGATCGTCCCAGGCGGCCATCTTCCCAGGGTTCAGCAGGCCCTTCGGATCGGTCTTGCGCTTGAAGGCAAGTTGCTCGTGATCCACCGCCTTCATCCCACCCTCCTCCAGCGTGTAGGCGTGGGGGTTGAAGATCGGCGCACCATTCTCCTCGTGCAGGCGGATGATCTCGGCAAGGCGCTCCTCGGTCGTGAAGCGAACGACCTGCAGGCCGAAGGCGCAGACCGTGCCGCCGAACCGCACGAACTCGAGATGCAGCAGCACCTCATCCCCGAACATCCGCTCCATCTTCGCGATCAGGTCGAGGTGGTTCGGCGCGGGGAACAGCGTCTGG
>JANWXJ010000075.1 GCA_025055335.1 Acetobacteraceae bacterium
GGCGGCGAGCCGCGCGGCGAGTTCCCGCCGCCCGGCGGCGGACAGCGTGCGGTCCACGGCGGAGAGCAGGGTGTTGCGGGCATCGCCGCGCTCGCAGCGCAGGATGTCGAGGCTGCGGCGCGTCGCCGCGTCCATCAGCAGCAGCCCCCGCCCACCCTGCGGCGCCGGCGGATCGAGCCGGGGCAGCGGCCCGGCGGCGGCGAGATAGTCGAGCAGTGTCGCGGCGGCGGCGAGTTCGGCCGGGGTGAACTCGCCGAAGCCGGCGGCATCGGCCACGCCGAAGGATGCGGCGAGGCGGCGCGCCGGATCGGCCGGGGGAATCGCCTCGCGCGCGCCGGGCAGCAGCCCGGCGGGGGCGAGGATCTCCGCCGGCTCGAGCCGGGCGAGAAGGGCCGGGATGTCGGCGCGCGACAGCGCCTCGGTGCGGAAGGCGCCGGTCGAGACATCGGCCCAGGCCGCGCCGATCCGCCCCCCCGACTCGGCCAGCGCGAGCAGCCAGGAGGGGCGCGCGCCGTCGAGCAGCGCCTCCTCCGTCACGGTGCCGGGGGAGACGATGCGCACCACCTCCCGCCGGATGGTGGGGGCGCGGCGGGCCTTGGCCTCCTCCGGCGTCTCGGTCTGCTCGCAGATCGCCACCCGGAAGCCCTGGCGTATCAGCCGCGCGAGATAGGGCTCGGCGGCATGCGCCGGCACGCCGCACATCGGGATCGGCTCGCCGCGATGCTCGCCGCGATGGGAGAGGGCGATGTCGAGCGCGGCGGCGGCGGCCTTAGCGTCGGCGAAGAACAGCTCGTAGAAGTCGCCCATGCGGAAGAACAGCAGCGCATCGGGATGCGCGGCCTTGGCGGCGAACCATTGCGCCATCGCGGGCGTGGCGCCATCCGCGGGGGGCAGGGCGGGCATGGCGCCCGTGTAGCGGCCCGCCTTGCAGCCGCGAAGCACCCCCCTGGATCGGCGGGGGGCTTGGCCGCCATAAAGGGCCTTCGCACGCCGGAGAGCCGAGACAGATGGACGACACGCGCCCCAAGGCCGATTCCCGCACCGCCCGGATCAGCGCCGAGGAGGCGCTCGCGCTGCACGCCGAAGGCAGGCCGGGCAAGCTCGAGATCCGCCTGACCAAGCGCCTCGTCACGGCGCGGGACCTGTCGCTCGCCTATTCCCCCGGCGTGGCCGAGCCCTGCCTGCGCATCCACCGCGACCCCGCGCTCGCCTACGACTACACGGCGAAGGGGAACTTCGTCGCCGTCGTCTCCAACGGCACGGCGGTGCTCGGCCTCGGCAACCTCGGCGCGCGGGCCTCGAAGCCGGTGATGGAGGGCAAGGCCGCGCTGTTCAAGCGCTTCGCCGACGTGGACGCGATCGACCTCTGCATCGAGACGGAGGACGTGGACGAGTTCGTCAATGCCGTCCGCTTCCTCGGGCCGTCCTTCGGCGGGATCAACCTCGAGGACATCAAGGCGCCCGAGTGCTTCGTGATCGAGCAGCGACTGCGCGAACTGATGGACATCCCGGTGTTCCACGACGACCAGCACGGCACCGCGATCGTCGCCGCCGCCGGGCTGATCAACGCCTGCCACCTGACGGGCCGGACGCTCGAGGGGACAAGGCTCGTGATCAACGGCGCCGGCTCGGCCGGCATCGCCTGCGCGGAACTCGTGAAGGCGATGGGCATGCGGCCCGAGAACGTGATCCTCGTGGACACCAAGGGCGTGATCTACCGCGGCCGCACCGAGGGGATGAACCAGTGGAAGTCGGCGCACGCGGTGGAGACGAAGGCGCGCACCCTGGCCGAGGCGCTGGAAGGCGCGGATGCCTTCTTCGGCCTGTCGGTCAAGGGCGCGCTCACGCCCGAGATGCTCCGCTCCATGGCGCCAAGGCCGATCCTGTTCGCTATGGCCAACCCCGACCCCGAGATCGCGCCCGACGAGGCGAAGGCGATCCGCCCGGACTGCATCATCGCCACGGGCCGCAGCGACTACCCGAACCAGGTGAACAACGTCCTCGGCTTCCCCTTCATCTTCCGCGGCGCGCTCGATGTGCGCGCGACCACGATCAACGACGCTATGAAGATCGCCGCCGCCGAAGCGCTGGCGATGCTCGCGCGCGAGGACGTGCCGGAGGAGGTGGCGGGGGCGGGCGCCGGGGCCGGGCTGCGCTTCGGGCCCGACTACATCATCCCGAACGCCTTCGACCCGCGGCTGATCTCCCGCGTGTGCCCGGCGGTGGCGAAGGCGGCGATGGAATCGGGCGTGGCGCGGCGGCCGATCGCGGATCTGAAGAAATACGCCCGCGACCTGGCCGGCCGGCTCGATGCGGGGGTGACGGCGCTCGAAGCCATCACCGAGCGCGTGCGCGCCAACCCGAAGAAGGTGGTGTTCGCCGAGGGCGAGGAGGAGAAGGTGATCCGCGCGGCGATCGCCTTCCGCAACGCGGGCTACGGCACGCCCGTGCTGGTCGGGCGGGAGGACAGAATCGCCTCCAAGGTGGCCGCGCTCGGCATCGCTCTCCCCGACGGCATCGAGATCTTCAACGCCCGCCTGTCGGAGAACAACGCCCGCTACGCGCAGTTCCTGTACGACCGCAAGCAGCGCGAGGGCTTCCTGTTCCGCGACTGCCAACGGTTGGTGAACCAAGACCGCAACGTCTTCGCCGCCTGCATGGTGGCGCTCGGCGATGCCGATGCGCTCGTCACCGGCATCACCCGCTCCTTCTCGGTGGCGCGCGAGGGGATCGAGATGGCGATTCGCCCGAAGCCGGGCAGCGTGCCCTTCGGGCTGTCCATCATGCTCACGCGCAGCGCCGGCACCGTTCTGGTCGCCGACACCGCGATCCACGAGCGCCCGGATGCGCCGACGCTGATGGAGATCGCGGTGCAGTCGGCGGCGGTGGCGCGGCGGATCGGGCTCGAGCCGCGCGTCGCCTTCCTCTCCTTCTCGACCTTCGGCGATCCACGCGGCACCATCCCGGGCTCGATCCGCGAGGCGATCAGGCTGCTGTCCATCCGGGGCGCGGATTTCGAGTTCGACGGGGAGATGGGGGCGGATGTCGCTCTCAACCCGGCATTGCGCGCGCTCTACCCGTTCTGCCGCCTGACCGGGCCTGCCAATGTGCTGGTGATGCCCGGGCTGCACGCCGCCCATATCCTGACGAAGGCGGTGCCGCACCTGACGAGCGGCACCGTGATCGGGCCCATGCTGATGGGCTACACCCATCCGGTGCAGATCCTGCCGATGGATGCGCATGTGAACGAGATCCTGACGCTCGCGGTGCTGGCGGCGCATGGCGCCATCCCCCGCTGAGCCCTGGCAGGGCTTCGACCGGGACGCGCCGCCGCCGCCCTGGACCGACCGGCTGCCGGCGCCGATGCCGGACGGCACCGTGCTCGCCCTTCCGATCCGCGACTACGGAGAGATCGGGGTGGGCGGGCTGATCGCGAACCAGGCGGCGATCCCGGTCGTGAAGCGGCTGGCCGGCTGGATGGCGGAAGCCGCGCGAGGACTCGGCGCCGAGGTTGTGGTGGGGCTGCCCACCCTCGGGCAGGTGTTCGCGCCGCTGGTGGCGGAATCCTTCGGCCACGCCAACTGGGTGGCGCCCGGCTATTCGCGCAAGCGCTGGTACGACGAGTGGCTCTCGGTGCCGATCGCCTCCTCCACCGCGCCGGATGCCCGCTCTCTCTGGCTCGATCCGCGGCTGTTGCCGCGGCTTTCAGGACGGCGCGCGCTGGTCGTGGACGATGTGCTGTCCACCGGCGCCTCGGCCAGGGCCGGGCTCGCGCTGCTGGCCAGGGCGGGGGTGGCGCCGGTCGGACTGTGTGTTGCGATGGTGCAGGGGGACCGCTGGCAGGCGGAGTGGCCGGACGGCCTGCCGGTGGCGGCGGCCTTCGCCACGCCGATCCTGATCCGGGCCGAGGGCGGCTGGATGCCCGATCCGGCGCGCATGCCGCGCGGGGTGCTGCTGCCGGGCGGCGGGAAGGGCTGATCCGCAAAGCGCCTCAGGCGCGAGGCCGCACAAGCAGCCCCCGGTTCACCACCACCGCCGGATCCGGCCGCCCGGCGAACACCGACAGCACCGCCTCGGCCGCGTGCATCGCCATGTTGCGCATCGCCTCTGCACCGCCGGCCGCCACATGCGGCGTCAGCACCACATTCGGCGCCGACAGCAGCGGGTTCGTCGGCGGCAACGGCTCCTCGGAGAACACGTCGAGCCCGGCGCCGGCAAGCCGCCCCGCGTGCAGCGCCGCCGCGACCGCCCCCTCGTCCAGCAGGCTGCCGCGGGCGGTGTTGACCAGCATCGCGCCCGGCTTCATCGCGGCGAGGAACCGGGGGTTCACCATGCCGCGCGTCGCCTCCGTCGCCGGGCAATGGAGCGAGACGATGTCGGCCTGGGGCAGCGCGGCCCACAGGTCGGGTGCCGGGATGCAGCCGGCGGCCTCGATCGCCGGCGCCTTCTCCGCCCGATCATGCACCAGCACGCGGGTGCCGAAGCCGCGGGCGATGCGCGCCACCCGCTGCCCGCTGCGGCCGAAGCCGATCACGAGCAGGGTGCGCGTGCCGATCTCGACGCCGATGCGCGGCGCCTCCGCGCCCCAGCGGCCGGAGACGACGCGGGCGTGGTTCTCCGGCAGGTGGCGGGCGCAGGCGAGCATGAGCAGGATGGTGTGCTCGGCCACGCTGTCGCTGTTGGCGAAGGGCGTCACCGTCAGCAGCACGCCGCGCCGCGTCAGCGCCGCCTCGTCCACCGTGTCGTGGCCCGCCCCGTGGCGGGCGACGACGCGGAGCCGCGGTGCGGCCGCCACCTCGCGCTCGCCGATCGGATGCAGGCGGACGATGATCGCCTCGGCGCGCGGCAGCGCCTCGGCCATGACAGGCCAGGAGAGGTCGTGCAGCACCTCGACGGTGCAGCCCGAGGCCTCGAGCAGGGCGATGGCGTCCGGGTGGATCGGCTTCAGGACCAGCACATGCGGCATGGCCGCCCTGTCGCAGGGGCGGGGCAGGCCCGCAAGACGGGGTTGACCCGCCCACCATGGGAAGCCCCACATGGCAGCCATGCCGGACGACGCGCCGACCCGCCTGCTGCCCATCGAAGGCATGACCTGCGCCGCCTGCGCGGCGCGGGTGGAACGCGCGCTGCGAAAGGTGCCGGGCGTGCTCGAGGCGTCGGTGAACGCCGCGACAGAGCGCGCCGAGATCTCCGGCAGCGCCCCGCTTCCGGCCCTGGTCGGCGCGGTGCGGCAGGCGGGCTACGAGGTGCCGCTGCGGCGCATCACCCTCGGGATCGAGGGCATGAGCTGCGCCTCCTGCGCAGGGCGGGTCGAGCGCGCGCTGGCGTCGCTGCCCGAGGTCGTGGAGGTGCGCGCGAGCCTCGCCGCCGAGGCCGCCACCCTCTCCGTGCTGCCCGGCTTCCGGCCGGAGGCCGCCGCCGAAGCGCTGGAGCGCGCGGGCTACCGGCTGCGCGGGGGCGCTGCGGAGGCGAGGGCGCCGGAGAGGTCGGAGGCGCCCTGGCTCGTCGCACTCGGCCTCCTCGCCGCCCCCTTCCTCGTCGGCATGGCGGGGATGGCGTTCGGGCAGCACTGGATGCCGCCCGGATGGGCGCAGGCCACTCTCGCCACGCCGATCCAGATCGTCTTCGGCGCGCGCTTCTACCGCGCGGGGCTTGCCGCGGCGCGCGCCGGTGCGGGCAACATGGACCTGCTGGTCGCGCTCGGCACCTCGGCGGCCTATCTCCTCTCGCTCTACCTTTTGCTCGCGGGCCACGACGGGCATCACCTCTATTTCGAGGCCTCCTCCCTCGTCATCGCCTTCGTCTGGCTCGGGCGCTTCCTCGAGCGGCGGGCGAAGCGCGCGACCGGGGCGGCGATCGCCGCGCTGCTCGCGCTCGCGCCGCGGGAGGCGCGGCGCCTCCGCGACGACGGGCGGGAGGAGGAGATCCCGGCCGAGTTCCTCCGCCCGGGGGATCTCGTCGTTGTCCGGCCGGGGGAGCGGATCCCGGCCGACGGGGTGGTGACGGAAGGCCGCGCCGGGGTGGACGAGGCGGCGCTGACCGGAGAGAGCCGCCCGGCCGAGAAGGGCCCGGGCGATCCGGCGGCGGCCGGGACCATCGCCCTCGATGGCCGCCTCGTGCTGCGCGTGCCGGCGGTGGGCGGCGAGACGCGGCTCGCCCGCGTCGCCGCGCTGGTCGAGGCGGCGCAATCCTCGCGCGCGCCGGTGCAGAAGCTCGTGGACCGGATCTCGGCGATGTTCGTGCCGCTGGTGCTGGCGGTGGCGGCGGTCACGCTCGCCGGCTGGCTGCTGGCCGGGGCGGGCGCGGAGCGGGCGATCGTCACCGCCGTCTCGGTGCTCGTCATCGCCTGCCCCTGCGCGCTTGGGCTCGCCACGCCCGCGGCCGTCATGGCCGGCGTCGGCGCCGGGGCGCGCGCGGGGCTGCTCGTGCGCGACGCCGAGGCGCTGGAACGCGCGGCGCGCATCCGCCTCGTCGCCTTCGACAAGACCGGCACGCTGACCGAGGGGCGGCCGCGGCTTTCGGCGCTGCATCCCGCGCCCGGGGTGGAGCGGGCCTGGGCGCTCGCGGCGGCGGCGCGGCTGCAGGCGGGATCCGAGCATCCGCTGGCGCGGGCGCTGGCCGAGGCCCTGCCCGGCGCCGCCCCGGCCGAGGCGTTCCGCGCCCTGCCCGGGCGCGGGGTGGAGGGTGTCGTGG
>JANWXJ010000169.1 GCA_025055335.1 Acetobacteraceae bacterium
CTCCCGCCTCGATGGCGAAGGACACGCCGTCGAGCGCCGTGAGCACGCCGCGCCGGGTCGGAAACTCCACCCGAAGATCCTGCACATCCAGCAGAGGCATCAGCGAAGCTTCGGGTTGAGAGCGTCGCGGAGCCAGTCGCCGAGGAGGTTCACCGAGAGCACGAGCGCGATCAGCGCAAGGCCGGGAAACACGGTGATCCACCACTCGCCGGAGAACAGGAAGTCGTTGCCGACGCGGATGAGGGTCCCGAGGGAAGGCTGCGTCGGCGGCACGCCAACGCCGAGGAAGGACAGGGTCGCTTCCGTCAGGATGGCGAAGCCGAGGTTGAGAGTCGCGATCACGAGCACGGGGCCCATCACGTTCGGAAGCACGTGCTTGAGCATGATGCGCAACGGTGTCAGGCCGATCACCTTCGCCGCCTGCACGTATTCCTTGTTCCGCTCGACCATCGCAGAGCCGCGGACGGTCCGCGCGAACTGGGGCCAGTTGCTCACGCCGATGGCGAAGATCAGCACGTAGATCGCGATCTCGCCGTGGAGGTCGCGCGGCAGGGCGGCCCGCGCCACGCCGTCCACCAGGAGCGCCACCAGGATCGAGGGAAAGGTGAGCTGGATGTCGGCTATGCGCATCAGCAGCGCGTCCACGGGGCCGCCGAGATACCCGGCGAGCAGCCCGAGCATCACGCCGAGGACCGTCGCGAACACCACGGCCGCGACACCGACGACAAGGGAGATGCGCGCGCCGTACATGATCGCGGAGAGCATGTCGCGCCCCTGGTTGTCGGTGCCGAGGAGGAAGGCAGGGTCTCCGTCCTCGTCCCAGACGGGGGGCTTGAAGGCATCCATCAGGTTGAGCGTGGCGAGGTCGAACGGGTTGTGCGGAGCGAGCCACGGCGCGAACGCGGCGCCCGAGACGCAAACCAGCGCCACGATCGCCGACGCCACGGTGACCGGCGACCGGGTGAAGGAGTACCAGAGGTCGCTGTCGAAGAACCCGCGCATCATCGGGCCGCAGCCCCGCGGCCGATCCGCAGACGCGGGTCAACCACGTAGTACAGGATGTCGACGATGAGGTTGATCGTGACGAACAGGACGGCGATGAGGAGGAGATATGCCGACATCACCGGAATGTCGGCCGTTGCCACGCTCTGGATGAAGAGGAACCCCATCCCGGGCCACTGGAACACGGATTCCGTGACGATCGCGAATGCGATGATCGCCCCGAGCTGCAGCCCCGTGACGGTGATGACGGGAACGAGCGTGTTCTTCAGCGCGTGGCGGAAATGGACCGCCCTGTTGGTCAGTCCGCGTGCGCGTGCGAATTTGATGTAGTCCGTGCGCAGCACCTCGAGCATCTCGGCGCGGACGAGGCGCATGATGAGCGTCATCTGCAGGAGGCCGAGCGTGACCGCCGGCAGTATCAGCGCCCGCAGGCCGCTTGCCGTCAGCAGCCCCGTGCTCCACCAGCCGAGTTCCACCACATCGCCTCGGCCAAAGGACGGAAGATAGCCGAGCCAGACGGAGAAGCAGAGGATGAGGAGGATGCCGATCAGGAAGGTCGGCAGAGACACGCCGATCAGGCTGAATGTCAGGAAGAGGCGGCTCAGCCAGGAGTTGCGATGCAGGCCCGTGTACACCCCCATGGGCACGCCGACGAGAAGGGCGAGGAGCGCTGCCGCGAAGGCGAGTTCCAGCGTGGCCGGCGCGCGCTCGAGGATGAGCTGGGCCACCGGCCGCGAAAGCCGGTAGGAGATCCCGAACTCCCCCCGCACCGCGTTCCACAGGAACGTCGCGAACTGGACGAAGACCGGCTGGTCGAGGCCGAGATCCTGGATGAGCGCCTCCCGTTGCGCCGGCGTGTAGTCCTGCCCGAGCATGATCGCGACCGGATCGCCCACATAGGCGAACATCGCGAAGGAAAGTACGGCTACGGCCAGTAGAACCGGCACGGCCTGCAGCAGGCGGGAGAGAACGAAAGCCGTCATCGCTCTCGGGCTGGTCGGTCGGACGTTGGAGCGGGTGCGGCCTCTTCAGTTCATGCGCGCCCAGCGGAAATAGGGCTGGTTGTTCGCCGAGTGGGGGATGACGAAATTGGCCCGCGTCGCCCAGGGGATCATCTGGTGGTGCAGCGGGATGTGCGGCACGTCCTCGCGATAGATGCGCAGCGCTTCCCGGATCGCCGCCATGCGGGCCTCGCCGCTCTGCTGCTTCATCACGTCGATGAGCTCGTCCATGCGCGGGTTGGAATAGCCGCCGTAGTTCCAGATGCCGTCACCGGGCTGCCTGCCCGGCGTGGCGAGGAGAGACTGGAACGAATAGAGGGCATCCAGCGTCGGGACGCCCCAGCCGAGCAGATACACCGAAGTGTCCCGGCGCTGGATCTTGGCGAAGAAGGGCCCGAGCGGCTGGGCGTTCAGCGTCGTGCGGACGCCGACCCTCGTCCACATCGCCGCGACCGCCTGGCAGATCTCCTCGTCATTGATGTAGCGGTTGTTCGGGCAGTCGAGCGTGACCTCGAAGCCCTGGGGATACCCGGCCTCGGCCAGCAGCGCCCGCGCTCGGGCCGGATCGAAGGGCAGGCGAACGTCCTCCTCCCGCACATATCCGTTGACCTGTTCCGGGAAGAATGTCCCGGTGATCACGGCCTGTCCGCGCATCACGGCGCGATGGATCGCGTTGATGTCGATCGCGTGGTAGAGCGCCTGCCGCACGCGGAGATCGCGGAACGGATTCCGCCCGCGCACGTTCGAGTACAGCAGCTCGTCCCGTGCCACGTCGAACGCGAAGAAGATCGTTCGCACCTCGGGGCCTTCGATCACGCGGATGTTCGGGTTGGCGCGAAGCCGCGCAAGATCCTGGAGCGGCGGGTCGAGAACGAAGTCGACCTCCCCCGAAAGCAGGGCGGCGATGCGGGTGGCGTCCGACCGGATCGGGCGGAACTGGATCTCCGTGATGTTGCCGGGGTTCTCCTCCTGCCAGCCGAACCAGGATTCGTTGCGTACCATCACGGTCCGCACATCCGCCTCGCGCACCGTGAGGCGGAAGGCGCCGGTGCCGTTTGTCGCGCGGACAGTGTGCATCTCCTCGCGTTGTGCCGTGTTCTGCGGGCGGATCGCGTTGTGCTGCTCCGCCCACTCGCGGGACATGATCATCAGCGACGCGAACTTGTTCGGCAGGATCGGGTCCGGGATCCGCGTCACGATGTCCACCGTATGCGCGTTCACACGCTCGGCGCGCATCACCGTGTCCACGAAGATGCCGAAATTCGAGGTGCGCTGCAGCGCCCGATGGACGGAGAACACCACGTCGTCGGCAGTGAAGGGCTGGCCCTCGTGGAACCGAACGCCCTGCCGCAGGACGAATCGCCAACGGGTCGGCTCGACCTGCTCCCAGGACGTGGCGAGGCCGGGGCGCAGCGTGAGATCGGCGTTCCGCGCGATGAGCGAATCGTAGATCTGCTGCAGAACCATCGTCACGGTTCCGAGGTTCTGGCTGTGCGGATCCATCGTGTTCGGATCGCCCGCGGCTGCCCAACGCACGGTACGAGCCTCGGCGGGCGCGCCGAGCGACACGAGGAACGCAAGCGCCCCCGCGATCAGAGCCGTGGATCTCATGTTCGAAGCCCCCGTGCCGGAATTATGTTGCCGCTCCTATACTAGCCGCCGGCACCCGCCCGTCCAGCCGTTGCGGCCGCAGAAAGGGGGGGCCTGCCCGGCCCCGGCCCGGATCGTCCGGATCACCGGCTTTCGGGATGGCGCAGCAGCCACAGCCTTTCATGCGCGGCCACCAGGCTCTCTATGTGGCGGCGGCGGTTGACGTCGGGCGTGGTCGGGCGGCGCGTGAGCATCTCGTCGAGGATGCGCAGCAGCTGTTCGGCAACCTCGAGTTCCCGCTGGTCGCAGGCCTGGTGGAAGGCGATCAGGATCTTGTCGGACAGGCGGCGCGTGTATCGGGGCAAAGACATCCTGGAGTCGGTTCCCGCGTTCTCGAATCCGTCCTCCGACATGCATCTCCTCCTCGCACCGCCGCGGTGGCCCCGCGGCGCGGGCGCCTTCGCCGGCATTCCCGACCGGTGTCTCAGCCCCCACGTGGCCCGACCGCCGCGCCGGATCCGCCCGACCCTCAGTGTTCCTCCCGCTCCCACACTAAAGGAATATGCCACGCCACGCCATGCCGCCCGGGGGCAAGGGGTTCCAGGGGTGCTGCGCTCGGTGCATCCGGCCGCTTGGGGCCCGGCGCCGTCCCGCGGGCAGCCGCGCCGAGCCTATCCGGCCGCGAAATCCGCCTCCCCGAGCGCAATCGCCTCCACCGCCGCATTCGCCCCCACGATGCGGGCGAAGCCGAACGCCATGGCCTCGAGCGAGGCCGCGTGGCGGGCAGCATCGAAATCCGCCACCGCCTCGCGCACCACGAAGGTGCGGATGTCCCGCTGGGCCGCGTCCCGCACCGTGCATTCCACGCACATCGAGGTGGTGACGCCGCCGACCAGCAGCGCCCGGATGCCGCGGGCGGCCAGCACCACCTCGAGCGGCGTGCCGAGGAAGGCGGAGTGGCGCGGCTTGTCGATCACCACGTCGCGCGGGTCCACCCCCGCCTCGGCGGGGATCTCGACATCCGGCGTGCCGCGCCGGAGGGCGCCGAGCCGCCCGAGGGCGGGGCGCAGCTCCGTCACCAGCAGGCCGCCGTCCGAGTGGTCGGGGGCGAGGACGAAGCGCGTCCAGATCACCGGCATGCCGGCAGAGCGCGCGGCGCGGGCGAGGGCATAGCCCGCCCGTGCCGCCGCCGCGCAGGAGGACACGTCTCGCCCCTGCGCCGCGACGAAGCCGTCGGGGTGGAGGAAGCCGCGCTGGTAGTCCACGAGCAGCAGCGCGGCCTCGGCGCGGCGGAAGCGCATCAGGACAGCGCGCGCTCGACGAACTCGTTGGTGTAGAAGGCGCTCGCCCGGCCGCCCGCGGGCACGAAGCCAGCCGCCGCCAGAAGGTCGTAGCCGCGCTGCCAGCGTTCCGGCACGTTGCGCAGCATGTTCTCGCGCCCGGCCGACAGCCAGTAGGACATCTCGTTGCGCAGCACGAGCGGGGCGGTCTCGGCGTTGCGCATCTCGGCGATCTCGAAGCCGCGGAGATTCGCCATGGTGCGGGAGAGATCGCGGTCGGCCAGCATGTCGTCGAGCGAACGCTTCACCGCGCGAAGGAAGCGCACGATCAGGTCGGCGTTCTGCCCCGCCGTGGCGCGGCGGACGATGTAGCACTGCGCCGGGATCGGCGCGACCTCGTCGGTGTTCCACGCCACATGCGGCGTGTTGGCCGCGCGCAGCGCCACCGGCACGCCGGCCGAGGGGATGAAGGCGTCAATCCGCCCCTGCTCCATGAGTTGCATGGAGGCCGGGCTGTTCGGCGCCACCACGCGGGCGACGCGCGCGCGGTCGATCCCGCGCGCTGCGAGCATCACGTCGAGCAGGATCTCCGTCGCCCCGCCGATGGACAGAACGCCGATCGTCTTGCCCACCATCTCCTCGGGCGAGCGGATCGGCGCCTCGGGCCGGCTGACCACGTAGAACGGGCTGCCCTGGCTGATGGTGGCCACCGCCAGAAGCTCCTCCCCGCCCGGGCGGGTGGAGGCGCGCATGTGGTCGCCCCCGCCGGTGCGGGAGAGTAGCGCGTTGCCGCCGAGGATCTGCTGCACCGCCATGGCCGAGCCGCGGCCCTGCTCGATCGTGACGTCGAGGCCCTCGCGCTCGAAATAGCCGCCGCCCTTGGCGTGCAGCACATCCACGAAGGCGAGGATGAAGGCGAAGGGGGTGACGAAGGTCATCGCCCGGCCCTGGGCGCGGGCGTCGCTGAGCGTGATCAGCGCCGCACCCGCCGCGAGCGCGGCCCTGCGCGGGATGGTCGGTCCGGTCATGCTGCCCCTCCTCCTGCTTGTCCGGACAAGGGAACGCCCGCGCCTTGGCGCCGTCAATGCCGGAGCGGCGGTTGACGGCCCGGCGGGCGGGCGCGAAACCTTGGGCAAAGCGCGGCGGTCCGCCGCGCCGGAGGAAACCCAGGGGAAACGCCCATGACGCTCCCGCGCCGCTCGCTCGCCGCCCTTGCCGCCCTGCCGCTGCTGCCCTGGCCTGCCCGCGCCCAGGCCTGGCCGGGGCGCGACCTGACCGGAATCATCATGTGGGGCGCGGGTGGCGCGACCGATGTGGTGGCCCGCGCGGTGACGCCGGCGGCCGAAGCCGCGCTCGGCGCGCGCATCGTGCTGCAGAACCGCCCGGGCGGGGCCGGCGCGATCTCGACCCAGGCCGTGCATGCGGCCGCCTCCGACGGCCTGACGCTGCTCTATGGCGCGGAGAATCCGCAGCTCCACAAGGTGCTCGGCCTCTCGCAGATCGACTACGCGGACTTCTTCCCCGTCAATGTGCTCGCGCGCGGTGTGGCGGTGATCGTCGCCGGGCGGGACAAGCCGTGGAACAGCCTGCGGGATCTGGTGGAGGAGATCGGCCGGGCCCCGGGGCGCCTGCGCATGGGGGCGACGGGCCCGGGCGGGCTGCCGCATGTGGTCGGCGCGATGCTGAACGCGGTCACCCCCATCCGCGTGATCTCCGTGCCCTTCGACGGCGAGGGGTCAGGCCTGACGGCGCTGCAGGGCGGGCATGTGGACTTCATGCCGGTCGGGCTCGCCGCCGCGGCCGAACACATCCGCGCCGGCCGGGTGAAGCCCCTCGCGGTGGTGAACCCCGAGCCGTTGGCGTCGCTGCCCGGCGTGCCGCCCGTGACCGCCGATTTCCCGGGCTTCTCTCGCTACCTGCCCTGGGGCCCGTTCTACGGCGTGTGGGTGAAGCGCGACGTGCCGGCCCCGATCCGCGAACGCCTCGTCGCCGCCTTCCGCAGCGCCGCCGCCACCCCCGAGTTCGCCGCGCTCATGGAGCGCAGCGGCAATGTGCTGATGAACATCTCGGGCGAGGAGGCGGACGCCTTCCTCCGCCGCTGGCAGTCGGTGACGGCCTGGCTCCTGCACGAGGCGGGCGCCACGCGCCGCAGCCCGGACGAGTTCGGGATTCCCCGCCCGTGACGACGCCGGCGCGACCGCCCGCCCCGGGCGAAGGCCTGCTGCCGCCGCTGCTGCTGGTGCCGGCGGCTGCGGCTATCGCGGAAGGGGTGCGGCTCGACGGGCTCGTCTCCCCCTCCTCTCCGGGGGCGTTCCCCCTGATCGCCGGGGCGGTGATGGCAGGCAGCGCGGCGGCGATCGGCGCGCGGGCGTGGCGGCGGCGCGGCGCGGCGCGGCCCGTCGGGGGGCTTGCGGCGCTGCTGCCGTCGCGGGTCGCCCTGGTCGGGGGGCTGTTCCTCGCGGCGCTCGCGGCCATGCCCTGGGCGGGATTCCACCTCCCGGCCTTCCTGCTGCTGCTGCTCTCGGTGCGGCTGCTGTCGGGCCGGGGCTGGCTGCGGGCGGCGCTGGTCGCGGCGGCCTCGGTCGCGGCGATCCACCTCGTGTTCCGCATCGGCTTCTCCGTCCTGCTGCCGGCGGGCGTGCTGTTCCGCTGAGCCGGTGGAGCACTTTCTACTCTCCTGGACGAACCCCTCGCTGCTCGCGCTGACGGCGGCCGGCACGCTCGCCGGCATCTGGATCGGCGCGATCCCGGGGCTGTCGGTGACGATGGCGGTCTCGATCCTCGTCTCCTTCACCTTCGCGTGGGATCTGAACGCGGCGCTCGCCGTCATCGCCGGGGTGTTCACGGGGGGCGTCTATGGCGGCTCGCGCAGCGCGATCCTGCTCAACATCCCGGGTTCGCCGGCGGCGATCGCCACGGCCCTCGATGGCTATCCGATGGCCCGCCGCGGCGAGGCGGGGGCGGCGATCGGGCTGTCCACCCTCGCCTCCTTCCTGGGCGGAATGGTCGGCGTGGCGGCCCTCGCGCTCGGCGCGCCGGCGATCGGCGAGGTGGCGATCCTCTTCGCCCCGCGGGACTACCTGCTGCTTGCGGTACTCGGCATCCTGCTCGTCGGCAGCCTGTCGGGCGAGAGCCTCGCCAAAGGGCTGTTCGCGGCGGCGCTCGGCGTCGCGCTCGGCATGGCCGGGCTCGATCCGATGACGGCGGAGCCGCGCTTCACCTACGGCAGCGTGCAGATGCTGGGCGGCATCCCTTACATCGCGGCGATGATCGGCCTGTTCGGCGTGGCCGAGGCGCTGCACCAGCTGCGCGAGCCGGAGGCGCTGCGCGCGACGCAGAGGATCGGCCGCATCATCCCGCCCTGGCCGCGCCTCAAGCGCCACATCCCCCTCACGCTGCGCGCCTCGGGCATCGGGGTCGGCATCGGCGCTCTGCCCGGCACGGGCGGCGACATCGCGGCCCTGATCGCCTACGACCACGCCCGACGCGGCACCAGGGCGCCCGAGGTGCCCTTCGGCGAGGGCGCGGAGGAAGGCGTGGTGGCGCCGGAGGCGGCGAACAACGCCGCCGTCGGCGGCGCCTATGTGCCGATGCTGACGCTCGGCATCCCCGGGGATGCGGTGACGGCCGTGATCATCGGCGCGCTGTTCGTGCACGGGCTGCGGCCCGGCCCCCTGCTGCTGACCGAGACGCCCCACCTGTTCTGGTTCACCGTCGGCAACCTCGCGCTCGCCAACGTCTTCCTGCTCCTCTTCGGGCTCGCCGGCGCGCGCGCCTTCGCCCGCATCGCCGAGGTGCCGCGCGCGGTGCTGATCCCGCTCATCCTCGTGCTGTGCGCGGTCGGCACCTTCGCCATCCGCAACTCCATGGCCGATGTGGCGTGGATGGCGGCGTTCGGGGTGGCGGGCTACCTGCTTCGGCTCTACGGGTTCCAGATGGCGCCGATCATCCTCGGCATGATCCTCGGTCCGCTGATGGACGCCTCCTGGCGGCGGACGGTGATTGCCGCCGGGGACAGCCTGGCGGGCGCGGCGGCGGAAGCCGCGGGCAGCGCGATCTCGCTGGTGCTGATCGCGGCCATCGTCCTCGTGCTGCTGCGCGCGGCGCTGAAGGCGCGGGCATGAACGCGCCCGGCCCGCGCGAGATCTTCCTTGGCTTCGCGCGCATCGGTCTGCTCGGCTTCGGCGGCGTCGCCGCCTGGGCACGGCACGTGATCGTCGAGGAGCGGCGCTGGCTGACAGAGCGCGAATACGCCGAGACGGCGGGGCTCGCCCAGGTGCTGCCCGGGCCGAATATCGGCACCGCCGCCATCTTCATCGGCCGCCATTTTGCCGGCTGGCGCGGGGCGGTCGCGGCCACTGCAGGGCTCTATGTCGGGCCGCTCGTCGTCCTGCTGGTGCTGGCCGGGATGCAGGACGTGCTGGCATCCTGGGAGCGGCTGCCGGCGCTGATGAAGGGGCTGGCGCTGGCGGCGGCGGGGCTTCTCATAGGTGCCGGGCTGCGCATGCTGAAGAACCTGTCGCTCTCCTGGCCGTTCCTGCTGGTGGCGGCGGCGGCCTGCGCGGCGGCGGCGCTCCGCATGCCCCTGTGGCAGATCCTCCTCGTGCTCGCCCCGCTCGGCATGTGGATGGCCTGGCCGCGGCGATGAGCACCGTGCTGCTGCTGTTCGCGATCTTCGCGCCGCTCTCGCTGCTGGCGGTCGGCGGGCTTATTCCGCTGTTGCCAGAGATCCAGCGGCAGCTCGTGGTGGAACACGGGCTGATGACGGCGCGCGAGTTCGCCGAGGCCTTCGCGCTCGCGCAGGCGGCGCCGGGGCCGAACATCCTGTCGGTCGGGCTGATGGGCCTGCGCATCGCCGGGCCCTTCGGGCTCGTCGCGGCCCTCGGGGGCATGCTGTTGCCGGCGGCGTTGCTGGCGTGGCTGGTCGGCGGGTGGCTCTCGCGCAACGCCGAACGGCCGGCCGTGAAGGCGTTCCGCGAGGGGCTGGTGCCGCTTGCGCTCGGGCTGTTCGTGGCGGGCGGCGGGCTGCTCGCCTCCTCGGTCGCAGAGGGCTCGATCGCCTGGGCGATCGTCGCGGCCTCCTCGGTGGCGATCTGGCGCGGCTGGCTGCATCCGCTGCTCGTGCTCGGGCTCGGCGCGGCGTCGGGGGCGCTGCTGTTCTGAGCGCGCCGGCGCAGACCCGCTGGGCGGAGGTTCTGGCGCTGGTCGCGCTCGGGGTGGCGGCGGCGCTGCAGCTCGGCAAGGTGCCGCCGGCGCTGCTTGCCATCGCCGCCGAGTTCGGCGTCGGGCTGCCCTGGGCGGCGGGGCTGCTCTCCTCCTTCGCCCTCGTTGCCGCCGTCGCCGGGCTGGCGGCGGGGCTTGCGGCGGCGCGGATCGGCGTGCGGCGGGCGCTGTTCGGCGGGGCGGCGGTGCTGGGGGCGGCGGGGCTCGCGGCGTCGGCGGCGCCGACGCTGCCGCTGCTCTATGCCGCGCGGGCGGCGGAGGGCTTCGCCTATCTCGCCCTCACCGTGGCGGCGCCGACGCTGGTCGCCGCCCGCGCCGCCGAGCGCGACCGCAACCTCGCCCTCTCGCTCTGGAGCACCTTCATGCCGGCCGGCATCACGCTCGGGATGCTGGCCGCCCCGCTGCTCGACCTGATCGGCTGGCGCGCGGTATGGGCCGGATCCTCGGCGCTGGTGTGGGCGGCGCTGCTTGCCGCCCTTCTGCTGCTGCCGCGGCAGGCCGGGCAGGCGGGGCGGGCGGAAGGCGCGCTCGGGGCGGCCGTGGCGGCGCTGTTCCGCGCGCGCCTGCCGCTTCTGGTCGCGCTCTGCTTCGGCGCCTATGCGCTCGTGTATTTCGGCATCGCGGGATTCCTGCCGGCGTTCCTCGCCGAGGCGCACGGGGTGTCTGCCGGGGTTGCGGGCCTGGTCGCGGCGCTGGCGGCGATCGCCAACCTGTGCGGCAACCTGGGGGCGGCGCGGCTGATGCGGATCGGCATCCGCCCGGCGCGCATCGTGCTTGCGGTCGGGGTGGCGATGGCGCTGCTGGCGGCGGCTTCCTACGCGCTGCCGCTGCCGTGGTGGGCGGCGCTTGCGGTGGCCGTGCTCGCGTCCGGCATCGGCGGCAGCGTGCCGGCCAGCCTGTTCGCCCTGGTCCCGCGCGCGGCGCCGGCGCCGGGCCTGACCGGCCCGGCGATGGGGCTCGTGATCCAGTGCAACAATCTCGGGCAGCTCGTGGGGCCGCTCGCGATCGCCTCGGCGGCCGAGATCGCCTGGCCGCTTGCCGCCCTGCCGCTGCTCGCGGCGGGGGTGGTGCTGCTTCTCGCCGCGCTGCCCTTGCAGCGGATCGGTTGACCGGCCGTGCGCCGCGGCGCAAGCCTGCCACCATGGACGCCAGCCTGCCGCCCGGACTGCTCGACGCCCTCGCCGCCCGCCTCGGGCCCCGCGGGGTTTCCGCCGATCCGGCCGATCTTGTTCCGCTCTCGACCGACTGGCGCGGGCTGTTCCGCGGCCGCGCCGCCCTGCTGCTGCGCCCCGCCAGCACCGAGGACTGCGCCGAGGCCGTGCGCCTCTGCGCCGAGGCCGGGCTTGCGATCGTGCCGCAGGGCGGGAACACCTCGATGGTGGGCGGCGCGGTGCCGGACGCATCGGGGCGGCAGGCGATCCTCTCGCTTGTCCGCATGAACCGGATCCGCGCCCTCGATCCGCTGGACATGACGATGGTGGCCGAGGCCGGGGTGGTGCTGAAGACGGCGCAGGAGGCCGCGGCCTCCGCCGGCTGCCTGTTCCCTCTTTCGCTCGGCGCGGAAGGCAGCGCCACCATCGGCGGCGTGATCTCCACCAATGCCGGCGGCAACACCACCATCCGCTACGGCACTGCGCGGGATCTCCTGCTCGGCCTCGAGGTTGTGCTGGCCGACGGCAGCGTGATCCACGGGCTGCGGCGGCTGCGGAAGGACAACACCGGCTACGCGCTGCGCCACCTTTTCGCCGGGGCGGAAGGCACGCTCGGCATCGTCACCGCCGCCGTGCTTCGGCTGTTCCCCGCCCCGCGCAGCGAGGCCACCGCCTTCGCCGCGGTGCCCGACGAGGCCGCGGCCCTTGCCCTGTTCCGCCGCTTCCGCGAGGCGGACGAAGGCGCGCTACGCGCCTTCGAGTACATGTCGGGCGAGGGGGTCGGCCTCGTGCTCCGGCACATCCCGGGCACCGCCCTGCCGCTCGCCGCCCCGCCCGGGCACGCCTGCCTCGTGGATCTCGCCACCTCGCGGCGGGATGCCGATCTTCCCGCCTTCCTGGAAGCGACCCTCGCCGAGGCGCTGGCGGCCGGCGAGGTGACGGATGCCGCCATCGCCGCCTCGGCCGCGCAGCGGGCCGCCATGTGGCGGCTCCGGGAGGAGCATTCCGAGGCGCAGAAGCGCGAGGGCGCGAGCGTGAAGAACGACGTGTCGGTGCCCGTCTCGGCGGTGCCGGACCTGATCCGCCGCGCCAGGGAGGCGCTCTCCGCCCTCGTCCCCGGCAGCCGGCCCGTGGCCTTCGGCCATATCGGCGACGGCAACATCCACCTCAACCTCGTCCAGCCCGAGGGGGCGGACCCTGCCGCCTTCCTGGCCCGAAGCGAGGAGATCATGGGCGCGGTCAACGCGATCGTTCGGGATCTCGGCGGCTCCTTCTCGGCCGAGCACGGGATCGGCCGCCTCAAGGGCGCGATGCTCGCGGAGTGGCGCGGGGGTGCGGAGCTTGCGGCGATGCGGGCGATCAAGGCGGCGCTCGATCCGAAAGGCGTGCTGAACCCCGGGGTGCTCCTGCCGCGAGGCGACAGCGCCGGAGCGTGTTGCTAGCCTCCCGCAAGGGGCCGGGGCACGCCGGCCGCAGGGAGGGAACCGCCATGACGCCGCTTCGTCGCCGCGCGCTGCTTGCCGCCGCCGGCCTGCTTCCCGCCCTGCCGGGGGCCCGCGCCGCCGATCTTCCGGCGCTTGCGCGCGAGGCTGCGGCCGAACCGGGCGAACTCTCCTGGTACGAGAGCAATCCGCTCGCCGCGCTGGAACGGGTGGCCGCCGCCTTCACCCGCGCGCATCGGGTGCGGGTGCGCCCCGAGAGCGTGGCGGGCGGCGTCGGAATCGTCGGGCGCGTGGCGAACGAGGCGCAGGCCGCGGCCGGACGGACGGCGGATGTGGTCAGCCTCGGCGGATCGGGGATCCTGCGGCTGAACGAGCGCGGGCTGCTCGCGCCGACGGACTGGGCCGCCCTCGGCTTCCCGCGCGAGTGGATCGGCGGGCCGGCGCTGCTGACGGCGGCCTCTCTCTACTGCCTCGTGTACAACCGCCAGATGGTGCCGGAGGCGGAGGCGCCGCGGCGGTGGGAGGATCTCTTGCATCCCCGCTGGCGCGGGCGGATCGGCACCTGGGTGCAGATGGCGGCCTTCGCCGAGCTTGCCTTCGTCTGGGGCGAGGCGCGGGCCGGCCAGTTCCTCGAGGCCTTCCTGCGGCAGGAGCCGATGCTGTTCCGCTCCACCGCGCCGCTCGCGCAGCAGGTGGCGGCGGGGGAGATCGCGCTCGGCATCGGCATCTACCATACCGCCCTGCCGCCGATGCGTCGCGGCGCGCCGATCGAGGTGGTGATGCTCGATCCCACGCCGGTCTCGGCGATCTGGACGGCGGCGGTGCGCGGCACCCCGCGCCCGGCGGGCGCGCGGCTGTTCGGCGCCTGGCTTGCCACCGCCGAAGGCGCCCGCACCTATGAAGGGGCGACAAGCCGCGGCCACCCCCTGATGCCCGAGACGGACACGGGCGCCCGGCTGCGCGGCCTGACCCTTGCCGAATGGCCGATCGAGCGGAAGGACGAGTACGCCCGCATCTTCGAGGCCTTCAACGCCCGGGTGAACGCCGCCGCCGCGCGCTGAAGCCCCGCCATCGCGGCCGCGCCGCGCCGCGCGACGGAGGGCCGATGCCGTGCGGGAACGCGGACGCTGCCGCGGCCCGGCCTCAGCGCCTCGGGGCGCCCTCGCCCAGATCCCACCACAGCCCGGCGAAGGCCGCCATCGCCTCGCGCGCGAGGGGCGGCAGCAGATGCTCATCCGGCCCGTGCTGCCGGCAGCCGGTGTAGGACTGCGGCACCCACACGAGCGGCACGCCGAGATGGTCGGCGAACACGTCGCCCGGCAGGCCGCCGGCGGCGTTCGGCACCACCTGCACGCGCCGGCCGAGGCTTCGTTCCATGCTCGCCTTCGCCCACAGCACCCAGGGATGCGCCGGATCGGTGCGGGAGGCGGCCATGCGGACCGCGCCGTTCTCGATCGCCACATCGGGAAAGCCGCGCGAATCGAGATGCGCCCGCAGCGCGGGGGCGAAGCGCGCCGGGTCGGCGTCCACCGTGTAGCGGATCTGGCAATGCGCGCGGGCCGAGGGGGCCACCGCGTTCACCGGGTTCTCCGGCTGGCCCGAGACCATGGCCAGCACGATGAAGGAGGTCCAGCCGAAGATCTTCTCGGCGGGCGAAAGCCCGGGCTCGCCCCAGCCCTCGGCCGCCGCCTCGCCGCCCTCCACCGGGCAGCCCGCGAGCGCGGCGCGGACGCTCTCCGGCACGCGCCGCCCAGGCGGCAGCCACTCCTCGACCAGGATGCGCCCCCGGGCGTCGGCGATGGCGGCGAGCGCATGGGCGAGGCGGATCGCCGGGTCGGTCACCAGCCCGCCCCAGTGGCCGGAATGGACGCCGCCCGGCCGCAGCCGGAGCACGAGATCGAAATGGAAGGAGCCGCGCGTGCCGGTGGCGATGGTCGGCACCTCGGGCGAAACGCGCGGGCCGTCGGAGGCGATGAGCACATCGGCGGCGAGGCGGGCGCGGTTGGCGGCGACGAAGCTGCGCAGGCCGCGGCTGCCGCGCTCCTCGCTGGTTTCGATCAGCAGCACCACATTGGCCCCGAGCCGGCCGCCGCGCTCGGCCAGCACGGCCTCGAGCGCGGCGAGGCAGACCGCGTGCTGCCCCTTGTTGTCGGCGGTGCCGCGCCCGTACCAGCGGCCGTCGCGCTCGACCAGCCGCCAGGGGCCAAGCCCCGCCGACCACTCCGCGTCGAGCCCGCGGACCGTGTCGCCGTGGCCGTAGAGAAGCACGGTCGGCAGATGCGCGCCCTCGTCGCGCCGCGCCGTCAGGATGGGGCCGGCGGCCGGCTCTGGGTTGTCGTGGATCGCCACGGCGAAGCCGAGGCGCTCGGCCCAGGGGGCGATGGCGTCCGCGAGGTAGCGGCGGCACTCGGGGGCGAAGGCCGCGTCCTGGCTGGTGGAGGGGATGGCGACGAGCCGCGCGAGCGTGTCGCGGAAGCCGCCGCCGTCGAAGTGCTGCAGCGCCCGCGCGATCGCGCCCTCGCGTGTTCCGGACATGCGGTCCCTCCGTGCCCTCCGCGCCGAGGCTCGACCGGCGGCGCGCCGCTTGCAAGCCCGCCCGGGGAACCACGCGGAGGCCCCGTGCTCGCCACCCACGGACGCTACGACTGCGGCAGCATCCCGGAACGGCCCGACTATTCCTGGCCGAACGGCGCGCGGCTTGCCGTCTATCTCGGCATCAACCTCGAGCATTTCGCCTTCGGCGAGGGGCTCGGCGCGGAACGCGCCCCCGGCGGCCCGCAGCCCGATGTACCGAACTTCGCCCGGCGCGACTGGGGCAACCGCGTCGGCGCGTGGCGCATGCCCGAGATGCTGGAGGAGTTGCGCCTTCCGGCCTCGATGCCGGTCAACAGCGCGATGGTCGGCTACGCGCCCCCGCTGACGGCGGCGCTGCTTGCCCGAGGGCACAAGATCGTCGGCCACGGCCGCAGCAACGGCGAACGGCACTCGGTGCCGGGGGATCCGCGCCGGCAAGGGCGGACGCACCACAGGCCGCCGCCGCCTGCCCCGCGGCGCCGGCCTTCGCATCGCGCCGCTGCGCGTCGTGCTCCTCGGCGTCCGTCGCATGGACCGCCCGGCGCTTGCGCGGGCGGCGCGCACCGGTCCGGAGGGCGGGGCGGAACTGCCGGCCGCGGAGGCGGTGGAGCGCACCGCCGACGGGCCGTTCGCCGCCGCCTCGTCCGGCATGGTGCCTCCTCATCGCCCTGCGGAGCCGCCAAGCTGGATCGGCACCGCGCCGCGCCTGTCGCCCGACGGCATCGGGGCGCTATCCGGCCATGCCGGGCCCGATCTGCGGCCTGCGGGGCACCGCCTCGGCGGGGCTGCTGTCGCTGCAGGTCGGACCTGAGCGCAGGACAGGCGCCACGCTTCCGGGTGCTGGCCGCGGCGGCCGTTGCGGCAGACGCTGCGCCACGGCCGAGGCACGATCCGGACCGCCGCACGCCCTCTTGCAGACGGGGGGCGGTACCCCCCATACCCCGGCCGTCCGACAGGCCCGAGGCCGCGATGAACTGGATTTCGGAATGGGCGCTGCCCAAGATCAAGACGCTGTTCGGCACCCGCGAGGTGCCCGACAACCTCTGGCACAAGTGCCCCTCCTGCGAGCAGATGATCTTCCACCGCGACCTCGAGCGCGGCCTGCAGGTCTGCCCGCATTGCGGCCACCACATGCGGCTGTCGGCCCAGGCCCGGCTTGACGCCACCTTCGACCCGGGCTGGCAGCGCATCGAACTGCCGAGGGCGCCTGCCGATCCGCTCCGCTTCCGCGACCAGCGGCGGTATTCCGAACGGCTGAAGGAAGCGCAGGCCAAGACCGGCCTCGATGACGCGGTGATCGTGGGCCACGGCACGATCGAGGGGCGGCGGGCCGTGCTGGCCGCCTTCGAGTTCTCCTTCATGGGCGGCAGCATGGGAGCGGCAGTGGGGGAGGCGCTCGTCACCGCCGCGCGGCTCGCCGTGCTGCAGGATGCGCCGCTGATCGTGTTCACCGCCTCGGGCGGGGCCCGCATGCAGGAGGGCGCGATCAGCCTGATGCAGATGCCGCGCACCGTCATCGCCACCCGCATGGTGAAGGAGGCAGGGCTGCCCTACATCGTGGTGCTGACCGACCCGACGACCGGCGGCGTCACCGCCTCCTTCGCCATGCTCGGCGACATCCATATCGCCGAGCCCGGCGCGCTGATCGGCTTCGCCGGTGCCCGCGTGATCGAGCAGACGGTGCGCGAGAAGCTGCCCGACGGCTTCCAGCGCGCGGAATACCTGCTGGCGCACGGCATCCTCGACATGGTGGTGAAGCGGAGCGAGATGCGCGCCACCCTCGCGCGCTTGATCTCCCTGCTGCGCGAGCCGGTGCTCGTGCCGCCGCCCGAGGCGGCGCCGGCCCTCGCAGCACCCGAGGGCGGCTGATGCACGTCCCGCCGCTGCGCAGCGAGGCGATCGTCGCCCGCCTGCATGCGCTGCATCCGAAGCTGATCGACCTCTCGCTCGGCCGGCTGGAGCGTCTGCTCGCCGACCTCGGGAACCCGCACCTCGCCCTGCCCCCGGTCGTGCATGTGGCGGGCACCAACGGCAAGGGATCGGTGTGCGCGGTGCTGCGCGCGGCGGCGGAAGCGGCGGGGCTCCGCGTGCATGTGTACACCTCTCCCCATCTCGTGCGCTTCCACGAACGCGTGCGGCTGGCCGGGCGGCTGGTGGAGGAGGAGGCGCTCGCCGCCGCCCTCGACGAGTGCGAGCGGGTGAACGCCGGCCGCCAGATCACCGTGTTCGAGATCACGACCGCCGCGGCGTTCCTGCTGTTCGCCCGCACCCCGGCCGATGTGCTGGTGCTGGAGGTCGGCCTCGGCGGCCGTTTCGACGCGACCAACGTGGTGCGCGCCCCGGCCGCCACCGCGATCGCCTCGATCTCCTTCGACCACATGGAGTTCCTGGGCGACACGCTCGGCAAGATCGCCTTCGAGAAGGCCGGCATCATGAAGCCCGGCGCGCCTTGCGCCACCGGGCGCCAGCATCCGGAGGCGTTCGCGGCCATCGCCGGCCGCGCGGCCGAGATCGGCGCGCCTCTGTTCGCCCGCGACCGCGACTGGACGATCGAGGAGACCGCGTCGGGCCTGCGCTACGCCGATGCGCGCGGCACGCTCGACCTGCCGCCCACCGCGCTGCCCGGGCCCCACCAGGCCGACAACGCCGGCATCGCGGTCGCTGCGCTGCGCGCCTGGAACCCGCCGTGGCTGACCGGCACCGCACTCGCGGGCGGCGTGGCGGGGGCGCGCTGGCCGGCGCGGCTGCAGCGCCTGCGCGGCCGGCTTGCCGCCGCCCTGCCGGAGGGGTTCGAGCTGTTCCTCGACGGCGGCCACAACCCCGGCGCGGGCGAGGCGCTGGCGAAGCAGGCCGAGCGCTGGGCCGACCGGCCGCTGCACCTCGTCGTCGGGATGAAGCAGGGCAAGGGCGCGGCGGGCTTCCTGCGCCCGCTGATCCCGCACGCCGCCACCCTTCAGGCGGTGGCCGAGCCCGGGCAGCACCTGGCGATGCCGGTCGCCGACATCGTCGCCGCCTCGGGCGGGGTGGCGCGGCCGGCCGGCACGGTGGCGGCGGCGCTCTCCGCGCTGCGGGATGCGCCGCCCGGCCGCGTGCTGATCTGCGGCAGCCTCTATCTCGCGGGCGAGGTGCTGAAGGCCGACGGGACGCTCCCGGACTGACCGCCTGTCGCCTCAGAACAGCTGCCGCGGCAGCCAGGTGGCAAGCCCCGGGAAGATCATCACCAGCCCGATCGCCGCGAGTTGCAGCGCGACGAAGGGGACGACGCCGCGGTAGATGTCTGCGGTGTTCACCCAGCGCTGCGCCACCCCGCCGAGATAGAACAGCGAGAACCCGAAGGGCGGGGTGAGGAACGACGTCTGCAGGTTCAGCGCGATCAGCACCGCGAGCCAGATCGGGTCGATCCCCATCATCAGCAGCACGGGCCCGACGATCGGGATGACGATGATGGTGATCTCGACGAAGTCGAGGAAGAAGCCCATCAGGAAGATGACGGCCATCACCGCGAGCAGCGCCCCCGTCTGGCCCCCAGGGATCGCCTCCAGCAAGGTCTTCACCGTCTCCTCGCCGCCGAGGCCGCGGAACACGAGCGAGAAGAGCGTGGCCCCGATCAGGGTGGCGAAGATCATGGCCGTGATCGTCATGGTGGAATGCATCACGGCCGTGAGGACCCCGGCGCGGAAGCAGCGCCACAGCGCGAGCAGGACGCCCGCCGCCATCACCACGGCGAGCGCGGCACCTGCCCAGATCGCCAGCCGATCGGCGAGCGGCGGCGCCTCCCGGCCGAGACGCATGTCGAAGGAGGCGCCAAGCAGCGCGAGACCGACGGCCGCAAGCCCGCCGAGCAGGATCGGCGCCGGGTTGCCGGGCTGCCGGAGGCCGGCAAGCAGCGTCGCACCCACGGCGCCGACGGCCGCCGCCTCCGTCGGCGTCGCGACGCCGCCGAGGATCGAGCCCAGCACCGCGACGATCAGCACAATGGGCGGCACCAGCGCGCGCGCGAGTTCGCCTGCCGAGACGCGGCCGGCCTCCTCTCTCTGGATGGCGGGTGCGACATCCGGGCGCAGGAAGGCGAACACCAGCTGGTAGAGGATGTAGAGGCCGACGAGCACGAGACCCGGGATCATCGAGGCGGCGAAGAGCTGCCCGACCGACACCGTCTCCACCGAGAACCGCCCCTGCGCGAGCTGCGCCTGCTGGTAGGCGGCGGCGATCACCTCGCCCAGGATCACCATCACGGTCGAGGGCGGGATGATCTGCCCGAGCGTGCCGGCGGCGCAGATCGAGCCGCAGGCGAAGCGCTTGTCGTAGCCGCGGCGGAGCATCGCCGGCAGCGCCATCAGCCCCATGGTGACGACCGTCGCGCCGACGATCCCGGTGGAGGCGGCGAGCAGCGCGCCGACGACCGAGACGCTGATCGCAAGCCCCCCGCGCACCGGACCGAACAGCCGGCCCATCGCCTCGAGCAGCTCCTCGGCGATCTTCGAGCGTTCGAGCATGATGCCCATGAACACGAAGAGCGGGATGGCGACGAGCGTCTCGCCCGTCATGGTGCCGAAGATGCGCTGCGCCAGCGCGCCGAGGAGGAAGATGTCGAACACGCCGAAGGCGATACCGAGGGCGCCGAACACGATGGCGCAGCCGGTCAGCAGGAACACGACCGGAATGCCCGTGAGGATCAGCAGGCAAAGCGAGGCGAACATCAGCAGGTCGAGCACCTGCCCGATCCAGTGCCCGCTCATGCGCTGCCCTGGTGTGCGCGGTGGGGCAGATGCGTCTCCGCGAGGCCGCGCAGCACCGCGACGCAGCGGACGGCGATGGAGAGCGACTGCAGCGCGAGCAGCACCGCCATCGCCGGGATCATGGACTTCAGGAACGGCGTGAAGGGCAGCCCGCCGACCGCCATCGGCCCTTCCCCGAAGCGCCAGGAGACGAGCACGTAGCTCCAGGACGCCCAGACCACCAGCGCGCAGAAGGGCAGAACGCCGACGAGCACCGCGATCAGGTCCACGAGAGCCCGGCGCCGCGCGGACCATCCGGCGTAGAGCACGTCCACCCGCACATGCTGGTCCACGAGGAAGGTGTAGCCGATCGCCAGCATGAACAGGATGGCATGCAGGTAGATCACGCCCTCCTGCATCATGATGAAGGAGGTGCCGAAGGCGTAGCGCAGCACCACCACGGCGAACTGCACCAGCACCAGAAGCAGCGAGAGCCACATGACGCCGCGTGCGAGCAGGCGGCTCGCGGCGTCATGGGCGTCTGCAAGGGCAAGCGCGGCGCGCAGGGCCTCAGCCCCAGCGGATGGGCAGCGCGCGGGCGTTGTAGTTCCCGGCGTAGGACTGCAGCATGTAGGCTTGGCTGCGGTTGCGGAACTCGGCGTAGGACTCCGCGATGCGCCGCACCAGCGCATCCTGGTGGCTGCGGAACTCGGCCAGGATCTCGCCGGCGATGTTGCCGAGGGCGATCAGCACGTCGCGCGGCACCTCTCGCGGCACGACGCCGTGGCGGGAGACGAGTTCCGCCAGCGCGCGCGGATGCCCCGCGTCGTATTCGGTGGTGATCTCCTCCGCCACGCTCTGGCAGGCGAAGGCCACCGCCTGCTTGAGGTCGTTCGGCAGCGCGTTCCAGCGGGCCATGTTGATGCCGATCTCCTCGGCCGAGGAGGGTTCCTGCACACCCGGGTAGTAGTAGTTCCGCGCCACCTGGTGCAGGCCGAGCGGCGCGTCCGACATCGGCCCGACGAATTCGGCGGCGTCGATCGTGCCGGACTGCAGGGCCTGGAAGATCTGCCCCGCCGGCAGCGTGACGACGGAGGCGCCGGCGCGGCGGAACATCTCGCCCCCCAGCCCCGCGGTGCGGAAGCGCAGCCCCCGGAAATCCTCGATCGAGTTGATCTCGCGGCGGAACCAGCCCATCCACTGCGGGCCCGAATCCCCGGTGTTGAAGGGCTTCACGCCGAAGCGGCCGTAGATCTCGTCGTACAGCGCCTGGCCGCCGCCGTGCATCATCCACGCCTGCCGCTCCGGCGCCGTCATGCCGTAGGGGAAGGAGCCGAAGAAGCCGATCCCCGGCGATTTGGAGATCCAGAACGCCGGCACGCCGTGATAGAGGTCCGCCGTGCCGGCGGCGACCGCGTCGAAGGCGCCCGGGGCCGGCACGATCTCGCCGGCGGCGAACAGCCGCACCGTGATGCGCCCGCCCGTCACCGCGCCGATGCGGTCGGCGACCTTCTGCGCCGCCACCCCCGGGCCAGGCAGGTTGCGCGGCCAGAGCGTCGTCATGCGCCACTCGATCCGCGCTTGCGAGAGCGCGGGCGCAGCGAGCCCGGCGGCCGCGGCGGCGCTGCCCGCGGCAAGAAGTCCACGACGGTTCATGTCGGCCTCTCCTGTGGCTTGAGTGGAGTCATTCCAGCATCGCGCGGGGCGCGCGGGCAAGCGGGGCGGCTCACATCCCGATCCCGAGCGAGGGCAGCTTCAGCCCCATCTTCCGGGCATGGGCGATCGCGATCTCGTACCCGGCATCGGCATGGCGCATCACGCCGGTGCCCGGGTCGTTCCACAGCACACGGGCAAGGCGGCGGGCCGCGGCCTCGGTGCCGTCGGCCACGATCACCATGCCGGCATGCTGGGAGAAGCCCATGCCCACGCCGCCGCCATGGTGGAGCGACACCCAGGACGCGCCGGAGGCGGTGTTGAGCAGGGCGTTCAACAGCGGCCAGTCGGAGACGGCGTCCGATCCGTCGGCCATCGCCTCCGTCTCGCGGTTGGGGCTGGCGACGGAGCCGGAATCGAGGTGGTCGCGCCCGATCACGATCGGCGCCTTGAGCTCTCCCTTCGCCACCATCTCGTTGAAGGCGAGGCCGAGGCGGTGCCGGTCCCCGAGGCCGACCCAGCAGATGCGCGCCGGCAGGCCCTGGAAGGCGATGCGCCGCGCGGCCATGTCGAGCCAGTTGTGCAGGTGGGGATCGTCCGGGATCATCTCCTTCACCTTGGCGTCGGTGCGGGCGATGTCCTCCGGATCTCCCGAAAGGGCCGCCCAGCGGAACGGCCCGATGCCGCGGCAGAACAGCGGGCGGATGTAGGCCGGCACGAAGCCGGGGAAGGAGAAGGCGTCCTCGACGCCCATCTCGAGCGCCATCTGCCGGATGTTGTTGCCGTAGTCGAGCGTCGGGACGCCCATGCGGTGGAACGCCACCATGGCGCGCACATGCTCGGCCATGCTGCGCTTGGCCGCCAGCATCGTGCCCTCGGGGTCGCGCTCGCGCCGCTCCTCCCACTCGGCGAGCGTCCAGCCGGCCGGCAGGTAGCCGTTCAGCGGGTCATGCGCGCTGGTCTGGTCGGTGACGACGTCGGGGCGGATGCCGCGCTTCAGGATCTCGGGGAAGATCTCGGCGGCGTTGCCGAGCAGGCCGATGGAAACGGCGCGGCCCTCGCGCCTCGCCGCCTCGAGCATCGCCAGAGCCTCCTCCAGCGCGTCGGCGCGCCTGTCGAGGTAGCGCGTGCGCAGCCGCATCTCGATGCGCGAGGGCTGGCATTCGACGGCGATCATCGAGGCCCCCGCCATCGTGGCCGCCAGAGGCTGCGCCCCGCCCATCCCGCCCAGGCCCCCCGTCAGGATCCACTTGCCGGACAGGCTGCCGTTGTAGTGCCGGCGCCCGACCTCGGCGAAGGTCTCGTAGGTGCCCTGCACGATGCCCTGGCTGCCGATGTAGATCCAGGAGCCGGCCGTCATCTGGCCGTACATCATCAGCCCCTTGCGGTCGAGCTCGTGGAACGTCTCCCACGTCGCCCAGCGCGGCACGAGATTGGAGTTGGCGATCAGCACGCGCGGCGCATCCTCCTGCGTGCGGAAGATGCCGACCGGCTTGCCCGACTGCACGAGCAGCGTCTCGTCCGGCTCGAGGCCCTTGAGCGAGGAGACGATCCGGTCGAAGGCGTCCCAGTCGCGCGCGGCGCGGCCGATGCCGCCATACACCACGAGCTCCTGCGGGCGTTCCGCCACCTCCGGGTCGAGGTTGTTCATCAGCATCCGCATCGCGGCTTCCGCGGCCCAGGTGCGGCAGACGGCCACGGGCCCCCGCGGGGCGGAAATGGTGCGGGCGTTGGCGAAGCGGCTCATGCGTGCGTCTCCCGCGCGGCGTCGAGCACCGCGGCGATGATGTCGGCGAGCGTATCGGAGAGGCGGGCGGCCTTCTCCGGGCGGAAGGTCCAGGGCGGCGACTCGTCCATGTAGGCGTGCTGGGCGAGTTCCATCTGCAGCGCCTCGATGCCCCGCGCGGGCTGCCCGTAGTGGCGCGTGATCCAGCCGCCCTTGAAGCGGCCGTCCGCCACATGGGTGAAGGGGGAGGCGGACAGCCGCGCCACCGCCGCCGCGCGCACCCGGGCCGAGCAGGACGCGCCGGCGTTGGTGCCGAGGTTCAGCACCGGCAGCGGCCCGTCGAACAGGTGCGGGATGGTGCCGCGGATCGAGTGGCAGTCCCACAGCACCGCGTGGCCGCAGCGGATCCGGGTCGCCTGCAGGACGCCCGCGAGTGCGGCGTGATAGGGGATGAAATACGCTTCCCGCCGCCGCGCGATCTCCGCCGCGTCCGGCTCCTCGCGCCAGATCGGGCCGCCGTCGAAAGTGGTGAGGGGCACGAGGCCGGTGGTGTTCTGCCCGGGATAGAGCGAGGCGCCGGAGGGGTCGCGGTTGACGTCGATGACGAAGCGCGACTGCACGGCGGCGATCACGGTCGCGTCGAAGCGCTCGGCGATCGGGGCGTAGAGCCGGTCGAGCCACCAGTCGGTGTCCGGCACGCTGCGGCCGAGGTCGTTCAGCGCCACCGACACCTCGGGCGGGATCGCGGTGCCGACATGCGGCATGCCGAGGACGAGCGGGCTCCGCCCCTGGCGCAGGAGGACGTGGTTCATGGCGTGACCCCGGGAAGCGGCGCGACGGCAAGCGCGCCCTGCCGCACGAGCTCGGCCGCCGCGGCGATGTCGGGGGCGAGGAAGCGGTCGGCGAGGAGCGGCGCGATGCACGAGCGGATCTTGGCGTAGGCGGCTTCCAGCGGCGCGCTGGTCGCCAGCGGCCGGCGGTGCTCGATCGCCTCGGCGGCGCAGAGCGCCTCGATGCCGATGATGGCGGCGGCGTTCTCCGCCATCCCGAAAAGGCGCGCCGCGGCATGCGTCGCCATCGAGACGTGGTCCTCCTGGTTCGCCGAGGTCGGGATGCTGTCGATGCTCGCCGGCGCGGCGCGCTGCTTGTTCTCGGCAGCGAGCGCCGCCGCCGTCACCTGCGCGATCATCAGCCCGGAGTTGAGGCCGGCTTCGCGCGCGAGGAAGGGAGGCAGGCCGCTCATGGCCGGATCCACCATCAGCGCGATGCGGCGTTCGGAAAGATTGCCGATCTCGGCGAGCGCGAGCGCGATCTGGTCGGCCGCGAAGGCCACAGGCTCGGCGTGGAAGTTGCCGCCGGAGACGATGCTGCCATCCTCGAGCACCAGCGGATTGTCGGTGACGGCGTTCGCCTCCGCCTCCAGCGTGCGGGCCGCGCTGCGCAAGAGGTCCAGCGCGGCCCCCATCACCTGCGGCTGGCAGCGCAGCGAATAGGGATCCTGCACGCGCGGGTCGTTCTCGCGGTGGCTTTCGCGGATGGCGCTGCCGGCGAGCAGCCGGCGCAGCGCCTCGGCCACCGCGATCTGCCCGGTGTGGCCGCGCAGGGCGTGGATCCGGGCGTCGAAGGGCGTGTCCGAGCCGCGCAGCGCATCCGTCGTCAGCGCGCCGGCGACCAGCGCCGCCTGGAACACCCGCTCGGCCGCGAACAGCCCCTCGAGGGCGAGCGCCGTCGAGACCTGGGTGCCGTTGATGAGCGCAAGCCCTTCCTTCGGGCCAAGCGCCAGCGGCGAGAGGCCGGCCGCGGCCAGCGCCTCGCGCGCGGGGACGCCGGGCAGCACCTCGCCCTCGCCGATCATCGCCGCCGTCAGGTGCGCAAGCGGCGCGAGATCGCCCGAGGCGCCGACCGAGCCCTGGCGCGGCACGACCGGCAGCACCCCCTTCGCCCGCATCGCCTCGAGCAGGGCCACCACCTCCCACCGCACGCCGGAGGCGCCGCGGCCGAGGCTTGCCGCCTTCATCGCCAGCACGAGGCGCACCACGGGCGCAGGCAGCGGCGCCCCCACGCCGCAGGCGTGGGACAGGATCAGGTTGCGCTGCAGGGTCGCGAGTTCCGAGGCCGGGATGCGGACGGTCGCGAGCTTCCCGAAGCCGGTGTTGACGCCATACACCCTTCCCCCGCCTCCGATGACGCGGGCGACCGCCGCCGCGCCGCGCTCCACTGCCGGCCGCGCCGAGGGATCGAGCGGCAGGGCCGCGCCCTCCAGCACCTGGGCCCAGGCGCGGAGCGGCACGGCGCCGGGGATCAGCGTCGTCGTCATGTGCGGCGTCCCCGGTGGATGCGCGCGAACAGCGGCGGCGGCCCGACCTGCGCGACGAGCTGCGGCAGGCTCCCGACCGACCAGACGGCGAGGTCGGCCCATTTCCCGGCCTCGATGCTGCCCACCTCGCGCTCGCGCCAGAGCGCGCGCGCCGCCTCGATGGTGATGCCGCGCAAGGCCTCCTCGACGGTCAGGCCGAACAGGACGCAAGCAAGCGTCGCGCAGAGCCGGAGCGAGGCGATCGGCGAGGTTCCGGGATTGAGGTCGGTCGCCACCGCCATCCGCACGCCCGCGGCGCGGAAGGCGGCGATCGGGGGCTTGCGGGTCTCGTTCAGCATCAGGAAGGCGCCGGGCAGCAGCACCGCGACGGTGCCCGCCCGCGCCATGGCGGCGGCGGCCTCGGGGGGGGTGTATTCGAGATGGTCTGCGGACCAGGCGCCGAAGGTGGCGGCCAGCGCGGCGGCGCCGCTGTCGCTCAGCTGGTCGGCGTGCGACTTCACGCCGAGGCCCGCGGCGCGGGCGGCGCGGAACACCCGCGCGCACTCCTCGGCGGTGAAAGCGATGCCTTCCTGGAACGCGTCCACCGCCTCTGCCGCACCCTCGGCGGCGATGCGCGGGATCATGCGGCGGCAGACGAGGTCGAGATAGGCGGAACGCTCCTCGCCCGGCGGCACCGCGTGGGCTCCGAGATAGGTGGCGGACACCGATACGGCACGCGCCTCCGCAAGGCGCCGCGCGACGCGGAGCTGGCGGAGTTCCGTCTCCTCGTCGAGGCCATAGCCGGATTTGACTTCGATCGTGGTGACGCCCTCGGCGAGCAGCGCATCGAGCCGCGGCAGGCTCTCGGCGAGCAGCGCCTCCTCTCCGGCGGCGCGGGTGGCGCGCACGGTGGCGGCGATGCCCCCGCCCGAGCGCGCGATGTCGGCGTAGGACTCGCCGGCGAGACGGCGGGCGAACTCGTCGGAACGGTCGCCTGCGAAGACGAGATGCGTGTGGCAGTCGATCAGGCCCGGGGTCACCCAGCGGCCGTCGCAGCGGAGCGTTTCCTGCGCCGAGATGGCGGGGGCCTCGGCGCGCGGGCCGGCCCAGGCGATTCGGCCCCCGGCGATGGCGATGGCTCCATCCTCGACCACGCCGAGACCCCCTCCGGCCATGGTGGCGAGGCGCGCGCCCTCGATCAGCAGCTCCGCGGCGATGGCCAAGACCGGACTGGCCCCCAGATTGGCGAGAGAGTATTGTATAGGCATTATCTGCCCGAGGACGCCGCCATGCGCAAGACGGTTTTCGCCGAAGCCCTGCTGCCCGACGGCTGGGCGCGCGGCGTGGCGGTCGAGGTGGACGGGAAGGGCCGGATCGCCCGCATCACGACGGGCGAGCCGGGCGGCGCGCTGATCGCCCTGCCGGGCCTCTGCAACCTGCATTCCCACGCCTTCCAGCGCGGCATGGCGGGGCTTGCGGAGCACGCCGGCGAGGGCGAGGACTCCTTCTGGACGTGGCGCGAGGTGATGTACCGCTTCCTCGCCCATCTCTCGCCCGAGGATGTGGAGGCGATCGCCACACTCGCCTATGCGGAGATGCTGGAGGCGGGCTTCACCCGCGTCGGCGAGTTCCACTACCTGCACCACGCGCCGGACGGCACGCCCTACGCCAACCCGGCCGAGATGGCCGAACGCATCGCCGCCGCCGCGGCCGCGACCGGCATCGGCCTGACGCTGCTGCCCTGCTTCTACGCCCATGGCGAAGCAGGCGGCGCGCCGCCTGCGCCCGGCCAGCGCCGCTTCCTCTCCGACCGGGACTCCTTCGCCCGCCTGTGGACGGCAAGCCTTCGCGCCATCGCCCCGCTCGAGGGCGCCGCCATCGGCTTCGCCCCGCATTCGCTGCGCGCCGCAACCACGGCGGAGATCCTCGACCTCCTGCCGCTCGCGACCGGGCGTCCGGTCCACATCCACGTGTCGGAGCAGGTGAAGGAGGTCGAGGCCTGCCGCGCCATCCTCGGCGCGACACCGATCGAGGCGCTGGCGCGCGACATCCCCCTCTCCCCGCGCTGGTGCCTGATCCACGCGACACATGCGACGGCTGCGGAACTCGCGCGGATCGCCGGCAGCGGCGCGGTGGTCGGGCTTTGCCCGGTGACGGAGAGCAACCTCGGCGACGGCATCTTCCCCGCCGTGGCATACCGGGCGGCGGGCGGGCGCTTCGGCGTGGGCACCGATTCCAATGTGCTGGTGTCGGCGGCGGCGGAGTTGCGGACGCTCGAGTATTCCCAGCGCCTCGCCGGGCGCCGGCGCAACGCGCTCGCGCCGCGCGGCGGCTCGACGGGGCGGGCGCTGTGGCAGGCGGCGTGCGAGGGGGGCGCGCAGGCGCTGGCGGCAGGGCCTGCCGGGATCGCCGTCGGCGCATGGGCAGACCTCGTGCTGCTCGATCCGGCGCATCCGGCCTTCGCCGCGCGCTCCGGCGACCGCGTTCTGGACAGCCTGCTGTTCGCCGCGCGCGACGGCGCGATCCGCGAGGTGTGGGCGCGCGGCCGGCGCGTCGTGGCCGAGGGCGCGCATCCCGCACGCGCGGCGGCGGAGGCGCGCGTGGCCGGCGTGCTCCGGCGGATCCTCTCGGCATGAGCGGTCTCGTGCTCGACGGCGAGGGGCCGCTGCACGCGCAGATCCGACGCGCCGTCGCCTCTGCGATCCTTTCGGGCCGCATCCCGCCCGGCGGCCGCGTGCCGTCGGAGGCCGAGCTGATGCGGATGTTCGGCGCCTCCCGCATGACGGTGCACCGGGCGATCTCCGACCTCGCCGCGGAGGGACTCGTGCGCCGCAACCGGCGCGCCGGCACGGTGGCGACGCCCGAGGCGCGCGGCCGCGCGGTGTTCGAGATCTGGGACATCGGCGCCGAGGTGCGCCGCGCCGGCGGCGAATACCGCTTCGAGCTCTTCTCGCGCCGGCTGCGCCGCGCCGGCGCCGAGGATGCGCGCCGCCTCGGCGTGGCGCCCGGTGCGGCGGTGCTGGCGGTGGCCACGCGCCACCTCTCGGACGGCGTGCCGGTGCAGTTCGAGGAGCGTCTCGTCAACGTCGCCGCCGCGCAAGGCATCGAGGCGGAGCGTTTCGCCTGCACCCCGCCCGGCCGCTGGCTGCTCGACCACGTGCCATGGACGGAGGCCGAGCACGCGATCGGCGCCGAGAACGCGCCGGCGCGCATCGCCTCCCGCCTCGGCATCGCGGCCGGTGCGGCGTGCCTCGTGGTCGAACGGCGGACCTGGAACGGCGAGACGCCGGTCACCTTCGCCCGGCTCTGGCACCCGGGGGCGCGGCACCGGCTGGTCGGGCGGTTCTCGGCATAAGTGCTGTACGGTCCCGACTGGCAGTCGGTGTGCTGCGCCCGGACGTCACGCGGCACGCCTTTGCAGGAGCCGCCGAGACATGGGCGCGAGAGGGGCGCGCTCGCCCGCGGCGATGGCGGTTCCCTCATCCCGGTTTCCCGGCACCGCCCCGGTGGCGGGTGAGGCGCCGCAGCGCTGCAGTGAGGGCCCTGGGCTGTCGCAGCGGGGCGGCTGCGGGATGCCGGGGCGCCTTCGAGGCTGTGTCGCTCCTTCCGCCCGAAGGCGCGGCAGCTTCCGCCGAAGTGGCGAAGGACGGCCGCCGCGCATGCGGCGATCCTGGATGGGGAACCCATGCTCCGGCCAACTCCTTTCGAGCCCGGCCTGGATGGGTTCGCAGGAGGCTCGCCTCGGCAGCACGCGTGGATCCGCCCCGCGGGCAAGAGCCGGGACGGATGCGGTGCCGCCGGATCTCCGACGCCCGGTCCCGCGGCGACGGGCAGGCGCTCAGGCCCGGCTGGTGCCAAGCGCCGTGTCCAGCACCTCGCTCATGGCGTGAAGCGGCGAAGCGCGTCCTCGGCCAAAGACAGCCCGTGGCCCGGCGCCTCGCGCGGGGAGAGCAGCCCGTCCTTCGTCATCTCCGGCCAGCCGACGAACACCGGCTCGATCAGCGGCAGATCCTCGAGCCAGGTGACGGCAGGCGCGGCGGCGGCGAGATGCACGAACAGCCCGGGGAGGAAATGCGGCGAGACGGCGATGCCGAAGGCGGCCGCAACCTCCGCCACCGCGAGGCAGGGCGAGAGCCCGCCCATCATCGCGAGATCGGGCTGCACGACTCCGACCAGCCCTTCCGACAGGAAGGGCAGCACCTCCGCCATGGTCTGCAGGTGCTCGCCGCCGGCGAGCGCGCAGGGGGCGCCGGCGCGGAGCGACCGCCACGCCGGCAGCAGATGCGCGGGCAGCGGCTCCTCGACGAACAGCGCTCCATGCGCGGCGGCGGCGGCGAGCAGGCGCGGCGCACGCGCGAGGTCGCCCTTCTCGTTGGCGTCGAGCATGAGTTCGACGCCCGGCGGCAGGATTCCGGCGACGCGCTCGATCAGCTTCTCGTCCTGCCGTTCGGCGTTCACCCGCGGCTTCACGCCGCGGTAGCCGCGGCCGGCGGCGCGCACCGCGGTCTCCGCCGCCGCGCCCGGCGATTCGCCGGGGCGGAAGCCGCCCGAGGCGTAGACGGGCACCGCCCGCGCCTCGCCGCCGAGCGCGACCGCGAG
>JANWXJ010000215.1 GCA_025055335.1 Acetobacteraceae bacterium
CGACGGCCGGCGCGATGGCGTCCCGGCCCTGCCCCTCGGCCTCGGCGGCCCGGGCCCAGCGGGCGATCCGCCGGTCCAGCACGCGGATCAGGCCGGCCTCGGTCGCCGCGAAGCGGGCAAGATGGGCCAGCGCCGCCTCGCGCAGCAGGGTCTCGTCGGGCGGCGGGCCGGCGGGGCGGCGGGGGCGCGCGGAGGATACCGGCGACATGGCGCCCGAGCCTGCCATGGTCCGCCGCAGGATGCAGCCCGCGCGGCGCCTGCCGCCTGGTCCGCCCCCGCGATCCTGCCGACGAGGGTCGCGGCGTCCGACGCGGCGGCGCGCCGGCCGCGCCTGAATCCGGCCGCGAAGGGCGGGCCTGGGCAAGGGCGCGCTCGCCCGCCGCAGCAAGGTCCGGTGCGGTTGTCGGCGGCCGCACCCGGCGCCCCGGCGACGGCGAATCCAAGCCTTTCCTTCCGGCAGGCCGAGGCTTTCCGCGTCGCTTGCCCGGCAGTGCGCGCATGGCTGATACGGCGGTGGCACGCCCGAGGAGAGGCCGATACCCGCCGGGCGAAGGTCAAGTCCTCGTCGGCCGGATATTCCGCGGAGCTGCGGGCCGGCCGCCTGGCAACGGTGCCGCGCGATGGTGGCGGGTGCGAAACGTCACCGGCCTGTCAGCGGGGATCGCCGCGCGCCGTCCCAGATCAGGGGCGCCCGGGAACCGCCGGGCCCTTGCGATCGAGGAGGACAGACATGCACCGCCGAAATCTGTTCGTCGCGTCGACCGCCCTTGCCGCCGCGTCGCTTGCCGGGCCCGCCTCCGGGCAGCAGGCCGCGCCGGTCGCCGGCACGGGCAACGTCATCTTCTTCCACCCCGACGGCTTCGGGGTGAACCACTGGGGCGCCACGCGCTTCGTGCATGTCGGGCCCGACGGCCGGCTGAACTGGGACAGGCTGCCGCACGCGGCGGTCTATCTCGGCCACATGAAGGACGGGCTGACCGGCACCTCGCACGGCGGTGCCACGGTGCACGCCTTCGGCGTGCGCGTGCAGGCCGATTCCTTCGGCATGGACGGCACGACGCCGATCCGCTCCGCCTCGGGCTTCGACGGCTCGATCGCCCGCGAGGCGATGGCGGCCGGCAAGTGGGTGGGTCTCGTCAACTCCGGTGCGGCCTATGAGCCGGGCACGGCGGTGTTCGTCGCCTCGACCGAGCGGCGCAACTCGCTGGCCGAGATCACCCGCCTCGTCGCCGAGTCGGGGGTGCAGGTGCATCTTGCGGGGGGCGAGCGCTGGTACCTGCCGCGCGGCGTTCAGGGCCGCTTCGGCGAGGGCGCGCGCGAGGACGGCCTCAACCTCGTCGAGATGCTGCGCAGCCGCGGCTACACGATCGTCTACACCAAGGAGGAGCTGGCCGCGCTGCCGGCGGACGCGACGCGCGTGTGGGGCATCTTCGCGCACGACCACACCTTCCACGACCGCCCCGAGGAGGAGCTCGCCCAGCGCAACCTGCCGCACTACGTGCCGACGGCGCCTTCGGTGGCCGAAATGGCGGCGGCGGCGCTGCGCATCCTCTCGCGCGCGCCGCAGGGCTTCTTCCTGGTGGTGGAGGAGGAGGGCACCGACAATTTCGGCAACGTGAACAACGCGCCGGGCTCGATCGAGGCCGGCATCCGCGCCGACGAGGCGATCGGCCTGCTCCGCCGCTACGTGGATGCCAACCCGAACACCCTGCTGCTGACCTGCGCGGATTCGGATGCCGGCGGCATGCAGGTGATCGGCCCGGGCCGCGGCCAGCAGGCGATCCGCGAGGGCCAGAACCTCCCCGAGCGCGACCGCAACGGCGCCCCGCTCGACGGGCAGCGCGGCACCGGCACAACCGCCTGGCTCTCCGCCCCCGACCGGGCCGGGCAGCGCCACCCCTTCGCCATCGCCTGGTCCACGCTCACGGACGTCTCGGGTGGGATCCTGGTGCGCGGGGCGGGGCTGAACGCCCATCTGATCGCCGAGGCCGGCACGATGGACAACATCGACGTCTATCGCCTGATGTACCGCACGCTGTTCGGCCGGGCGATCGGCTGAGGCACCGAGGCCGTCCCGGCGGAGGGCGGCGGCTCGCGGGCGGGGGGCGGCGCTTGCCGCCCCGCCCCCGCTGCGCTACCGCCCCGCCCCGGCACACCGCAGGAGCCCCCCGCATGACCGCACCGCTCGGCGCCGTGAACGGCCTGACTCTGGCCGAAGCCCGCACCATCCTCGATGCCGCCGCCGCCGAGGGCCGCCGCCTCGGCCTCAAGCCGCTGACGATCGTGGTGCTGGATGCCGGCGGGCAGCTCAAGGCGGCCGAGCGTCAGGACGGCTGCTCCCTCGCGCGGGAGGGGATCGCGCGCGGCAAGGCGCTCGGCGCGCTGGCGCTCGGCATGGGCGGGCGGGAACTGGCGCGGCGGGCGGCGCAGATGGGCCCCTTCATGAATGCGCTGTCCGACATGATGGGCGGCATGGCCGTGCCGGTGCCGGGCGGGGTGCTGGTGCGCCGGGCCGATGGCACCCTCCTCGGCGCCGTCGGCATCTCGGGCGACGTCTCGGCGCAGGACGAGGCGGCGGCGGTGGCGGGCATCCTCGCGGCGGGGCTGGTGGCGGATACCGGGGACGCGGCGTAGCGGCGGGAAGCCTCACCCCCGCCGCCGCAGACAGGCCGCCGCGCGCAAATCTGCCGCGAGGCTCGCGGCCGGAGCGGGGGGGCCGCGCAGCGGCGCCCCTCAGCCCAGGACGGCGAGCGCCGCCTCGTCGAGTTCGGCCTGCAGGCCGGACTCGCGCAGGGCCACGCGCACCGCGCGGCGGGCCGCGGTGAAATGCGCGCCTTCGGGCCAGGAGGACACCTCGAATAACCCGGTTGTTGGGCGCTGGTGAGTGCTGCTGATGGCCTGGATGGACGTGGAGCGGCCGTTTCGGATCGCCAAGTGTGCCTCTGGGCGGCGGTCGGCGTGGTCATTTTGGCGCTGAGAGCGA
>JANWXJ010000233.1 GCA_025055335.1 Acetobacteraceae bacterium
CGCCGCCGCCCCCGCCGCCGCCCGCCGCCGGCGCGCCGCCGCCGCGGCCGGATGCCGTGCAGCTGTTCCGCCGCTTCCTCGAGCCGGAGATCCGCGCCGGACTCGTCGAGGTGTCGGGCGATGCGCAGCGCGTGCTGGTGCGGATCAAGGGGACGGGGATGTTCGCCTCGGCCTCGGCCACGCTCGATCCGCGCTTCCATTCCCTGATGCAGCGGATCGGCGAGGCGCTGCGCGACGAGCCGGGGCGCGTGCTGATCCTCGGCCACTCCGACAGCGTGCCGATCCGCACCGCGCGCTTCCCGTCGAACTTCCACCTCTCCCAGGCGCGGGCGGAGAGCGTGCTCGAGATGATCGCCGCCGCCGAGGGCCGCAACCGCGCCCGCTTCTCGGCCGAGGGCCGGGCCGACCAGGAGCCGATCGCCGACAACCGCACGCCCGAGGGCCGCGAGGCCAACCGGCGGATCGAGGTGGTGCTGCTGCGGGGGGTGAACTGAGATGGGCGCGCTGCTCTACGTCCTGCCCTCCTTCACCGCCGCGGCGCTGCTCTCGGCGATCGTCTGGACCCTCGCGCCCTATCTCGGCGAGGCCTTCGAGAGCCCGGCGATGCGCGTCGCCCTTACGCTCGCGCCGCTGCTGGTCGCCGGGCTCGTCACCCTCTTCCTCGCCTGGCGGGCGCGGAGGCGCGAGGCGGCGATCGTCGCGGCCGCGACCGCCGAGGACCCGGCCGCCGCCGCCCGCCGCGCGGCCGACGCCAAGGCCGCCGAGGAGGAGGCGAAGCTTAAGGAGAAGCTCGCCGCCGCCCTCACCAGGCTGAAGGAGGCGAAGGCCGGCCGGCTGTACGATCTGCCCTGGTACGTCATCATCGGTCCGCCGGGCACCGGCAAGACCACCGCGCTCGAGAACAGCGGCCTCGAGTTCCCGCTGACCGAGGGCGGGCGCCTGCAGGGTGTCGGCGGCACGCGCGACTGCGACTGGTGGCTGACCGACAGGGCCGTGCTGCTCGACACCGCCGGCCGCTACACCACCCAGGACAGCGACGCCGCCGCCGACAAGGGCGCGTGGGAGCGCTTCCTCGCCGTGCTCCGGAAGGCGCGGCCGAGGATGCCGCTCAATGGCGTGATCGTCGCCTTCGGGGTGGACATGATCGGGCGGCTCGATCCGGCCGCGCGGGAGGCGCATGCCCGCACCATCCGCAGCCGCGTCAAGGAGCTGGAGAAGAGCCTCGGCCAGCGGCTGCCGGTCTATCTGATGATCACGAAGGCGGACCTGCTGCCCGGCTTCCTCGAGTTCTTCGACGACCTCGACAGGGCCGGGCGCGAGCAGGTGTGGGGCGTGACCTTCCCGACGGCGCTGCCGGCGGACGGCGCGCCGGCGCTGTTCCCGGCCGAGTTCAAGGCGCTGCTCGAGCGGCTGGAGGCGCGGCTGTTCGACCGCCTGCAGGCCGAGCGCGGGCCGCAGCAGCGGGCGATGCTGGCCGGGCTGCCGGCGCAGTTCGCGGCGCTCGAGCCGGCCCTGCAGTCCTTCCTCGCCACCGCCTTCGGCGGATCGCGCCTCGATCCCGCGCCCTTCCTGCGCGGGGTGTATTTCACCTCCGGCACGCAGGAGGGCACGCCGCTCGACCGGCTGGCGGGCGCGCTGTCGCGCGCCTTCGGGCTCGATCCGCGCCGCCCGGCGGCGGCGATGGGGCAGAAGGGCCGGGCCTATTTCCTCACCCGCCTCCTCAAGGAGGTGATCTTCCGCGAGGCGCGGCTCGCCTCGGGCGACAGGGCGGCGGCGCGGCGGCGGGCGATCGTGCAGGCGGCCGCCTGGTCGCTCGCGCTCATCGCCGTCCTGGGCGGGGGCCTCTGGATGTGGGGCGCGCGCCAGGCCGAGGCCGAGCGCGCCGCACGGCTCGAGGCGCAGCTCCGCGCCGCCGAGGCGGCCCATGCCGGCCTGTCCTTCGAGCGCGTGGAGGACCCGGAGCTGTCGCGCGTGCTGCCCTATCTCGAGGCGGCGCGGCCGCTGCCCGAGGCGGCGCGCGGCGAGGCCGGCTTCGGGCTGAGCCAGGAGGCGAGGCTGGTGGCGGAAAGTCAGCTCGCCTACCGCCGCGTGCTGAACCGCGTGCTGCTGCCGCGGCTGATCGCGCGGGTGGAGGGGCAGATACGCAGCGGGCTGCAGCGGCCCGAGTTCCTCTACGAGGCGACGCGCGTCTATCTCATGCTCGGGCGGGAGGGGCCGCTCGACCGCGGCCTCGTGCAGGAATGGTTCCGCCTCGACTGGGAGCAGGCCTACCCCGGCGCCGTGAACCAGCCTGGGCGGGAGGCGCTGATGCGCCACCTCTCGGCGCTGCTCGCCACCGACTTCCCCGCCTATCCGCTGGACGGGGCGCTCGTGGACGCGGCGCGGCGGGTGATCAGCCGCGTGCCGCTGGCCGAGCGCGTGTTCCTCCGCTGGCGCGCCATGGCCGCCGATGCGAGGCCCTGGCGGCCGGCCGATGCGCTCGGCGCGGCGGGGCAGCGCTATTTCGCCCGCGCCTCCGGACGGCCGCTGACGGAGGGGGTTCCCGGCGCCTTCACGGTGGAGGGGCTGCACCGCGTGCTGCTGCCCGCGCTGCCGCGGGCGGTGCTGGAGGCCGCCTCCGAGGCCTGGGTGCTCGGGCCGGAGGCGGGGGCGCTCGGCGATCCGCAGCGGCTCGAGCAGGAGGTGCTTGCGCTCTACGCCCGCGAATACATCCGCCAGTGGGACACGCTGCTGAACGACCTCGTGCTGCCGCCTTTCGCCTCGCTGAACGCGGCGGCCGAGGCGCTCAACCTGCTCGGGGCGCCGAACTCGCCGATGCGCGACATCATCCGCGCGATCGCGCGGCA
>JANWXJ010000123.1 GCA_025055335.1 Acetobacteraceae bacterium
TCCGTGCTGCCCAGCCTCGTCCTGGCCGCCGGGCTGTTCGCCGCCGGCGCCGCCGCCAGCTCGTTGCTCGCCCAGGGCGGCCACGGCGCGCACGGCGCCGCGCCGCGCGCGCAGGAACCCGCCAGCACGCGCGAGTTCCGCGACGCCGCGGCCCGTATGCATCGCGCGATGGACATCCGCTACAGCGGCGACGCCGACCGCGACTTCCTGGCCGGCATGATCCCGCACCACGAAGGCGCGATCGAGATGGCGCGCATCGTGCTCCGCCACGGGCGCGACCCCGAGGTGCGGGCGCTCGCCGAGGCCATCATCAGAGAGCAGGAGCGCGAGATCGCGCAGATGCGGGCGATCGCCGCGCGCCTCGCCCCGCGCTGACGCGCTCGGTCGCGCTTCCTGCGCCCCTTGCCGCGCGCCGCCGCGCGCGGCATCCCCCGCCGCCATGACCGGACGCGACGGCGGCGCAGACCTCTCCCCGCCCGCGGGCGAAAGCCCGATCATCGTGCTCGTCCGCCCGCAGCTTGCCGACAACATCGGCGCCGCGGCGCGGGCGATGGCGAACGGGGGGCTGTTCCATCTCCGCCTCGTCGCCCCGCGCGACGGCTGGCCGCAGCCGCGCGCCTGGCGCACCGCCTCCGGCGCCGACCGCATCCTGGAGGCGGCGGCCGTGTTCCCCGACGTCGCCTCGGCGGTGGCCGACTGCCAGCGCGTCCTCGCCACCTGCCCGCGCCCGCGGCATGTGGTGATCCGCACCTTCACCGCCCGCGGCGCGGCGGCCGAACTGCGCGAGGCCTGCGGGCGCGGGCTGCGCAGCGCCGTGCTGTTCGGCCCCGAACGCGCGGGCCTGACCGCGGAGGATCTGGCGCGCGCCGATTCGCTCGTGCGCTACCCGCTGAACCCGGCCTTCATGAGCCTCAATCTCGCGCAGGCCGTGATGGTGCTGGCCTACGAGTGGTGGACCGCGGCCGACGCCACGCCGCCCCGCACGCTCGTCACCAACGAGACGCGGGTGGCGACGAAGGGCGAACTCGACGGCTTCCTCGGCCGGCTGGTGGCCGAACTCGACGCCGCCGGCTTCTTCACCAACCGCGAGAAGATGCCGGGGGTGGTGCGCAACCTGCGCCACCTGTTCGAGCGGGCGGAGGTGACGGAGCAGGAACTCCGCACCCTGCACGGCGTGGTGACGGAACTCTCCCGCGGGCGGATGCGCCGCGGGCGGCCCGACCCGGAGGCGTAGGCCCCCCCGGTGCTGCGGCGCTACGGCACGAGCCGCCCTTCGACCGCCCGGCGCCACGCCGCGAGCCGCGCGGCATTGGCGCCGAGATCCGACCAGCCGAGCAGGCTTCTCGAATAGAGCACGAGCCCCGAGCCCGCCGGGCCCTCCGTCACCTGCCCGACGACGATGTCGGGGAAGTTCATCAGCCGCGTCCGCGCCACCCACTGGGCCTGCAGCCGCTCGGGCCAGGCGGCGAGGGGATAGGTGCGCGGCTGTTCCGCGGCGGCCTCGAGCAGGGCTTCCCAGACGCGTGCGGGCGCGACGGGCCAGGGTCCGAAGCGGCCATGCGCCGGCAGGTCGAGCCCGGGCGGGGCCAACAGATGCGCATTCGGCGAACGCGGCAGCACGAAGCCTGGCCCGAACTCCACCGGCGCCGGCGCCGGCACCCCGTCCGCCCCTCGCGACAGCAGCAGCCCGATCATCCGCGCCCTTTCCGCAGCCGGATCACCCCGCGCGCGGCCTCGGGCGGCACCGGCCTGCCCTTGCGCAGGATCTCGATCCGGCCCTCCGCCGCCAGCCGCAGCGCCACCTGCCGCACCGGCCCGAGCAGCCGTCGCCATGCCTCCGGCGCGAGGGCGCGGGCCACCTCGCTCGGGCAGAGCGATTTCGCCGCGCCGCGCGCCTCCGCCTGCCGGAGGATCTCGGCCTCGATCGCCTCGGGGGCGATGCTCACGGCACGAGCCAGCACGCGTCGCGCCGGCCCTCCCCGTCCCAGGCGAAGCGGGCGCGGCGATGCCCCTCCGCGCAGAGCCAGAGCCATTCCAGCCGGTCGAACGCGATCAGCAGCGCCGCGAAATGCGCCCGTCCGCCGGCCGCGTCGCGCGGGGCGGGCGGCGGTGCCGGGACCGGCGTGCCCGGCGCCTCCTGGATCGCGTAGCACAGCCGCGAGAAGGGCCGGGACGCGGCCCAGGCCGCGTCCGCCACCGCATCCTCGGCGTGCAGGCTGGCCTTCCCGGCAAGCCTGATCTGCACCTGCGCCGCGGGATCGTAGGCGTGCAGCATCACCCAAGGATTGGCCAGGATCTCGGCCGCCTTCGCGGAACGCCGGTCGGTGTGGATCCGCAGCGTGCGGGTTTGCGGGTCGAAGCCGCGCAGCACCACGGTGCGCAGCCTCGGCCTTCCGTCCGCGCCGACGCTGCCGAGGCAGGGCGTGTGGAACGCGGAGCGGCGATCCGCGACCCCGCGCGAGAGCAGGCGGAAGGCCTCGGCGAGGGTGGCGTCGAGATCGTCGGCGAAGCCCGGGCGGGGCCGGGTCATGGTTGCGTCAGCCGGCATGGGCGGCCCCGAGCAGCGCTCCGGCCAGGGCCGTGCCGCTGTCCCATGCGGCCTCGGCCCGGTCACCGAGGCACCAGTCCCCGCCGAGGCCGATCGCAAGCCTCGGATCCCACAGGCAGGCGCGGCCGAGCGGCCGTTCGGCCGCCGCGAAGCGCCAGCGATGCGCCGCCCTGTGGAGCGGCGTCGGCAACGGGCCGGCGATGCCGGCGAGCAGCCCGAGCAGCGCCGCAAGCGCGGCGTCCGCCGGCAGCTCGAGGTTCTCCCGCGACCATGCGTGCCCCGCCTGCACCACCCAGGCTTCCGCGCCCCCCTCCCGCCCCGGCTTGGCCGAATCCCGCGCTGCCCAGGCGACCGGCCCGGCGGGCGGGCGCAGCGCGTCCGGCAGCGGCAGCCGCGCCGGGAACGCCGCCATCAGCGTCCAGCCGGTGCGAAGGGCACCGACGCGGCCGCCTCGGCCAGCGCCGGCGCGACGGGAGAGAGCAGGGGCGCGGCCTGCGGCGCGGGCAGCGTGCAGAGCACGGCGTCGAACGGCCCCTCGTCCAGCGGCTCGGAGGCGGCCTGCGGGCCGCCCACGCGCACGAGGCCGGCTTCGCCATGCAGCACGCGCCAGCCATCCGCCTGCCGCCGCAGCGCCAGGACGTGGCGTGCCGCGCGAAGCTCGAGCCCGGCGGCCAGCCCCCGCGGCACGGCGGACATCGTGGGCACGCCGACCAGCCCCCCCGCCGCCGGCCATTCGGCCGCGCCGGCCTGCCGCAACGCCTCGGCGAAGTCTGTCCCCTCCGCGCGCAGGTATTGCGCCCCGTGGTCGAAGGACAGCCCCTCGGCGCGGCGCGTGGCCACCCGGCCGCCCGCCGCCCGCCCCTTGTCGAACAGCACGACATCCAGGCCGGCGGCGACGAGCCGCCGGGCGCAGGCGATGCCGGCCAGTCCGGCGCCGAGAACCGCGATCCGCATGGCTGCGGTTTGGTGCCGCGGCCGATTCCCCGCAAGGGGCGGCACGACACGCCCTCGGACGGCGGGGCCACGCAGGGTGCGGCGCTCAGAACCCCGCGCCCGGCTCGGCGAGATAGGCCACTTCCTCCGCCGTGCTGGTCCGCCCGAGGGCGGCGTTGCGGTGCGGGAAGCGGCCGAAGCGGCGGATCACCTCGAGGTGACGCCAGGCGTAGTCCACCGCGCCGCCCGGCCCGCCGAGGCGCGGGTCGTGGCGCAGCCCCTCGAACAGAGCGACCGAGAGTTCCTGGTCGGCGAGCGATTCGGAATGCTCGAAGGGCAGGAACAGGAACACCTGCTCGACCGGCGTGAGCGCGCGGTGGTGGCGATGGACGAAGACCGCCTCCCGCGCCACCGCGCGCGCCTTGGCGTCGGAGGCGAAGGCCTCCGCCGTGCCGCGGAACAGGTTCCGCGGCAGCTGGTCGAGCAGCAGGACCAGCGCGAGCGCGCCGCGGGGCCCGGCGATCCAGCCGTCGAGCGCGCCCTCGCGCGCCGGCAGGAGAGCGTGGCCGAAGCGCGCGCGGAGGAGCGAATCGAAGGCGTCGTCGCGCCGGAACCAGGCGGGGCGGAAGACCTCGGGGCCCTCGGCGAACCAGGTCTGCAGCAGCTCGTCCCTCATGCCAGCGCCATCTCCAGCACGCGGACGGAATGCAGCGCCCGCCGCCCCGAGAGATCCGCGATCTGGTGCCGGCAGGAGATGCCGTCGGCGACGACGAGCGCCGCCGGCGCGGCGGCGAGCGCGGGCAGCAGCGACAGCGCGGCCATCGCGCGGCTCGCCTCCTGGTTGGCGGCATCATAGCCGAAGGCGCCTGCCATGCCGCAGCAGGAGGAGGCGATGGGCCGGACCTCGAGCCCCGGGATCGCGCCGAGCGCCGACAGCGTGTGCCCGAAGGCGCCGAAGGCCTTCTGGTGGCAGTGGCCGTGCACGCGCACCCTGCCCGGCAGCGGCTTCAGCGGCAGCCGCACGGCCTCGTGCGCGAGCCACTCCGACAGCAGCATGGCGCGCGCCGCGACGGCGCGGGCTTCATCGCCCGGCATCAGGGCGGGCGCCTCGTCGCGCAGGGTCAGCAGGCAGGACGGCTCGATGCCGAGCACCGGGGCATCGTGGCGCGACAGCACCGACAGGGTGCGGGCAAGCTCCGCCCGCGCCTCGTCCACCATGCCGGCGGCAAGCCAGGTGCGGCCGGTGTCGAGCGGCCGCATGCCGCGCGGCGGGCGCGCCACCGTCGGCGTCGCGCCGGCGGCGCGCAGCACGCGGATGGCGGCTCGCAGGTTCTCCGGCTCGAAGTAGCGGTTGAACAGGTCGGGCAGCAGGATCACCTCGCCCTCGCGGCCGCGGGGCTCGGGCAGTTCCCAGTCGTGGAAGGCGTCGGCGCGGAAGCGGGGCAGGGGGCGGGAGGCGGCGAGGCCGAGCAGGCGTTCCGCCAGCCGGCGCGCGCCCGGCACCCATTCGCGCGCGTTGGCGAGCGCCGGCGCCATGGCGGCGAAGGGGGCCCAGCGCGGCAGGGCGGCGACCAGCCGGTCCTTGAGCGGCACGCCGCGCGCGGCGCGGCGGGCGTGCAGCACCTCGATCTTCATCCGCGCCATGTCCACCCCCGTCGGGCATTCGCGCCGGCAGGCCTTGCAGGAGACGCAGAGCGACATCGCCTCCGCCACCTCGTCGGAGGCCATGGCGTCCGGCCCGAGCTGGCCGGAAAGGGCAAGCCGCAGCGTGTTCGCCCGCCCGCGCGTGAGGTGCTTCTCCTCCCGCGTCGCGCGGAAGGAGGGGCACATCACCTCGGCGTCGAACTTCCGGCAGGCGCCGTTGTTGTTGCACATCTCTGCGGCACCCAGCAGGCCGCCCGGGTGGTCGGACCAGTCGAGCGCCGGGGTGAAGGGGAGAGGCGCGTAGCCCGGGCCGAAGCGGAACAGCGAGCGGTCGTCCATCCGCGGCGGCCGGACGATGCGGTTCGGGTTGAACAGGCCCGCCGGAAGGCCGGGGCGGGGCGGGTCGAAGGCGTCCTTCACCGCCTCGAAGGCGCGGACGATGCGGGGGCCGAACATCGCCTCGTGGAACTCGGAGCGGACGATGCCGTCGCCGTGCTCGCCGGAATGGCTGCCCTTGTAGCCCCGCACCAGGGCGAAGCATTCCTCGGCGATCGCGCGCATGCGCTTCACGTCGCCCTCGTCCTTCATGTTCAGCACGGGGCGGACATGCAGGCAGCCGACCGAGGCGTGGGCGTACCAGGTGCCCTTCACGCCGTGGCGATCCAGCACCTCGGTCAGGCGGGAGGTGTAGTCGGCCAGATCCTCGAGCGGGACGGCGCAGTCCTCGATGAAGGAGACGGGCTTCGCATCCCCCTTCATGGACATCATGATGTTGAGGCCGGCCTCCCGCACCTCGGCCACCGCCGCCTGGAAGGCCGGATCGGTCGCGCGCACCACGGCGTTCGGGTGGCCGAGATCGGCCATCGCCTCCTCCAGCCGGTCGAGCGCGGCGAGCAGCGGCCCGTCCTCCTCCCCGTGGAACTCGACGATCAGGAGGCTTTCCGGTTCGCCGATCAGCATCCGCTCGATCGCCGGGCGGTAGAGCGGGATCGCGCGACCGAGCTCGATCATCGTGCGGTCCACGAGCTCGACCGCCTCGGGGTCGAGGGCGACGAGGGTGGGGGTGGCCTCCATCGCCGCGCGGAAGGTCGGGAACTGGCAGATGCCGAGCACCTTGCGCGGCTTGATCGGCCAGAGCCTCAGCGTCAGCGCCGCCGAGAAGCCGAGGGTGCCCTCGGACCCGACCAGCAGCCGCGCGAGGTTGCCGCGCCCCGCCGCGCGCGCGGCGGGCGTCAGCGCATCGAGGTTGTAGCCGCCGACGCGGCGGAGCAGCTTCGGGAAGCGGGCGGCGATCTCCTCCGCCTCGGCCTCCCCGAGCGCGAGGAGCCGCGCGGCAAGCCCGTCGGCCGGTGGGGCGGCGTCGAAGCGGCGGCGGCTGCCGTCGGCCAGGATCGCCTCGATCGCCAGCACATTGTCCGCCATCAGCCCGTAGCGGATGGATTTCGCGCCGCAGGAGTTGTTGCCGGCCATGCCGCCGATGGTGCAGCGCTGCCAGGTGGAGGGATCCACCGGGAAGAACAGCCCGTGCGGCCTGAGCGCCTCGTTCAGCGCGCCGAGGGTGATGCCGGGCTCGACCGTCGCGGTGCGCGCAACCGGGTCCACCTCCAGCACGCGGCGGAGGTGCCTCGAGCAGTCGAGCACGAGCGCGCGGTTCACCGTCTGGCCGCATTGGCTGGTGCCGCCGCCGCGCGGCAGGACGGGCACGCCCTCCTCGCGGGCGATGGCGATCGCCGCCTCGACGTCAGCGACACTCCGCGGCACCAGCACGCCGATCGGCTCCTGCTGGTAGATGCTGGCGTCGGTCGCGTAGCGGCCGCGGTCGGCGGGGCGGAACAGCACCTCGCCCGCCGTCTCGCGCGAGAGGCGGGCGGCGAGGCGGGGATCGCCGGGGGCAATCGCGCTTCGGGCCGCTGTGTCCATCCGGTCTCTCCTTTCGCCTCTGGCATCGGACGGGCCGGCCGCCTCGGCAAGCCCCCCGCCCTGGCGCGATGCCGCCCGACCGGCTACAGCGCGGCGCGAAGGCGGAGACGTCCATGTCCTATTTCGAGACCCGCCGCCGTCCGGGGCGGCATTTCCTCCAGATTCCGGGGCCTTCCAACACGCCCGACCGCGTGCTGCGGGCGATGGACAACCCGACGATGGATCATCGCGGTCCGGATTTCGGCCAGCGTGCCGGGCGGCTGCTGGAGAAGCTGCGCCTCGTGTTCCGCACGCGCCGGCCGGTCGTGGTCTACCCCGCCTCCGGCACCGGCGCGTGGGAGGCGGCGCTGGTGAATACCTGCTCGCCCGGGGATCGGGTGCTGATGGTGGAGACCGGCTGGTTCGCGCATCTGTGGCGGGAACTCGCCGGCCGCCTCGGGCTCGAGCCCGAGATCATCGCGACCGACTGGCGCCGTGGCGCCGAGCCGGGCCCGCTCGAGGAACGGCTGCGCGCCGACAAGGGCCACGCCATCAAGGCCGTCTGCGTCGTGCACAGCGAGACCTCGACCGGCTGCATCACCCCGATCGCCGAGATCCGGCGCGCGATCGACGCCGCCGGCCATCCGGCGCTGCTGCTCGTGGACACGATCTCCGGCCTCGGCTCGGCCGACTACCGGCACGACGAATGGGGCGTCGATGTCACGGTGGCCGGCAGCCAGAAGGGGCTGATGCTGCCCCCCGGCCTCTCCTTCAACGCGATCAGCGAGAAGGCGCTGAAGGCGAGCGAGACGGCGAGGCTGCCCCGCTCCTACTGGGACTGGCGGCCGATGCTGGCGGCGAACGCCCAGGGCTTCTTCCCCTCCACCCCCGCGACCAACCTGCTCTACGCGCTCGATGCGGCGGTGGACATGCTGCTGGAGGAGGGGCTGGATGCCGTGTTCGCCCGCCACCACCGCCACGGCGAGGCCGCCCGCCGCGCCGTCCGCCACTGGGGACTCGAGATCCAGTGCGCCGTGCCCGCGCACGAATCGCCGGTGCTGACGGCGGTGCGCCTGCCCGAGGGGCATTCCGCCGACAGCCTGCGCGCGCTCATCCTCGACCGCTTCAACATGAGCCTCGGCGCCGGGCTCGGCCGCCTGGCCGACCGGGTGTTCCGGATCGGGCATCTCGGCGATTTCGGCGATCTCCAGCTTGTCGGCACCCTCGGCGGGGTCGAGATGGGGCTGGCGCTGGCCGGGGTGCCGCACCGTCCGGGCGGGGTGCAGGCGGCGATGGCGTATCTGGCCGGCAACGCCTGACGGCGCGGCCGGCCCGGTTGCGGCGGTGCGGAGGGCGTCGCATCCTTCCTGGCAAGAGGAGACGCCGATGCCGCCCGCCCCGATCGAAGTCTGGACCTGGCCGACGCCGAACGGGCACAAGGTCCACATCCTGCTCGAGGAGCTCGGGCTGCCCTACACCGTCGTGCCGGTGAACATCGGCGCGGGCGAGCAGTTCCGGCCCGAGTTCCTGGCGATCACCCCGAACCATCGCATTCCCGCGATCGTGGATCCGGATGGCCCGGGCGGGCGGCGATTCACCCTGTTCGAGAGCGGGGCGATCCTGATCTACCTGTGCGAGAAGACCGGCAGCCCGCTGTGGCCGGCCGATCCGGCCGCCCGCTACAGCTGCCTGCAGTGGCTGATGTGGCAGATGGGAGGGGTCGGGCCGATGTTCGGCCAGTACAACCACTTCGCCCACTATGCGCCGGAGCGCATCCCCTACGCCGTCGAGCGCTACGGCAACGAGGTGAAGCGCCTGCACCGCGTGCTGGAGAAGCGCCTGTCGGAGAGCGCCTTCCTCGCCGGGCCGGACTACACGATCGCCGACATCGCCACCTTCCCCTGGGTGCGCAACCCGGACCGGCGCGGCATCGACCTGTCCGACTACCCGGCGGTGCGGCGCTGGCACGACGCCATCGCGGCCCGGCCTGCGGTGCGGCGCGGCGTCGCGGTGCTGGCCGAGCGCCAGCGCACGGGCCCGATGACGGATGCCGAGCGCGACGTGCTGTTCGGCGCCACCCAGTTCGCGGCGCGCTGAGCCATGGCCGAGATCGACCACATCGTCATCGGCGCCGCCACGCTGGAACAGGGGGCGGCATGGGTGGAGCGCCACCTCGGCGCCCGTCCCTCGAGCGGCGGACGCCACGAGGGGGCGGGCACGCACAATCTGCTGCTCGGCCTCGGGCCGCGCTGCTACCTCGAGGTGATCGCCCCCGATCCCTCCCAGCCGGAGCCGGAACACCCGCGGCTGTTCGACCTCGACGACCCGGCGCTGCGCACCCAGCTCGCCGCCGAGCCTCGGCTGATCGCCTATGTCGCGCGCACCCCGGCGCTCGGGCCGCTGGCCGACCGACTCGGGCCGCGCGGGGGAGAGGTGCGCGCGATGCGCCGCGGCCGGCTGTCCTGGCGCATGCTGCTGCCGCCGCAGAGGCAGGATCTCGGCAACATGATCCCGCCGATGATCCAGTGGGACGAGGAGCCGCCTCGCCTGCCCGACAGCGGTGTCCGGCTTGTCTCTCTGGAGGCCGAGCACCCGGAGGCGGACGCGCTGCGCGCAGCCCTTGCCGAACGCGGCCTGGCCGACCAGGTGACCGTCCGCTTCAGCCCGCACCCCCGGCTGCTCGCCCATCTTCGCCGCGCCGACGGCGCCGAGGCGGTGCTGTCCAGCGACTGAGCGGCCGGGCGGTCAGCCGGCCGGCCGGTAGCGCCAGACGCTCGCCGGAGGGAAGTTCAGCGGCGTCCACTCCAGCCGCTTCGCCGTCAGGCCGAGCTTGCGGTAGGGCAGCGGCGAGGTGATGCAGTAGGTGAACAGAAGGAAGCCCTTGCCTGGCGCCACCGACTCGACGGCGTCCACGAACCGCTTCTGCTGCTCGAAGGGCAGCATCACGAGCGGGATGCCGCAGATGGCGGTGCCGATCCGCCCCTGCCATTCCTGCGGGATCGTATCCTTGAGCGCGAAGGCGTCGCCGCAGACGACATTGACGCCGGGCAGCACCGAGCGCAGGTGTTCGGCCATGTCCGGCACGATCTCCACGACGATGAGCTTCTCCGGCGGCACGCCGTGATCCAGCAGCGCCTTCGACACGACGCCCGTGCCGGCGCCGAGTTCAAGCACGTATTCGTCGGGCGCCCGCTCGACGTTCCGGGCGACCCGCTCGCACAGCGCGCGGGAGGAGGGGATGATCGACCCCATCTGCAGGGGGTTGGCGAGCCAGCGGCGGAAGAACAGCGCCGTGTTCGCCACCTTCCCGCCCGCCGGCGCGCTGCCGGTCGCCAAGTCCGCCATGCGGATCTCCATCCTTTTGACACCTCTTCCGCCTATCAGCCTGCCCGGCCCTTCCGCGCAAGGGGGGGAGGGCCGGAGACGGCCCCTCGCGAGGAGACAGCATGACGGCGCGCATCCTGGTGGTGGACGACGTGCCGGCGAATGTCCGCCTCCTCGCCGCGCGCCTGTCCGCCGAGTTCTACGAGGTGGCGAGCGCCTCCTCCGGGCCCGAGGCGCTGGTCAAGGCCGCGTCCTGGAACCCGGACATCATCCTGCTGGACGTGATGATGCCCGGGATGGACGGCTACGAGGTCTGCCGCGAACTCAAGCGCGACAAGGCCACGGCCCATATCCCGGTCGTCATGGTGACGGCGCTGAACGACCGGCAGGAGCGTATCCGGGGCCTGGAGGCGGGGGCGGACGACTTCCTTTCGAAGCCGGTGGACGACGCGACCTTGTTCGCGCGGCTGCGCGCGCTGCTGCGCGTCAAGCAGGTGGAGGACGCCTGGCGCATGCGCGCAGAGGCGGCGCGCGAACTCGGCCTCTCCGAGCCTGCGGACGCCGCCGCGTCCACGGCGGGCGCGTTCGCCGTGGTGGTTCCCGGCACCGAGGCCGACCGCGGCGTGCTCGCCGACATCCTCGCGCGCGAGGGGATGACGGTCGAGGAGGCCAACGGCCAGGAGGACGCGCTCGCGCTGCTGGCCGACCGGGACGCCGATCTGATCATCCTCGGCCTCGGGCCGGACGGCGTCCAGTCGCTGCGGTTCGCCTCTCGCCTGCGGGCCGATTCGGTGCTGCGCGATGTGCCGCTGCTGCTGGTGGCCGATCAGGCGCAGAAGCCGCTGGTGCTGCGCGGCTTCGACCTCGGCGCCAACGACCATGTGCTCCGCCCCGTGGACCCGGCGGAACTGCTTGCCCGCGTGCGCAACCAGGTGCGCCGCCGCCGCACGCAGGAGATGCTCCGCGCCGACCTCGACCGCTCGCTCGAGCTGGCGGTGACGGACAGCCTGACCGGGCTCCGGAACCGCCGCTATGCGATGCGCCACCTCGACGGGCTGATGCGAAGCTCCGGGGCGACCGCGATGCTGATCGACGTGGACCGCTTCAAGTCCATCAACGACCGCTTCGGCCACGCGGCCGGGGATGCGGTGCTGCGCGAGATCGCCGACAGGCTGCGCGCGCATGTCCGCGCGGCCGACCTGGTGGCGCGAATCGGCGGCGAGGAGTTCCTTGTGGTGGCCGCCGGCACCTCCGGGGAGACCGGGGTGTGCGTGGCGGAACGGCTCCGGCAGGTTGTCGCCGAACGCCCGGTGCAGATCCCGGACGGCGAGATCCCCGTGACCGTCAGCATCGGCATCGCCGAGGCCCGGCCCGGCACCCGGGCCGACATGCTGCTGCGGCGCGCCGACGATGCGCTGTACCGGGCGAAGGAGAACGGCCGCAACCGCGTCGAAGCCGCACCTCCGGAGCCGTCGTGACGGCGCAGGGAAGGCTACTTGATCTTGGCTTCCTTGAAGATGACGTGCTTGCGGGCAACCGGATCGTACTTCCGCTTCTCCATCTTGCCCGTGATGTTCCGGGTATTCTTCTTCGTCACGTAGAAATACCCGGTGTCCGCGCTGCTGACGAGGCGGATCAGGATCGTGTTTGCCTTGGCCATCGTGGTCTTCCGGAAGCAGGGTGCGGCGCGCCGTCCGCAGCAAGGCCGCGGACCCTAGCCGTTTCCGACGCCGCGTCAAGCGCCGCCCGGAACCGGGGCCGGGCCCTGCGTGGCCGCCGGCCGGGCATCAGCGGGCGAGGGCGGCGCGGTAGGCGACGGGGTCGGCCAGCAGCGCGGCGGCCATCGCCTCGTCCAGCGCCCGGCCCTCTGCGGGCGGGCAGGCGGCCCGGATCGCACGCGCCTCCTCCCAGCGCGGTTCGGGCGGCAACCGGGCGGCGCGGTCGAGCACCGGCCGCATCGGGGCGCCCCCCTGCGCCAGCATCGCCAGGGCGCGCCTTGCCTCCGCCTCGCCCAAGGCCGTGCAGAGCGAGGGAATCACGCCGACATCCTGGATCGGGGTGCCGCGCGGCCCGAGCAGCCTGGACCAGGACAGCAGCAGTTCCGCCCCGCCGGGCAGGGGCACGACCATCTGGATCAGCCCCTTGCCCTGGGTGCCGCTGCCGACCAGCGCGCCCCGCCCGCCATCGGCCAGCGCCGCGGCGAGCACCTCGGCCGCCGAGGCGGTGCGCCCGTCCACGAGCACGACCACGGGCCGCCCGCGGCCGAGTTCCGGGCCGTCGGCCTCCCAGGTGCGGGTGGCGTCCGGGTGCCGGCCGGTCGTGGCGCCGATCCGGCCGGCGGAGAGCAACGCATCGGCCACCGCCAGCGCCTCCGACAGCAGCCCGCCGCGATTTCCCCGCAGGTCGAGCACGATGGCGGTGCCCCGCGGGTCGGCCAGCGCCGCCTCCACCTGCGCCGCGGTGTCCGCCGCGAAGGCCGACAGCCGCAGCCACAGCACGCCCTCCGCCCGCCGCTCGGCGGACACGGTGGGCGGCCCGCGGCGGGTCCGCGGCACCTCGACCGTCATGCTGCGGCCGGCACGCGAAAGCCGCAGGGAGGCGGCGGTGCCCGGCGGGCCTTCCAGCAGCAGCGCGGCAAGCGGCAGGTCGCTCGCACCGAGGGGCACGCCATCCACCGACAGCAGCGCGTCCCCGACCCGGATGCCGGCCAGGGCCGCCGGCCCGCCGGGTTCGACCAGCGTCACCGCCGGCCGTCCGCCAGGGCCCGGCCCGATGCGCAGCCCGAGTCCGGCCTGGCCCACCCGTTCCGCCCGTGCCGCCCGGGCCTGTTCGGCCGTGAGATAGCGGCTGAACGGGTCGAGCGCGGCGAACATCTCGTCGAAGCCGGCGCTGACCATCGCCTCCGCCCCGGCGCGACGGAGGGTCTGGCTTTGCCGCACCGCCTCGGCGGCAAGTCGTGCCAGGGCGGCCGCCGCAGCCTCGGGGCTTGCCGGCGCAGCCGCCGAGGCGACGTCGCGCCCGGCCAGGAGCAGTTCGAGCCGCCCCCTGCCGATCCGCGCCGAAAGGCGGGGATCGCCCGCGATCGCCCCGCGCAGCCACCACAGCGAGAGGTCGGCGGGCGGCGGGTTCTGGAGGTGCCGTTCGGCGATCGCAGCGAAGGCCGCAGCCAGCGTCGCCTGCACGGCGGCGGCAGGGAAGGCCGGCGGCTCGGCCGCCGCCCGGAGCGGCGCGAGCAGCGCGAGCAGCAGCGCAAGCGTCAGCGCCGCCCGCCGCGCCGCCCGCCGCCGCCCGGCAGGCCCGCCAGATGGAAGATCAGCCCGCCGGTCATGCCGTTCGCCTCGACCAGCCGCGCCTCCACGCCCTGCCCGAGGGTGAAGCTCAGGCCGCTCGACCGTCCGATGATCCGCTGCGCCGTCTCGTCGTGGTGCCATCTGTCGTCCGGCAGGGAGCCGAGCGGGACGAGGCCGGACGCGCCCGTCTCCTCGAGGGAGACGAACAGGCCGAAGCGAGTCACGCCGGAGATCCGGGCGGGGAAGATAGCGCCGACACGCGCTTCCAGATAGGCCGCCAGGTAGCGGTCCACCGCGTCGCGCTCGGCGGCGGCGGCGCGGCGCTCGGTTTCGCTGATGTGCTCGGCGGTGTCGGGCAGCCGGGCGATCTCGGCCGGCGACAGCCCGTCGCGGCCGAGCCCGAGCGCCCCGATGAGCGCGCGATGCACCAGCAGGTCGGCGTAGCGGCGGATCGGGCTGGTGAAATGCGCGTAGCGCGGCAGGGCGAGGCCGAAATGCCCGATGTTGTCGGGCGCATAGGCCGCCTGGGACTGTCCGCGCAGGATCATTTCGTTGACCAGCCGCTCCTCGGGCCGGCCGCGCACCCGGCCTAGGATGGCGGCGAAATGCCGCGGCTTCAGCAGGTCGGCCGGCGGCAGGGAGAGATCGAAGGCGGCGAGGAACTGCCGCAGCGCCTCGAGCCTGGCGTCCGAGGGCCTGTCATGCACGCGGTACATGCAGGGTGCGCCGTGGCGTTCGAGCTCCTCGGCGGCGGCGACATTGGCAGCCACCATGAACTCCTCGATCAGCCGGTGGCTCTCGAGCCGCGGACGGGGCAGCACCGCCCGCACGCGGCCCTCGGCGTCCAGCACCACCTGGCGCTCCGGCAGATCGAGATCGAGCGTGCCGCGCCGCTCGCGTGCCGCCGCGAGCGCCCGGTAGGCGCCGAAGAGGGCGGCGATGCGCTCGGCCGGAACGCCGGCGCCCCGGCCCGACTCCTGCGCCGCCTGCACCTCCCCGTAGGTGAGACGGGCGGCCGAGCGCATCAGGCCGCGGCCGAATCGGTGCCCGTGCTTGCGACCCTCGGCGTCGATGCGGAGTTCGACGAACAGGCAGCCCCGGTCCTCTCCGGGCTTGAGGCTGCACCAGCCGTTCGACAGCGCCTCGGGCAGCATCGGCACCACCCGGTCGGGAAAATAGACCGAGTTGCCGCGCGCCCAGGCCTCGCGATCCAGCGCGCTGCCCGGGCGGACGTAATGCGCCACATCGGCGATGGCGACGAGGATCCGCCACCCCGCGCCCTCTGCTTCGGCGAACACCGCATCGTCGAAGTCGCGCGCATCCTCGCCGTCGATCGTCACGAAGGGGATGGCGCGCAGATCCTCCCGGCCGCGGGCGGTGACGCGGCCGGCCGCCGCCGCCTCGCGCAGCGCCTCCTCCGGGAAGGCGTCGGGGATCCCGTGGGCGTGGATGCACAGCAGCGAGACGGAGCGCGGCGCGCCGAGCTTTCCGAGCCGTTCCACCACCCGTGCCGGCCGCAGCCCGAGCACGCGCCGGGCGGGTCGCGGCAGCGGCTCGGCCAGCACGATCTCGCCCGGTTCGGCTCCGCCCTCCTCGCCGGGGGGCACCACCCAGTCCGCCTTGTGGCGGCGGTCGGTCGGGCGCAGCCGCCCGCCCTCGAACACGCCGAGGATGCGGCCGGGCGGCGCCTGCGGGAGGCGCCTGAAGGTGCGGCCCTCGTAGCTCTCGCCGCGGAGGTGCGTCAGCCGCGCCAGCACGCGCTGCCCGGGCGCGAGCGCCGGGTGCCCCGGCGGCTCGGGGCGCATGTGGATCACCGGGCGGCCCTCGCCGGACCAGCCGACCGGACGGGCGATCGGATCCCCGTCCTCGTCGGTGCTGGTCACCTCCACCACCAGCATCTCCGGCAGCCGCCCGGGGCGGGAAAGGTGGCGCTTGCCGCCGGCGGCCGAGTCTCCGCGCGCGGAGCGGCTCCGGCCGCGCGGCGGGCGCTTGCCCATCTCAGTCGCCGGCCTTGCGTCGGGCGGCAGGGGGGCGCGCCCGGGCCGTGGCGGCACCGGGCTTCGTCCGGGGGGCGGCGGGCGAGGCTTTCGTGGCCTTGGGCGTGGCCTTGGCCGTCGCGGGCTTCGCTTTCGCCGCGGCGGCCTGCGCCTTGCCGCTGGCGGGCT
>JANWXJ010000157.1 GCA_025055335.1 Acetobacteraceae bacterium
ACCGGCGTCGCCGTCTCCGAGAGCGTCGACGCCTTCCAGCGCTTCTCGATCGCCGCGCGCGAGATCGGCGCCACCTCCGACCAGGTGGTGCGCCTCGTCGGCGGGCTGCAGCGCGTCGCCATCGTCTCCGGCGCCTCGACGCAGGAGATCAGCAGCGCCACGCTCCAGCTGGCCCAGGCCCTGGCCTCGGGCGTGCTGCAGGGCGACGAGCTCCGCTCCATCCTCGAGGCCATGCCGCTGCTGGCCGAGGGCCTGGCGCGCGAGCTCGGCGTCTCCATCGGCCAGTTGCGGCAGATGGGCTCGGAGGGCCGGCTCACCGCCGAGCGGGTCTTCCCGGCGCTGCTGCGGGCGACCGAGCGGCTCGGCGCCGAGCTCGACAAGGCCCCGCTCTCGCTCGGCCGCGCCTTCGGGCAGCTCACGGCGGCGACCGAGAACTTCCTCGGCCAGCCCGACCGCGCCATCGGACTGTCCAACGCGCTCGCCCGGGCGCTGTCGGCCGCGGCGCGCGCGGTTGGACGGTGTGCGCCAGGGCGCCGGGCTGCTGAGCGAGGGCGAGCGGCTCGCCGCATTGCGCCGGCAGGCCGAAGCACTTTCTGCGCAGATCGGCCGGCTGGAGAGCGAGCAGGACGGCCGCGACAGCCTGCGCGCCCCGGTCCGCCGCGGCAGCATCCGTCCCGGCCTGGTCGGCGCCGCCGAGCGGCAGGCCGGCGTCGACAGCCGGGCGCGGCTGGAGGAGCTGCGCCGCGACTACTTCGCCACCCTCGCCGAGATCGACGCCGCCGAGCGGGAGTCGCTGGCCCGCCGCCTGGAGGAGCAGGAGCGCGCCGGCCAGCAGGCCGCGGAGGCGCGCCGCCGGCGGGCCACGCAGGACGTCCAGGAGCTCACCCGGGATCTCGACGACCGCTTCCGCATCAACCGCGAGTACGAGGAGCGGGTCCGCCGCCTGCGCGAGGCCGAGGCCGCCGGCGCGGTCAGCGCCGCCGAGCGCACCCGCCTCGAGACGCTCGCCCTGTAGGAGCGCGACGAGGCGCTGCGCCGGCTGGACCTGCGCGTCGCCGCCGTCCGCCGCGCCAGCAACGAGGGCGCCCGGGAGGCGCGCGAGGCCAAGCGCGAGATCAACGAGATCCTGCGCGAGCGCGAGCGGCTGATCCAGGACAACGAGACCGCCTACGAACGCTACCAGCGCCGGATGGAGCGGCTCTCCGACTTGGTGGTCCGGTCGGAGCGGATCGGCCGCCCCGTTCCCGACGCCACCGTGCAGCGCGAGGCCGAGCGCGCCCTGGAGGAGCTGGAGAAGGCCGAGAAGCGCATCGAGGACAGCGCCGAGCGGGCCAACGCGACGGTGCGCGAGCTCGGCCTGACCTTCGCCAGCGCCTTCGAGGACGCCGTCATCAAGGGCGACAAGCTGTCCAAGGTACTGCAGGGCCTGCTGCAGGACGTCACCCGCATCATCGCCCGCAAGACCATCACCGAGCCGCTCGGCAACGCGGTCTCCTCCGCGCTGTCGGGCTACTCGTTCGATGGCCTGTTCAACTCGGTGGGCTCCTGGCTCGGCGGGCTGTTCCGTGCCGAGGGCGGGCCGGTCGCGGCGGGCCGGCCCTACATCGTCGGCGAGCGCGGCCCCGAATGGTTCGTCCCGAGCAGCCCCGGCACGGTGCTGCCGAACGGCATGGCGCCGGGCGGCACCACCATCCAGCAGACCATCAGCATCGACGCGCGCGGGGCCGATGCCGGCGTCGAGGCTCGGCTGCGGCTGCTGGCCGGGCAGATCGCCCGACAGGCCTCGGCCATGATGCTCGACGCCATCCGCCGCGGCGGCGCGGCCTACGAGACGGTGCGGGGATGACGGAATACGTCTGGCCCGAGGCGCTGCGCCCGACGCGGCTGACCTTCTATTTGCAGCACAACACGCTGCGCTTCGTCTCACCGGTCACCCGCGCCACCCAGGTGCTGCGCCGCGAGGGCGCGCGCTGGATGGCGGAGGCGAGCTTCGACCCGCTGAGCCCGGCCCGTGCCGGCATCCTGGAGGGCCTGCTCGCGGCGCTCGCCGGCTCGCTGAACACGGTGCGGATCTGGGACTGGCGGCGCGAATACCGCACCGGCGATCCGCGCAGCCAGGGCCAGGTCCCCGCCGGGCCGTACAGCTTCTCGGACGCCACGCTCTTCACCGACGGCACCGGCCTGGTGGTCGGCGCCGGCACGCCGGCGCTCGCCGCCGGGGCGCCGCGCGGGGCGCTGTCGATCCAGGCGGCGGGCTGGTGGCCCGATGCGGTCGCGGTCGGGGCGGGGGACTACCTCGGCCTCGGCGGCCGGCTCTACATGGCGACCGAGGCGGTGACCGCCTCCGGCGCCGGCACCGCCACCATCCTGATCGCGCCGCCGCTGCGCGCCGCGGCCGCCCTGGCGGAGCCGCTGGTGCTGAGCAAGCCGACCGTGCCGATGCGGCTGGTCTCCGACGACGAGGCGGCCAATCCGACCCGCCCAGGGCGCTTCACCAGCATCTCGCTGCGCCTCGAGGAAGCTCTATGAGCGAAACCAGCGGCATCACCGCCACGCCACGGCTGCACCCGCAGGCGGCCGCGGACGCCACCGCCAGGACCGCCGCGCCGGTGGTGCTGGTCGAGCTCGACTTCGCCTCCGGCCCCTTTCGCGCCTGGACCGGGCTCGGCCCCCTGGAATGGGCTGGGATGAGTTTCGAGGGCGTCGGCTCGATCGGCGCCATGGGCGAGGTCGAGGAGACGGTGGAGCTCCGTGCCGTGCGCCTGACCCTGGTGCTCTCGCCGGTGCCGCAGGAGGTGGTCGACATCGCCCTCGCCGAGCGCAGCTTCCGCCTCCGCCCGGCCCGGCTGTGGGGCGCGCTGCTCGACGAAGGGGGCGCCTTCGTCGCCGACCCGTTCCCGCTCTGGGCCGGGCTGATGGACACCGTGGAGGTGGTGGACGGCGCCGAGCCGCGGGTCTCGCTCACCTGCGAGAGCCGCCTCGTGGATCTCGAGCGCGCCGAGGTGCGCCGCTACACCGATGCCGACCAGCAGGCCGAGTATCCGGGCGACCGCTTCTTCGAGTTCGTCCCCGCCCTGCAGGAGGCGGAGATCCGGCTGCCCGCGACCTGATGCCGCGCCGCCCCGATTGGCCTGGCCGGCTGGCAGCCCTGCTGTCGGCCGCCGAGGCGCGCCCCTTCGATGCCCACCGCTGGAACTGCGGCCGCTTCGCCCTGGCCGCGGTGGAGGCGGTCACCGGCAGCAAGCCGCGGATCCGCGTCCTGCCCGACCTCGAGGCCACGGCCGACAGCGCCGGCTTCCCGCGCCTGCCGCCCGCCTTCGCCCGGCCCGGCGACGTGGTGCTTGCCGGCGACCCGCCGCGCCTTGGCGTGGTGGTGGATGGCGGTCGGGCCGCCTTCGTCGGACCCAAGGGACTGGTGCGGCAGCCGCTCACCACCTGCACCACCGCCTGGAGGATCGGCTGATGCCCGCCGCCATCCCCCTCGTGGCCGTCGTGGCCTCGGGCATCGCCTCGGCCGCGGTCGGAGGCGGCATCGTCGGTGCCCTGGTCGGCGCCGGCGCCGCCCTGGTCGTCACCGCGGTCGGCGGCGCCATCTTCCCGACCAGGAAGCCGAGCGCCCCCACCAGCCCGGCGACCACCGGCTTCGACGCCAGCGCGCCCGGCGCCGGCCGCACCCAGTCCTTCCGCCAACCCATCACCGAGCACCAGATCGTCTTCGGCCGCTGCAAGGTCTCCGGGCCGATCGTCTTCCTGCACTCGGCGCCGGACGATCAGGGCCGGGCCGACGGCTACTTCTACGCCGTCGTGGTCCTGGCCGCGCACCAGGTGCGGACCATCGGCGAGGTCTGGCTCGGCGACACACTGGCGACCGACGCGAAGTACGCCGGCATGGTCCGGATCGATCGCCACCTCGGCGCGCCCGACCAGGCGGCCAACGCCAACCTGGTGGCGGAGACCGGCGGCAAGTGGACCGCAGCGCATCGCGGCCGCGGGCGGGCCTACATCGCGGTCCGGCTGAAGCTCACCGCCGAGGCCTTTCCCTCCGGCCCGCCGAACATCGCGGCGATCGTTGAGGGCGCCGACACCATCCTCGATCCGCGCACCGGCGCGACCGGCTGGAGCGACAACCCGGCGCTGTGACTCGCCTGGTATCTGACCGCGCCCTTCGGCTGGCGCGCCTCCTGGACCGACATCGACATCCCCGCCCTGAGCGCCGCGGCCAATGTCTGCGACGAGCTCGTCGGCACCCGCCGCGGCGTCCACGAGCGCCGCTACACGTGCAACGGCCGCGTCTCGCTCGGCGAGGGCAAGATCGCCATCACCCGCAAGCTGGTCTCCGCCATGGCCGGTGCCCTGGTGGTCTCGGGCGGGCGGTTCTTCATCCATGCGGGTGGGCCGGCGCTGCCGTCAGCGACGCTCACCTCGGACGACCTGCGCGGCGACGTCACCATCCAGGGCAGCCGGCCGCGGCGAGATCTCTTCAACGGCGTGCGCGCGGTCTAAGTCGACCCGGCGAAGAACTGGCAACCGACCGACGCCCCGCCGCTGCTCGCCGCGAACTACGTCGCCGAGGATGGCGGCGAGCAGATCTACCGCGACCTCGAGTACCCGCTGACCACCTCGGTCGCGACGGTGCAGCGGCTGATGAAGGCCGAGCTCGAGCGCATCCGTCGCCAGCGCGAGGTTGCCTTCCCGGCCAACCTCTCGGCGCTGCGGCTGCGGCCCTGGGACGGCGTGACGGTCGCCCTCGACCGGGTCGGCCCCTTCCCGGCGCGGGTCACGGGCTGGCGGCTGTCGCCGGATGGCGGCGTCGATCTCACCCTCTCCGAGGAGGACCCGGCCGTGTGGGACTGGAACCCGGCGGTGGACGAACGCGCCGCCGGCGACAGCCCCTCCGTGGTGCTGCCGAACCCGGGGGTGATCGCCGCGCCGACGTCGATCGCGGTGGACACGCCCACCAGCGTCGCCTTCGCCACCCTCGGCGTCTCCTGGTCGGCGGTCGGCAGCGCTTACCTGGCCGGCTACGAACTCGAGTTCCGCCCTGCCTCCGTGGCCACCTGGCAGGGCTACGGCGGCGCCCTGGGCGCGACGGCAGCGTCGATCCCCGCCGCGGAGCCGAGCGCCTTCCGGGTGCGAGCGGTGGCCCGCAGCGGGGCGGTGTCGGGGTAGCGGGAGGCGGCGATGCCCGGCGCCGTCACCGCGCCCGCGGCCCTCGGCATCACCGGCGGCGTGCGGCTCTCCGGCGGCTTCCCGGCCGACGCGGTGCGGCTGCAGGTGTTCGAGGCCAGCAGCGCCAGCCTCGCTGCGGCGGTGAAGCTGCCCACCGAGCCCACGGCGCTGCCCTGGGACCGCACCGGCCTCACCGCCGGCCAGGCCCGCTGGTACTGGCTCCGCGCCGTCTCCGCCGAGGGCAACGTCTCCGCCCTCGCCGGACCCGTCACCGCGACCGCGCTCTGAGCGCGGTTGGGGAGGGACCGGCGATGCAGCGGCGATGGATTTCTCGTGCTGGCCAGGAAGGCGGCGCCGCCGATGCTGGTTGCATCGGCAAGCCGGCTGACGCCGCCAGCGCGGGAAAGACGCGCCGCGGCGCGCCGCAGCCCTCCCCAACCACGCTCACTGGAGGCAGCCATGGCCGCCCGCATCGACGACCTGATGGTCCTCGGCCAGAACATCTCCAAGACCGACCTGGCGAAGTATCTCCGCGACCGCGAGGCGGTGCCGCCGCGCGACTTCGGGGGCTTGGGCGACGGCGCAGCGAACGACCGCGCCGCCCTCCAGGCCTGCTTCGACCGCGCCGCGGCGGACGGGAAGTTCGCCGTCATCCCGCCCGGCACCTGGAACGTCGATGCCGGGGTCACGCTCGGCGGCGGCGCGCGCGGGCTGATCATGCAGGGGGTGATCCAGTACACCGGTGCGGCCAACGCCCCGGCCACCGTGCTGACGCTTGGCGACGGCGGCACCACCCGCAACGGCGAGAAGCTTTACGTCAACCTGCAGGTCACGCGGCAGATCCAGTCCGACTGGGCGAGCGAGGCCGACATCGGCATCCTCGCCCGCAACCTCGACGCCTCGCTGCTCGACCTCCGCCTGGTCTCGGGCTTCACCATCGGGCTGCGCACGCTGGGCGACGGCCGCGGCTTCGAGGACACCACGCTGATCCTCGGCCGCATCCTGAACAACCGCTACGGGCTCGATGTGCACTGCGCCACGGCGACGGCCTGGAACACCTCGATCCGCTACTACGGCGGCCACTTCGCCTGCGCGACCGGGATCAACCCGACCTTCGACCGCTTCGGGGTGCGCTTCTCGCGGGAGGCGGGCGCCTACAACAACCACAACCGGCACATCTTCGACGGGCCGAACTTCGAGCTGCGGCAGCTCGACCCGAACGTCGCCATCCCCTTCCTCAACGAGACCAGCGGCTCGGCCATCATCGGCCGCGCCCAGCGCATGGAGGCCTGCTCGCCGATCGTCGCCCGCCACACCGGGGCGGCCCAGGACTGCGAGTACGAGGTGGCCTGGGCCAACAGCTACCAGATCGGGATCGACTACACCGCGACCGCCAGCCGCTGCGGCAACGCCGTCCTCAACCGCCACCGGGCGCCGGCCTCGCGCCACCTCCGCCTGCTCGGGGCGGTGCCGAACCTGCGCGCCGCCGCGTTCCGGCACAGCGCCGCCGAGGTCGGCGTCGAGGGGCTGGCGGCGGTCGCCACCTCGACCACCGCCGCCACGACCCTGGCCGGGCTTTCTTTCAACGGCCTGGACGGCATCACCGCCACCAGCCGCGGCCTGATCCTGGACGCGCAGCGCGGGCTCGCCTTCGTGGTCGACTGCGCCCAGGCGAAGGAGTTCGCGCTCGCCCACTGGCTGGTCGGCGGCGCCGACGGCGGGCGGCTGTTCGTGCGCTGCTTCGACGCCGGCATGGCCGTCCGCGAGAACCTTGCCGGCGACGTGCTGGCCTCGCTCACCACCATGCAGTGGAACGCCCCCGCCAAGGCCTGGACCGGCGGCTCGGTGATGGCGGACGCTTCGCTCAACCGGCGCATGACAGTGCGGCTCGGGCCGGGCGTCGCCGTCGCCCAGATCGGCGTCGTCGGCTTCGACGGGCAGATCGAGCTCGAGGCGCTGCGCCTCTACGGCCTGCCGGAGCACGCGCCGGCGCTGCTGTGCGGCACCCCGGCCCTACCGGTGGGCCAGCGGGAGTTCGCCGCGGAGGTCACTTGGGACCTGCCGAACCTGGCCCCGGGTGCCACCAGCCTGCTCGACGTGACCGTCACCGGCTGCCGGCAGGGAGATGTCGCCCATGCCTCGCTTGCCTCAGCGACCCGCTCATCGAACTCGACGCCGCCGCCTGGACCACCGACACGGTCCGGGTGATGGCACGCAACATCTCGCCCTCGGCGACTTTCGACCTCAGTCCGGCCACGCTTTCCGTAGCAGTGACAAAGCGCAGGGTCCCTTAGTTCGAGCGGTTGAGATCGGCGCACGCTCCCGCATACCCGGCAGCCCTCTGGCATCTGGCGACACCGAGACTTAACGCTTTTGGTGGGCCCACCTTGACGCGGCGGGCTGCTGCGCTGACCGTGCGGTGCCGCTACTCCGCCCGCGCAGGTAGAAGACGCGGGTTTCGAAACGCTCGCCTATCAGGCGGTCTACACCCCCAGACAGTTCAAAGGAGTGCTCGCCGGCGAGTGCCGCCGGCTCGGCAACAATGTTGTCGACCGCGATCGTGGAAGTCGTCCTGGGCGCGGCGGCGTTGGTGCGGGATGAAGCGGACGCGGTCGCCCCCCAGGATTCCCACGAGCAGTCGCTTGGCCGCCTGCTGCTGCTGCGACTCGCTCTCGCCTCCGCGCGGGTCGAACCGGTAGACGACGGCGATTTGGCCAAGGTCGGCCAGAATGCCGCGCAGGCCAGCGAGGAAGGTGCCGAGGTGCCTCCGGTTCTCCTCATTCGCGATGCAATAGGGGTCCCGGATGGTGACCGCCCGCGCCTTGGCGCCGGTGAGCCCGCCGAAGATCTCGCGCAGCTCACGCCGCTCGCCGGCCCGAAGGTGCCAGCGGCGCACCCCCGCGAAGGCCTGGGCCGCCGGGGGATCCTGCGGGACCAGCGTGTCCATGAAGGCCTGCAGGCGCAGCGGGTCGCCCGCCGGCGCGAAGAGAAGGGCCAGCGTGCCGGGCAGCAGCCCGTCGAGAAGCGGCCCAGAGGGCAGGTCCGTGAGTACGGCGAGCGCGCCCGGTCCGGGGGGCGTGAACAGGCGCGCGGGCGATGGCACGCCATCGGGGGAACGCAGCCAGCAAACGCGCTGGACCGCCGGGGTAGCGAACTCGCCGAGGTAGTGGAACAGCGCTCGCTCTGCTGGCGGCAGGCCTGCCACCCCCTCCGTGGCACTGCAGGCGGTGACGATGTTCACGCGGGTGCCGCGTTCGGCCAAACCGCGCAGGAACACCAGCGTCGCCCTGACTGCCTCAGCGTCCGGCTCCGGCCCCGAGAGGGTCGGGGCGCACACGAAGACCTCGGGCCGGCCGGCGAGCCGCGTATCGAGGTCCGCGAGGCTCGGGTTGCCCCAGCGGACAGCCCCGTGCTACGCCCCTGGTACACGGTCCGCACGCGCGGCGAGCAGGTCGCGGAGCCAGGCGAGCACCGGCTTGCGGTCGAAGACGTCCCACCAGAGCTGGTTGCCGTAGTCGTTCAGGCACGCCCGGCAGGACGAGGCGCACTGCGCTGCCCGGCATTCCAGCAGCTCCACCGCCTCCTCGAGCAGCCTCCGGATCGGGGCCTCTTCGGAGCCGATGCGCCGGCTGTACCCGGCACCGCCGGGAATCCCGTCGTAGAGCGCCACCACCGGCCCCTCGGGCGCGACGACGTAGGTCGAGCGAAGGTCGCGGCGGTCCACCCCGAGCAGGCGGCTCGCGGCCAGCCGGAGCGCCTCCGAGAGGGTCCGCAGGAACGACTCCCGCCCGGCGGCGGGTGCCGTGTCGGCGGGTTCCGGAAACGGCCGCGAGAAGCGCAGCTGCACGACGTCCGTCTCGAAAACGTGGGCGAGATCGGCCGGCCAGACCTGTTTGTCGCCTCCCGCCCCGCATGCCTCGCCGGTGCGGGGATCGCGGTGCGCAGTGAGCCTCTGGGCGCCGAAGGCAGCCCTGGCGGGCTCGGCGTGCTCGCACCAGGGGCAGCGCAGGAAGCCGAAGCCCTTCGGGCCGCGGTTGACGACGACGAGACGCCCCTCCGCCTCGGCTTCGCCGGGCAGCGGCGAGCCCCGTAGGGTGACGAAGCGCACGCTGGGGACGTCGCCCTCAGCGAACCGGTCCAGTCTGGGGATGGTGATGAGCCTGGCCTCGTCCGCCGGACGACTACGCAGGCGAGACACTCCCGGATCGCGGCCGTTGCGGTCCGCGATGGAGGTGACGAAGCCGATCGGCTCGACGCAGGTCCGCGGCGGGGCGGCGTAGGCTGCACCGCAGTTCAGGCAGCTCTGTGCGAGTTCGCCGCGGTCGTCGGCGATCTGCACGTGGTGGCACGCGTCGCAGGAGCGGTAGTACCGATCGGGCATGAACTCCTTCGGGTAGCGGGCGATGCCGGCGGACACCCAGATGCGCCCGGCCGCGACGACCTCCGCCCCGGGCGCATATTCCGAAATGCCGAGCGCAGCGTCGCGGCTCAGCTCCACCCCATTGTCACCGCCCTCCCAGGGCTGGGCCCGGCCCCTCGCCTCGCGAATCACCTCGAGCCGCACGTCGTGCACCGGGAAGTTGTAGGTCGGGATGATCGCCTGCCGGGAGAAGAGGTCGACGAGCCGTTGGTCGAGGTAGCGCTTCTGTTGGGCCTGCTATGCGGCGGCGGCTCCATGCTTGCCCGCCTCAGCAGCCGCTGCGATGCGCTCGCTGAAGCCTTCGAGCCGGTCGGCGTGGACGACGGCGAAGGTCCGCATCGTCTCGCGGAACCCGTCGGCGAGCCGGGCGTCACGCCGGCCGACGTGGGCGAAGCGCTCGGGCAGGTGGTCCGCGAGGCGCGCGGCGAGTGCGAGTTGCCGGCGCCCCGGCTCGGATTCGAGCCAGGCCGAGAGATCGGCGCAGAAGTCGTCCACGGCCGCCGGGGTATCGAACCTCTCCCCAACCAGGTCGCGCAGCCTCGGCGAGTTGCGCTCCAGGTCCCGCACGCGGTGGCGGAGGAAACCGGCAAGGAGGACGCTCTCCTGATGGCGCCGAAAGAAGTCCGCGTTGTCGAGCGCGACCCGCGCGACCGCCGGAACCTCCTCGAGGTAGCGATCGAACGCGGCGAATGCGGCCTGGTCGAAGTTCCCATTGCGCGCGACGGTTACGGTCAGGGGCGCCGCCTGGGCGCGCCGCCCGGCGCGGCCGGCGCGCTGCTGGTAGTTGGCGATGCTCGGCGGCACGTTGCGGCACACGACCGCCTCGAGGTCGCCGAGGTCGACGCCCATCTCCATCGTCGTGGTGCAGGAGAGGAGATTGATGCGCCCGTCCCGGAACTGCGCCTCGATCAGCTCGCGGGCGGCGGTGGCGATCGCGGCGGTGTGCTCGCGCGCGATCGCGGGACGGGTGGCAGCCTGCGTCACGCGCCTAACGTAGTGGTGGTCTTGCCGCCAGCGCCCGCGGACGTCCTCGGGGACGGCCTCGACCGTGCCCTCGCAGCGCAGTGCCGTGCAGCGCCCCCCGACGTGGTGGGGCTGCGTCAGGCCGCACGCGCCGCACCGGAAGAGAGGCCGCCGTTCGCCATGCACCAGGCGGAGGTGTTGCAGGTCGAGCACGCGGCCGCCCTCGTGCGCGACCAGCAGCCTCGCGTTGAAGGCCTGCTCCCAGAAGTCCTGCAGGAACTGGAAGACTTCGTCCCGGGTTAAGCCGAGCCTCCGGAACAGCAGCCACCCGCGGCGGGACATCTCGAGACGAGACGGCGACGGCAGCCAGTTGAGCTTGCGGCCCTGCGCGCCGCTCGGGACGAAGGCGACGTCGCGGTGCGCGAAGGCGTCCGTCCAGAGCCGGGCGTCGGTGAGCTGGAGGCCGGCAAAGGGGTTGATCGCCCGCGCGCGGCGGATCTGCTCAAGAAGAACCAGCGCGAGGTCGCGCACAAGCGGCCTCGCTGGTTCGGGGGCGAGCGGCTCCAGCCGCCCCAGCAGCGCGTCGAGGCGCTCCGGGTCGTAGTCCACCGCGACGAGCCCCAGCGCCTCCAGCGACGTCCGACGCGCTCCGGGAAGGCAGAACTCCGCGACCGTCAAACCTAGGAGAAGCCGCTCCACCTCGGCGTCGTCGAGTGGCGTCACGCCGTCGGCGTCATAGAGCCGAACGGCGCCGGGGTCGCCGTTCCCGAGGTGCTCCTGCGCGCTCCGCACCACCGCCCTCAGGGCGCGCGCGCTGCCTGCCCCGGTGCAGGCGACGAAGACCGCACCTCGGACCGAGAGCTCGAGCGACGTGCGCTCGAAATAGGGCGCGAAGAACGCTGCGTCCTGCCGGTTGTCCGAGAAGACCAACAGTTTCCGCCCCTGCAGCGGCCGGGCGGTCCCGTCGCCGCCGCGCGCCGGGAGGGCCTCCAGCGTCTCCTGGGTTACCACAGCCGCTAGCGCGTCATCGCCGGGGGAGAGCCGGGTCAGGGCCTCGGGTGTCCGACGCGCGCGGTATCCGCATGCGGGGCAGCGGCGCACATAGCGCCGGCCGTCATCTTCGTCCTTCTCGGCAGGCACACATCGCAGGGTGACGGTGCCGGAACGCTGCCCACCCAGGATGCGGCCGTCCTTCGGATCGAAGGTGATCGACGGAATCTCACCGGCATCCTGGCCTGCCTCGTCCTCCTCATCGTCGGTCTGGACCACGGAAAGGCGCCCGAGCCAGAACACCTCCCGCTGCGCGGAGCGCAGGTTGGACGGCCTTGGTCGCAGATGGCCGTCCTCCTGCCACGCCTCCACAAACGGGCGGGCGCACGACACGCAGCGGAGGAGAGGATAGTAGGGCTCGCCATTCGGACCCTCGGCGCTGCGCTTCAGGGCCACGTCGGACCAGCCTTCCGGCGCGTCGCCATCGAGGCGGATACAGGCGCCTTCGATCCCAGTCGCCGCGACGTGGTAGCGCGCGGGAAGAAGGGGAAACTCGCCAGGGTCCGCGCGGCAGAGCAGCCCGACGGCTACGACGCCCGCAAGTGCGTCCGCCGCCTCCGCCCGCGCGCCGAACACCTCGCGCGCGACG
>JANWXJ010000062.1 GCA_025055335.1 Acetobacteraceae bacterium
CCGAACCGCCCCGGCATCGTGGCGGCGGTCGCGAACTTCGTGTTCGGCCAGGGCGGCGACATCCGCGAAGCACAGCAATACGACGACGAGGCGACCGGCCGCTTCTTCATGCGCGTCGTGTTCCGCGCCGCGCCGGGCGCCACCCTGCCTCCGGCGGAGGCGCTGAACGCCGCCTTCGCCGCCCTCGCCGCCGAGTACTGCATGGCCTTCACCCTGCGCGACGCCTCTGTGCCGCGGCGGGTGCTGATCCTGGTCTCGAAGCCCGACCATTGCCTCGCCGACCTGCTGTATCGCCGCCGCATCGGGGAGCTGACGATGGACCTCGTCGGCATCGCCTCGAACCACCCGGCCGAGACCTTCGCCCATCTCGACCTGCAGGGCGCACCGTTCCACCACCTGCCCGTCACGCCGGAGACGAAGCTCGAGCAGGAGCACGCGCTGTGGCAGCTGATCCGCGAGTCGGGCGCGGAACTCGTGGTGCTCGCGCGCTACATGCAGATCCTCTCGGGCGGGCTCGCGGCGAAGCTCGCCGGCCGCTGCATCAACATCCACCACTCCTTCCTGCCCGGCTTCAAGGGTGCGAGGCCCTACCACCAGGCGCATGAGCGGGGGGTGAAGCTGATCGGCGCCACCGCGCACTACGTGACGGGCGACCTCGACGAGGGCCCGATCATCGAGCAGGACGTCGAGCGGGTAACCCATGCCGACAGCCCCGAGACGCTCATTCGCAAGGGCCGCGACATCGAGCGCCGGGTGCTCGCGCGCGCCGTGGCATGGCACCTCGAGGACCGGGTGCTGCTGAACGGGCGCAAGACGGTGGTCTTCCCCTGACCCCGGCGGAACGATTCCCACCTTGACCCGCCCGGCCTCCGGGGCGGATATATTGCATTGCACAAAGATGTCCGGGCACCGGCCCGGCACGGAGGAACACCGGATCATGCGACCGGACGCCGCGAGCGGCGCCACCCCCTCTTCGCGTCCCGTGGCCGGGCGGCAGGCCGATCCCGGCCTGCCCGGCATGCTGTGGCGCGGGGCGCGCGGCCGCTGCCCGGCCTGCGGCAAGGGGCGGCTGTTCGCCGGCTACCTGAAGCCGGCCCCGCGCTGCGAGTGCTGCGGCACGGACCTTTCCCGCATCCGCGCCGACGATGCGCCGCCCTATTTCACCATCTTCATCGCCAGCAAGCTGCTCGCGCCCTTCGTGTTCGGGCTGGAGCGCGCCTTCGCCCCGCCGCTCTGGGTGCATGCGGTGCTGTGGGCGCCGGTGATCACGGCGGCCTGCATCCTGCTGCTGCGGCCGGTGAAGGGGGCGACCATCGGGCTGATGCTGCGGCTTGGCATCGACGGCAGCGAAGGCGGCCCGGAGAGCGGCCGTGCCTGACCGGCACATCATCCGCCTGGAACTTCCGGATGCCATCCCGGCGCCGAGCGCCTACGCCGAGGCGGACCGCCGCGCCGCGGTGCGCGACCTGCTGGCCGGCAACCGCTTCGACCCCAAGGGCCTCGGGCGCGGGCCCTTCGTGCTGCACCTGTCCATCCGCGATGGCCGCCTGGTGTTCGACATCCGCGACGCCGAGGACCGGCCGCTGCGCGTATTCGCCCTCGCCCTCGGGCCGTTCCGGCGGCTGATCAAGGACTATCACCTGGTGGTGGAAAGCCATGAGATGGCGGTGCACGAGGGCCACCCCGAGGCGCGCGTGCAGGCGATCGACATGGGCCGGCGCGGGCTGCACAACGAAGGGGCGGAGCTGCTCGCCGAGCGGCTCAGGGGCAGGATAGACCTCGATTTCGAGACGGCGCGGCGGCTGTTCACCCTGGTCTGCGCGCTGCACCAGCGGATCTGAGCCAGCACCGCCCGGCCGCGAGGTGCGGGACGCATCGCGTTGCAAGCGCCCGCGGTCCGGGGCATCTCCCGCAGCACCGCGCCATCCGGAGGACCAGCCATGCAACGCCGCACCGTCGCCTCGCCCGACGCGCCGCCGACCCGCGGCTACGCCGCCGCGGTGGAGGTGTCCGGTGCCTCCCGCCTGCTGTTCGTCAGCGGCCAGATCCCGGCCCTGCCCGACGGCACCGTGCCCGAAGGCTTCGAGGCGCAGTGCCGCGCCTGCTGGCGCAATGTGCTCGCGCAGCTGGCCGCCGCCGGCATGGGGCCCGAGAACATCGTGAGGATCGGCACCTTCCTTGCCGATGCGTCCTTCACCCCGGTCGCGCGCGCGGTGCGGGCCGAGATGCTGGGCGGGCGGGAGGTGGCCGCCACCACCGTCGTTGCCGGGCTGATCGACCCCGCCTGGCTGATCGAGATCGAGGCGGTGGCCGCGGCATGAGGATCGCGGGCATCCCCTACCGCAGCGTCTGGGTGGATCCGGCCGACGGCTGGTCGGTGCGCATCTTCGACCAGACGCGGCTGCCCTGGGCCGTCGAGATCCTGCGCCTGACCGACGAGGAACAGGTGGTGCATGCCATACGCTCGATGCAGGTGCGCGGGGCGCCGCTGATCGGGGCGGTCGCGGCCTATGGGCTGGCGCTGGCGCTGCGGCGGGATCCGGCCAGCCTCGAGGCGGCGGCGGAGATGCTCGGGCGCACGCGCCCGACGGCCGTGAACCTGCGCTGGGCGCTCGAGCGCATGCTCGCGCGGCTGCGCAACACCCCACTGCCCGAGCGTGCCGCCGCCGCCTATGCCGAGGCGGCTCTGATCTGCGATGAGGACGTGGCGATGAACGAGGCGATCGGCCGCCACGGCCTGCCGCTGATCGAGGAGGCGGCGGCGCGCAAGGGCGGCGGGCGCGTCAACATCCTGACGCACTGCAACGCAGGCTGGATCGCCACCGTGGACTGGGGCACCGCCCTCTCGCCGATCTACCGCGCGCATGATGCCGGCATCCCCGTGCATGTGTGGGTGGACGAGACGCGGCCGCGCAACCAGGGCGCGGCGCTGACGGCGTGGGAACTCGGCGCCCATGGCGTGCCGCACACGGTGGTGGCCGACAACGCCGGCGGCCACCTGATGCAGCGGGGCGAGGTGGACCTCGTGATCGTCGGCACCGACCGCGTGACGCGGCGGGGCGACGTGGCGAACAAGATCGGCACCTACCTCAAGGCGCTGGCGGCGAAGGACAACGGGGTGCCGTTCTGGGTGGCCCTGCCCTCCCCGACGCTCGACACGCGCATCGCCGACGGCGTGGCGGAGATCCCGATCGAGGAACGCGGCGCGAGCGAGGTGACCGAGGCGACCGGCCTTCTGCCCGACGGCACGGTGGCCACGGTGCGGGTGGCGGCGGCCGGAAGCCCCGCCGCCAACCCGGCCTTCGACGTCACGCCGGCGCGGCTCGTGACGGGGCTGATCACCGAGCGCGGGCGGTGCGAGGCGTCGGAAGCCGGGCTCAGCAGCCTGTTTCCGGAACGCTTCGCCTGAGGCTCAGCGCTGCCGCCAGGGCAGGCCCGAGGCCTTCCAGCCGGCCACCGTGCCGCGGTGGCCTTCGGCATCCACCGGCCCCTCGAAGCCGTCGGCGATGTTGAAGGCATGCGGGAAGCCGGCCGCCTGCGCCGCCTGGGCGGCGGCGAGCGATCGCGCGCCGGAGCGGCAGAGGTAGTACACCTTGTGGTCGGCGGTGATGCCCGCCTTGCGCAGGTGTTCGGGGAAGGCGCCGTTCACCTGCATCGAGGGGTAGAGCTGCCACGGGATCAGCACCGGCTGCTTCCCGGCGGCCGACAGGTCGGGCAGGCCGACGAAGGTCCATTCGGCCTCGGTGCGCACATCCACGAGCACGGCGGCAGGGTCGGTCAGCAGGGCCTCCCAGGCTTCGGCGGGGGAGACGTCGGGGACGGGCATGGCATGACTCCGGGGCGTGTCGGCAGGCAGGATGCGGCGCGGCGATCGGCGCGTCCATCGCCGGATCTGCCTCGACACGTCTGACGAGTGATGATATCTGTCACTTCATGAAGATGCTGGAGAACACCGCCCCGGCCAGCCCGGACCGCGCCGAGGCGACGCGGCAGCGCATCCTGGATGTCGCGCTGCGGCTGTTCCGCACCATGGGCTACCAGAAGACGGCGGTCGCCGACATCGCGCGCGAACTCGGCATGTCGCCGGCCAATGTGTACCGCTTCTTCCCCTCGAAAAGCGCGATCAACGAGGCGATCGCGGCGCGCATGCTGGCCGGCCTCGAGGCCGGCGCCTGGGCGATCGCGCGCGGCGAGGGCAGCGCGACCGAGCGCCTCGCGCGTCTTGTCCGGTATCTGCACGCGCAGGAGATCGAGCTGTTCTTCCACGAGAAACGCCTGCACGACATGGTGACCGCCGCGATGGCGGAACACTGGGGCGTGGTCGAGCGCTGCATCCGCGCCATCACCGAGGCCATCCGCCATGTGCTGATGGACGGGATGGCGGCGGGCGAGTTCGCCCGCCTCGACCCCGAGGCGACGGCAGTGACCATCCGGCGCGCGCTGATGATGTGGAACCACCCGCACCAGGTCGCGGAATGCCTGGCACGGGGCGAGTCGACCGAGACCCTTGCCGCGGCGCTCGAGGAGATGATCGCGTTCATCCTGCGTGCGTTGCGAGCGGATCCGCCGGCCTGATAAGTATGCGATGACGTTTGTTGACTTTCATCAGTAATAGGGTGATGCTGCGGGGCAGGACGACAGAGCCCCGCCATGCCCCCCGCCACCGCCACCCGCCTCGCCCGCCTCCTTCTCGCCGCCCCGCTCCTCTCCGGCTGCCTCGCGGAGGCCGACACCGCCACCCCGCCGCAGGATCCCCCGCGGCCGGTGCAGGTGGCCGGAATACGCCTCATGCCCGCCGAGCCGCCCCGCGCCTTCACCGGCACGCTGCGCCCGCGCCGCGAAGCCGAGCTCGCCTTCCGCACCGGCGGGCGGATCAGCGAACGCCTGGTCGAACCGGGCGAGCGCGTCTCCGCGGGCCAGGCGCTGGCGCGGCTGGACGCAGCCGATCTCGCGCTCGCCCTGCGCGCCGCCGAGGCCGAGCTCTCCGCCGCCGAGGCCGAGCGCGCCCGCACCGCCGCCGACGCAGAACGCGCGCGGGCGCTGCGCGCCGGC